>JAJPHS010000078.1 GCA_021325175.1 Terriglobia bacterium
AGAAACCGCTACGACGACGCCGGGCGTTCAAATCCCGCGATCCGCGTCCACCCCAATGAAAGCATGTGAAAGTTTGGGAGTTTTCGTTTCTCTTTTTTGGAGACTGCTTCCGCTCTCCTGGCCAGGCCTTTTCACATTAAAATAACGGAGGGTCCTATGAGAACCTGTTTGATCTTGCTCACCGCCTCCGTTGCCTTCGCCCAGTCCGATGTGGCGCGCTGGGAAAAAGAAGCTCGCAACATTACCATCACGCGCGACGATTGGGGCATCGCGCACGTCCATGGAAAAACCGACGCCGACGCCGTGTTTGGCATGATTTACGCCCAGGCCGAAGACGACTTCAACCGGGTCGAGATGAACTATGTCACCTACCTCGGCCGCGCCGCCGAAGCCGAGGGTGAATCGAAAATCTATCAGGATCTTCGTAATAAAATTTTCGTCGATCCGGCTGAGTTGCAAAAAATCTACGCGACCTGCCCGGACTGGCTCCGCAAGCTGATGATTGCATGGGCCGACGGCTTGAATTTCTATCTCTATAAGCACCCGAATCTTCATCCGAAGGTGATCACGCACTTCGAGCCCTGGATGACGCTGGCCTTCAGCGAAGGCAGCATCGGCGGCGATACGGAGCGCGTCAATCTAAAGCAACTGGAATCCTTCTATGGCGGCTCGTCCGGATCGAGCGCGGCCAAGGACGATCCCGATCAGGAGCCGCGCGGATCCAATGGCATCGCGGTCGGACCCTCCGACACGGCGACGCATCACGCCATGCTGCTCATCAATCCGCACACGTCGTTTTTTTTCCGGTCGGAATTACAGATGTCGAGCGATGAAGGCCTGAATGCTTATGGCGCTGTCACCTGGGGACAATTTTTCGTTTATCAAGGCTTTAACAATCGCGTGGGGTGGATGCACACCTCCAGCGGCGTGGACGCCATCGATGAATATCTGGAAACCGTCAGCAAGAAAGGCGACCAATATTTCTACCAGTACGGGAACACGGAAAGGCCGATGCGGACGCGCGAAATCACAGTTCGATATAAAACGTCCAGCGGCATGGCCGAGAAGAAGTTCACGGCTTACTATTCGCACCACGGGCCGATTGTTCGCGAACAGGACGGCAAGTGGGTGGCGTTCCGGATCATGCAGGAGCCGATGAAGGCGCTCGAACAATCCTTCCTGCGCACCAAGGCGCACGACTACAAGTCGTATCTGGAGACGATGGAGTTGAAGGCGAATTCGTCCAATAACACGATTTTTGCGGACGCCGACGGCGACATTGCGTATTTTCATGGCAATTTCATCCCCCGGCGTGATCCGAAATTTGATTGGACCAAGCCGGTCGACGGGTCCAATCCGGAAACGGAGTGGAAAGGACTGCTCTCGGTGGACGAAACCCCGCACCTGCTGAATCCCAAAACCGGATGGCTGTTCAATGTGAACAACTGGCCGTGGACGGCGGCGGGTCCCGATAGCCCGAAGCGCGAAAATTATCCAAAATACGTCGAAAATGGCGGCGAATCCGCGCGCGGATTGCACGCTTTGCGCATTCTCGAAAATCAGCACAACTTCACGCTCGATTCATTCCTGGCGGCCGCTTTCGACAGCTATTTGCCGTGGTTTGAAAAGACGATTCCGGCGCTTTTGAAGGCGTGGGACGCCGCGCCCGCCTCGGACCCGCTGAAATCGAAGCTCGACGAGCAGATCGCGGTTCTGCGCAAGTGGGATTACCGCTGGTCGGCGGATTCGGTGGCGACGTCGCTCGCGGTGTTTTGGGGCGAAGATGTGCGCCGCGGCGGACGCGGCATGCAGCAGGACCAGGTCGCGGCGCTGCCGGCGGCAAGGCTGCTTTCCTCGCTCGCGGCAGCGTCGGCGAAACTCGACTCCGATTTCGGTACATGGAAAACTCCGTGGGGCCAGATCAATCGCTTCCAGCGCGTGAACGACGACATCGTCCCCAATTTCAACGACGCGGAGCCGAGCATTCCGGTGCCTTTCACCAGTTCGCAATGGGGATCGCTCGCCAGCTTTGGCGCGCGCCAATATCCAAATACGAAGAAGTGGTATGGCACCAGCGGCAACAGCTTTGTCGCGGTGGTGGAGTTCGGCCCCAAAGTACGCGCGCGAGCGGTCACGGCCGGCGGGGAGAGCGGCGATCCTCGTTCGCGGCACTTCAACGATGAAGCCGAGCGCTACGCGAGCGGCAATCTTCGCGAAGTTTATTATTATCCTGAACAGCTAAAAGGGCACATCGAGCGCGAATATCACCCGGGCGAGTGATGAAAGCGCGTGGCGGTGAGGGTGGGATTCGAACCCACGGAACCCGTAAAGGTTCAACGGTTTTCGAGACCGCCCGATTCAACCACTCTCGCACCTCACCGGGCAGCGTGAAATTTTATTATCTCACAGCTACAGCCATCATTCCGTTTTCGGCAGGGCCAGATTCAGGAAATCGCTGAAGTCCTTCTTCAGCTTGCTGTGCGAGTCGCTGTCGATGTACAGCATGTGGCCCGCCGGATAAAAATTCCAGGTGATGTTCTTATGCATCTCCGGATGCAGGCCCATGTGGTTGAAGGTGTACTCCACCGCAAAATACGGGGTCGCCAGATCGTAGTAGCCGGCGCAGATCATCACCTTCATGTACGGATTCTTCTGCATCGCTTCGCGCAGCAGGCTGGTGGTGTCGCCGAAGCCGTTCTGCACCTGATAGTCCCAGGGCTGGATGCCGCCGCTCGGATAATAGAACATGTCGGTCTTGTAGCCGAGCTCATTGCGAATATACTGATCGAACACGGCGGTGAACGGTGGAGTGATCAGCGCGCTTGAGGGATCGAACTCGCTGGTCTCGCCGGTATTCAGCGAGGCCGGAGCCTTCAGGCGGCCGTCATAGCGTCCGATCTGCTCATGCTCGTTGCGCAGCAACTGGCGCGTGAAATGCCCGACATCCCAACGCAAATTGCTCTCGTCGATGTAATGGGGGTCCAGGCCGGTGTATCGCGCAAGCTTGTCGATCACGGCCTTGCGCTCGGCCGCCGGAAGATCGTCGCCCTTGCTGAGGGCGGCCGCGTATTCGCCCAGCGCGAACGCTTCCACTTCTTTCTGGAACGTTTTGAAATCCTTGCGCTGCAAATCCGCCGCGACCTTTTTGTGATAGTAGGCGTCGTTGGCGTAGGTGGGCAGCTCCAGTTCGTAGACCAGATCGTCGCTGCGGCTCCAGATGGTTTCCAGATTCAGCGTGGTCCCCACCAGCACGATGCCGTTGAATGCGATCCCTTGATTGACCAGATAACCCGCCAGCCCGGCCGCGCGGAACGTGCCGTAGCTTTCTCCGGCGATGAACAGCGGCGATAGTTCGCGGCTGTTGCGCACGATGTACATGCGAATGAACTCGCCCACCGATTGGATATCGCCGGAGACGCTGTTCATGCGGCGCGCGATGGCGACGCTCTTGGCCCGGCTGTAGCCGGTTCCCACCGGATCGATGAACACCAGGTCCGTTTTATCCAGCCAGGTGTCCTGGTTGTCTTTAATTTGATACGGCGGCGGCGGCATCGATCCGTTGGGCTGAAGCTTCGGGCTTCGCGGGCCCCAGCCGCCCATATGCACCCACATCGACGCCGATCCGGGACCGCCGTTGAAGGAAAATGTCAGCGGCCGCTTGGCCGGATCTGCGCCGTCCAGCGTATACGCCATGTAAAAAATGTGGGCCTCGGTCTCGCCCGAAGAATTCTTGAGGGGCATCTGCCCGACGGTCGCGGTGTAGTTCAACGCCTTGCCATCGACATGAATCGAATGATGCGTGACCACGGGCGTTTCATCCACCTCGCCCGCGTAGATGGCGGGTCCGGGGCCGGGGATTCCGCCGCGCCCGCGCCCGCCCGGAACCGCTGCCGGAGCTTCCGGAGCGGGCGCCGGCGCCTGTGCCTGAGTCTGCGTTTGGGCCTGTCCCTGCCGGCCCTGCGCGGCCAAATAGGATTGAGAAACGGCCAGCGACGCCGCGATCGCCAGTCCGGTTGCAAATCGAGAGGTGTGCATTTGACTCAATGATATTACACGCCGCGGATCGGTTTGTGATCCAATAAATAGGTTCTTGAGCTCGACTTAGGAGGATCCATGCTGCGGATTTTCGCGCTGCCCCTGATTTTCGCTTCGACCATCGCGCCGCTGGCGCTCGCCCAGGTGGCGGACTCTCCCGCGCCGGTCGGCGAGACCGCGGCCGCCGCGCCCGATCTTCACTCGATTCACAAAATTTTTATCGATAAACTTCCGAACGATCTCGATCAGTACCTGCGCGCCGAATTCTTCAAGCAGATGGCCGGGCGGATTTCACTCGTCCTCGACGAGAAAGACGCCGACGCAATTCTCACCGGCGTCAGCGAAGAGGAAAAAGGCACGGGCGCGAAAATCACGGGACGTTATCTCGGCCTGCACGACGTCGCCACGGGAAGCCTCAGCCTGGTGGACAAACAGCGGAAGCAGATTTTATGGTCGGGCGAGGCGGGAGATCGCAGTCTGGTATTCGGCGCCATGCGGCGGGGCGGGGAACGCAAAGTCGCCGAAAGACTGGTGAGTAAATTGAAAAAGTCCATGGGCAATTAACCCGGTTCCCGCCGCCGGGTCGTACGACGGTCATAAATTGATACTTAGTACCTAAATCCCACTTCGCGCGCCGTCGATTTGATGCTCCTAGGGAGATTTACTTGGAGCCTGTGACGGTATTCGCCTGTGAGTCCCAGCCGATCGTACTAGAAGGATTGACCAAAATCCTCGGCGAATGCCCGGAGTTTGAGTTTGCCGGATCGGCCCCCAACCTCGCTGAGGCGCGAGACGCTCTGCGCCAGCGCCGGCCGGACGTCATTCTCATCGACCAAACCGCGGGACTCAAAATGGTGTTTCAGTTCATCACTGACCTCAGGAGCCTGGCCGCCCTTTGCCAGCCCGTGCTGTGGATCAACGATCTGGCCGAAATCGACTGCTTCCGCGCATTGCAGCTCGGCGCGCGCGGGATTCTGAAAAAGACCTTGCCGGTTCCCACCATTCTCGAATGTCTTCGCTCGGTCGCGCGCGGCAATGTGTGGATTGAAAGCTCGCTCACCGGTCAGGTCAGCGGATCGGTCGAGCGCCGCTCCTCGCCCCGGCTGACGCCCCGCGAAAGAGAGATCGTGCATCACGTCTGCGCGGGGCTGAAGAACAAAGAAATTGCCGGCGCGCTGGCGATTACGCCGGGAACGGTGAAAGTCCACCTGATGCACATCTTCGAAAAGACCGGCGTGAAGGATCGATTCGAGCTGGCCGCGCACGGCCGCCGCTTGCTGGGCATCGAGCACCTGGAAGAGGTCGAGCGAGCCGAGCAGGTCAGCTAATATGCAAATGCGCCGCCTCCGGCCGCACCGGCCCCGTGCCGGCGCCGGTCCTTTCTACCGCCGCGGCGATTTCATCCAGATCCGACGCGGTCAACTGGAGGGTGGCGCCGCCGATCCAGCCATCGATCTGCTCCGGGGATCGCGCGCCGACAATCGCCCCGGTGACCCCGCGCCACGCCAGCACCCAGGCGATCGCAACGGCGGAAACCGTCGCCTGATGCCGCTGTGCGAGGGGCCGCAGGGCGTCGCGCAGCGCCAGATTTTGATCGAGCGCGGGCGGCCGGAACAGCGGCGATTTCCTGCGCCAATCGTCGGCTGACATTTTCAGCACGCGCTTCACGTCGAATCCGTCGGTCAGAATGCCGGATTGCAGCGGGCTATAGCAGATGACTCCGGCGCCGTGCGCGGCCGCCCAGGCGATCTCATTCGCGGCCGCCTCGCGCCGGATCAAGGAGAACGGCGGCTGAAGGGAATCGACATGATGCATTCTTTCGCAGCGCTCCAGCAACGGTACGCTGTAGTTGGAAACTCCCGCCGCGCGAATTTTCCCCTGCTCGATTAAGCGGATCATCGCCGCCCAGGAATCCTCCACGGCGATGCCGGTCTCATCCGGCCAGTGAAATTGAAACAGGTCGATTTGCTCTACGCCGAGCCGCCGCAGCGACTCTTCGCACTCCCGCGGGATCGATTTCGGATCGGAGACTCGCCGGGCCTGCGCCATCGGATTTTCCGGGTCCCATTGCAAGCCGCACTTGGTGAATACCAGCGGCCGCTCCGAGGCGGGTAGCGTCTTCAGAAAACGCCCCACCACTTCCTCGGAATGTCCGAGGCCATAAACCGCGGCTGTGTCGATCCAGTTGATCCCCAGGTCGACGGCGTGGCGCATCGCAGCGATTGATTGATTGTCGTCCTGCGGACCCCAACTGAACGCCCATCCTCCGCCGCCGGCGGCCCAGGCGCCGAATCCGACGGTGGTGATCTTCATTCCCGTGCGTCCGAGCTCTCGCGTTGGTAGTGTCATCGTTTGCATCGTATCGAATCTCGGGCGCGGCCGCACGGCTAGCGCGGGCGCCGAACCGCAAAGCCGGCCGCGGCGAAGCCCCCTGCGCGGCTTGACAGGTCTGTTAACGTGAGGGTATGTCGATCCGACCAGTAAAGCGCCTGGTCAAATCCAAGCCGACGATCGAAGGGGCCGGCGTGCGTCTACGCCGCGCCTTTGGCTTTGGGCAAAGTTCGGATTACGATCCGTTCCTTCTGCTCGACGATTTTCGCAACGACATTCCCGCCGATTACCTCGCCGGCTTCCCCTGGCATCCGCACCGCGGGATCGAGACCATTACCTACGTGCTTGCCGGAACCGTCGAACACGGCGATAGCATGGGCAATCGCGGCGCGATCGCCGCCGGCGACGTTCAGTGGATGACCGCCGGCAGCGGCATCATTCATCAGGAAATGCCTAAGGGCGACGCCAACGGCCGCATGCACGGTTTTCAACTTTGGGCCAATCTGCCCTCATCGCTCAAGATGACGCCGCCGCGTTATCAGGAAGTGAAGGCGGCCGAAATTCCCCACGTCATCGAAGACGACGGCACCGAAGCGCGCATCGTTTGCGGCGAGTTCTGGGGCAAGAGGGGTCCCGTGGATGGAATCGCGGCCGATCCGATTTATCTGGACATCACCGTTCCGCCGGGATGCCGCCGCAGTCTCCCGGTCGATACGCGCCGGCACGCGTTTGCCTACGTTTTTTCGGGCAGCGGGAAATTCTGCAACGCCTCGGGTCCGCTGGCGGTTCCGACCGAAAGTGTCGGATGGCTCGATACGGCGCCGCCTACCGAAGCCGAAAACCGGTCGCTGATTCTGTTCGATTCCGGCGATGAAGTGGTGGTGCAAGCGGGAGAAGAAGGGATTCGCTTTCTGTTGTGCTCCGGCGAACCGTTGAAGGAGCCAGTCGCATGGTACGGTCCGATCGTGATGAACACGCAGGACGAGTTACGCTCGGCCTTTGAAGAGTTAGAGCAGGGGACGTTTTTAAAAAAATAAGCGGGCAGGCTCCAGCGGATCGCCGGAGTTCGCCCGCTTTTCCGGAGCATCAAAACGTCAGCTTCAGCGCGAATTGGATCTGCCGCGCCGGATAGGTGGTACGGATCTGCCCGAACGACGACGTCGAAATATTCGTCCCCGGGATTCCGAAATTGGTGTGATTGGTCAGATTGAAAAACTCCGACCGGAACTGCAAGCGCGCCAGTTCCCGGATGCGGAACGTTTTGTTCGCCGAAAAATCCCACTGCTCCAGCCCCGGCGCGCGGAACGCATTGCGGCCGAGGTCGCCGAAGGGATAATTGCCGGGCGGCGTGGCGAAGGTGTAGCCCGCAAAGAATGTGTTGATCATCTGCGATTTGGTCTGGCTCGCCGCGCTGCCCGAGACGTTCGGCCGCAGGAACGGCTCGCCGCGATAATCATTTGAAAGCGAGCTGGTTTCTTCCTGCTGCGTCGGATTGTAGTAGACGTTGAGCGGCGTTCCGGTGTGCGCCGTGTTGATGGTATTCAGCTCCCATCCGCCGATCACGCCGTCCAGCACCGGATTCATGTTCGAGGCATACTTGCGTCCTTTGCCGAACGGAAGATCGTAGACGATGCTGGTCACGTTGTTCAGCTTCACGTCGAAGCTCGACGGACCGGCTTCCGCGGCGAGATTGTGAATGTTCTGCGGATTCGCCTGTACGTATCCGGCGTAATATTCCAGCGCCTGCTCGGAATCGCCGATCCCCTTGCCCCACGTGAACGAATTCAAAAAGTACAAACCATTGGCGAAGCGATGCTCGACGCGCGCCGACAACCCGTTGTAGTGATTATTTCCCGCCGGATCCACCCAGGTGATCGGACCGAAACTTGGGATCGGAACGCGCTGCGAATAGGTCAGCGTGCCGCCCGGAGCATTCGGCGCGGCCTGATTGTAGTCGGCGAGAATCGGCAGGTCCAAACTGTGATTGCCGTTGTAAGCCAACTCGACCACGGTGTTCTTGGTGATCTCCCGCTGCACCGAAACGAACCAGTTCTGCACATACGACCACGGGAAATTCGCCGGAATATAATCGACGTTGGAAACCGCGGGATTGAAATTCGCCGGATTCGCAATGCCGGTCGAAAAACTGTTTTGCGTCGTCAGGAAGCTCGGCGGCACGGGACCGCCCGCCGGAATCGTTTGCGTCAGCACTCCGAAAAGCGCCAGCGGAGCGTTGATGCCCTCAATCGCGCTGCCCACGCGATTGAAAAAGTCATAGCTGATTCCGTAGCCGGCGCGAATCACGGTCTTGGGCATCACGTTGTAGGCGATGCCGAGCCGCGGGCCGAAATCCGCGTAATTGGGATGCACCAATGCGCGGTTGTACAGGCTGCCGCCGGTGGCGCGAACCATGGTGTCCGTCGCCGGATTAAAATTCGACCAGTTGTTGTCGCGATCATACAACGGCGTGGCGAACTCCCAGCGCAAGCCGGCGTTGACCGTCAGCTTCGGAGTCACGCGCCAGTCGTCCTGGATGTAAAGCGCGTTCACGTGCTGCCGCAGATTCGCGACGAAGTTGTTGCCGAGATTCACCTGACTCGGCAAGCCGAAGATGAAATCAGCGAGATTATAGCTGGTGGCGTCGCTGGGGATGGTGCACCCGGCGGGCTGGCCGAGCTGCACGCAAGTCGGCTTGCTGAACTGCCCCGCGTAGGTGTCCTGGCCGTAGAGCGGATTCACGTCCAGAACTTCGGTGCGGATGATGGTCAGCTCATAACCCATCTTCAAGGAGTGCTCGCGAAGCTGCTTTGAAAAATTGAACTTCGGATCGAACGACTCCGGATTCTGAAACTGCGGATTGCTGGTCTGCCGCCCCATCGAGGTGCCGAACCCGCTGATGGTCTGCGTGTTGATCCCGCCGGTAAGATTCGGCGAGGTCGGCAGCCCGGCGAATCCGCCGAACATCGAGGCCATGCTCGGGCCGCCCAGATACGGGGGAACCTTGCCCGCCAGCACATGCGTGTATCCGAAGCGAGCTTCAAAAATCGAGGTGTTGTTCACCATCCAGGTGTACCCGATCGAGGCGTTCTGATCGATGGTGTGGATATAGCCGTTGCCGTCGCCCCCCGCCGGTCCGGTCAGGTCCGGCGCGAAATATTGCAGATCCTTGCGCTGGCTCCAGCGGAGAAACGCCGACATTTTCTCGTTGATCTGGCCGTCCAGCTTGACGTCGTATTTATCGCTGTAATCGCGGATCAGCAGCAGCGCTTCATCGTTGCTTGACCGGCTGGTGGGCGCGCCCGCGTTCACCGGCGGAAGATTGCTGAGCGCATAATAGGCGAACGGATTCAGTTGCTTGATCGGAATCGGCGTATTGGCCGGATAAACCGTGCCGGAAAGCGGATTCACCACGGGCACCGGAAGGATTCCCTGGCGGTCGTTCATGCTCGGAATCGAATCGTAGTTGAGGTAATTCTGCAACTGGCGAAAGCCTTCGTAATCGGCGAAGAAAAACAATTTGTTCTTGATAAACGGACCGCCGATGTCCAGCCCGAACTGATTCCGGTGCAAGGTCGGCTTGAACACCAGCGGCGTGAATTGAAAACCATCCGCATTCAGCGCCGTGTTGCGCAGAAATTCCCACGCCGCGCCATGGAACTGATTCGTTCCCGACCGCATCACCGCGTTCACCACGGCGCCGCCCACGCGCCCGTATTCGGCGCTGTAATTGGTCGTGATCACCTTAAATTCGGCGATCGCATCCGGCGACGGCTGCACGGTTTGCGATGAGTATCCCTGGTTGCTGGTGCCGTACATGTTGTTATCGAGTCCGTCCAGCAGAAAATTGTTGTAGGTGCTGCGCATGCCGTTCACGTTGAAGGAGCCTTCGCGCGGCGTGCCGCTCGCCGAAAATGAAATGGCGATCGGAGATTTGATGGTATTGGTCGAAAGCAGCGCTAGATCGGCGTAATTGCGTCCATTCAGCGGCAATTCGACGATCTGCTGCGTATTGATCACCTGGCCGTGTTCGCTCGAATCGGTTTCGAGCACCGCGGCCGCGCCCGTCACCTCCACCGATGAGCTCACCTCGCCGACTTGCAG
The DNA here is from genome assembly GCA_021325175.1 of Terriglobia bacterium. GTDB lineage: Bacteria > Acidobacteriota > Terriglobia > Bryobacterales > Bryobacteraceae > Palsa-187. Next base: position 10,468 of record JAJPHS010000078.1, read on the forward strand.
CGTCAGGTCCACGCGCTGGCGCGCGTTCACATCGACGGCCACATCGGAGGCGACGGCTTTCGAAAATCCCGCCGCTTCCGCACTCACCGAATAGCGCCCGACTTTCACGTTGGCGAATTCAAAATTCCCGTTCGTATCCGTCGTGGTTTTCGCTTCAATTCCGGTATCCTGGTTGTGCAGCGTGACCGATGCCTTGGCCACAACCGAACCGGTCGCGTCGCGCACCGTTCCCAGCACCGCCGCATTTTCAAACTGCGCCCACGCCGAAACCGCCGCCAGCGCGCAAAACACTCCTACCCAAAAATGTCGTGACATGAAAATACCCCTCTCGTGTCACGTTAACACGCGAAAGCGTTCGTTTCAATGAAAATTCAATGAAAATTATGTGGAATTAGGATTCAGGAACACCCCCAGAATGCCGGTCTATGCGGCTCACTGATTTGCTTCGCAAGCACGCTCGGCGGTCATGAACGGTGCTTTGGCGGCTTATAAATTTGGAGGCGCCACGGCGGTGCGCGTTCGGTGGTGTACCGGGCAGCAGGAACAGCAGATTCACGAAACCGTTGGATCGCGGAGAAGCAGAGGTGCGGAATCCGGGGCATGTGAATAAGCGTTCCGGGAAATGGTGAATACGGATTCCGGGAAATGCTGAAATCGGATTCCGGCGGGATGTGGAACGCAAACGGGCTC
>JAJPHS010000145.1 GCA_021325175.1 Terriglobia bacterium
CGACCTTTGGGTTATGAGCCCAACGAGCTACCAGACTGCTCCACCCCGCACATTTATCCTACCCGTAGCCGGCCGTTGGCGTCAAATTTATGCGGCAAGGGGTCATTTCCTCGGCGGCGTAACGCCGCACTGAGCGGGTCATGCCGGAATCGTGTCCTGCGGCCTAAGTTTGACAATTTTCACGCGAACAATTCGATTGCGATCCATTTCCTCCACAATAAACGTGCGGTTGCCGTAGGTCACCGATTCGCCCGGCGCGGGAATATAGCCGAGCCGGAATAATAAAAATCCGGCGAGCGTTTCAAAGCCGGCGTCGCCCGGCAGTTCGATCCCATATTGCGTGGCGAGGTCGCGGATGTTGGTGCTGCCCTCCACTTCGATCACCGGCGCGCTGGCGGAGGGAAGCGGCCGATGCACGTCGTGCTCATCGCCGATTTCACCGAAAATTTGCTCCAGCACGTCTTCAAACGTCACCAGGCCGGTAATGGTTCCGAACTCGTCGACCACCATCGCCAGATGCGTGTGGCGCTTGCGGAACTCGCCGATGAGCTGCGTGAGCGGCTTGGTTTCGGGCACCACCAGCGGATCGCGCACGTAGCGGCGCAGGCGGAAGGGACGCGCGGGCTGGCGCCGGTCGCCGGCGAGCTTGCGTTCCTGCCACGCCGCGATCAGATCCTTATAATGAACCACGCCGACGATGTTTTCGGGCTTGCCGTGATAGACGGGCAGGCGTGAGTACTTGTGCTCGATGAACAGGCGCAGCAATTCGTCGAGCGTGGCCTCGAGGGGAACAGAAACGATATCGATGCGCGGCGTCATGATCTCGCGCGTGTTGACTTCCCCCAGTTCGAGGATGCGCTGGATTGCGTCTTCCTCGAACGCTTCGAGATACCCTTCAATGCGGCTGGATTCGATGATGAATTTCAGCTCTTCGGGCGAATGCCCGCCGGAAAGATGGCCACCGCGAAGACCGAGCGCGTGCGTGATCGCGGCGGCCGAGCGCTCCACTACATAGACGAACGGCTGCGTCAGGCGCAGAAACAAGAGCAGCGCCGGAGCCATGAGCAGGGCGACGCGATCCGCCTTTTCAATCGCAATATTTTTGGGGACCACCTCGCCGACCACGACATGAAAGAAGCTGATGATCAGGAAGGCGACGGCGAAAGCGCCGCCGCGCCACCAGGGCTCGCTTCGCGCCGTGATCACCGGATGCAGGGCGGAGAGAAGCAGGCGATAGGCGGTGTCCTCGCCGGCCCATCCGAGTCCCAGGCTGGCCAGAGTCACGCCGACCTGAGTCGCGCTGAGCAGGCGGCTGGGATTGGCGAGCAGTCCCAGTGCCGCGCGCGCCGCCACGCTTCCCGATCCGGCGAGCTGGCTCAATCGCGACCGGCGCACGGAGACGAGCGCCACTTCGGCCGCGGCAAAGAAGCCGTTCAGGGCGATGATCGCGAAGAGCAGGATCAGGCGAAGGGACATTTTTTAAACGCCGGGAGCCGGAAGTCAGGTCCTCCATTCAAGGCTTTCCGAATCGCTACAATCGAACTTCGTGCTCTTTTCCACTTCGCTCGAGCGAGCGATCAATCTGAGCATAGCCGTTTTGCTCCTCGCGCTCGCGGGGGCGGTGTATTGGTACGCCGTTCGCCCGCTGCCGCAAACCTCGGGTGATCTTATGGCTCCGGTTTCGGCGGCCGCGACCATTTCGCGCGACCGGCTCGGTGTCCCGCACATAGACGCGGCGGATTGGCGCGACGCGATTTTTCTTCAGGGCTACGTCACCGCGCAGGATCGGATGTGGCAGATGGACGCGCTGCGCCGGCTGGCGGCGGGCGAGCTGGCGGAGGTGATCGGCACTCAGGCGCTGGAATCGGATGAGGAGGCGCGGCGGCTACGGCTGGAAAATATCGCCGAGGCCGCGGAGAAAAACATGCCGCCCGGCGATCGCGCGGTGATGGCGGCGTATGCGCGCGGCGTGAATTTTTATCTGGAAACTCATCGCGGGCGATTGCCGGTGGAGTTCACGCTTCTGGGCTATGATCCGCGGCCCTGGCGCATTCGTGATTCCCTGCTCGCCGGCTTGCACATGTATCGTACGCTGACGGCGAGCTGGCGCAATGAGGTCGCCAAGATGCACATGCTCGCCAAGGGCGATCGCGGAAAAGTCGAGTTTCTTTTTCCGCTTCGCGGCGGAGGCGAGGTGCAGCCGGGCTCTAATGCCTGGGCCCTTTCCGGCGCGCGCACCACCACCGGCAAGCCGATTCTGGCCAACGATCCTCATCTGGACTTTTCGATTCCATCCACCTGGTACATGGTTCATCTGAAGGCGACGGATCTGGACGTGACCGGAGTTTCGCTGCCGGGCATGCCGGGCGTGATCATCGGACACAACCGCCACGTCGCCTGGGGCGTCACCAATCTGCAAGCCGACGTGCAGGATCTCTATCGCGAGCAGATCGATCCGCGGAACGGCCGCTATGCGTTTCGCGGCCATATCGAGCAGGCCCGGCTGGAGCGCAACATGATCGGCGTCAAGGGCGCGAAACCGGTCGAGCTCGATGAATGGGTGACGCGGCATGGTCCGGTGTTTTTGCAAGACGGAGGAAGCCAGTACGCGCTGCGTTGGGCAGCCGCCGAGCAGGGCGGCTTTGAATTTCCCTTTCTGGATATCGATCGCGCGCGCGGCTGGGATGAATTCAAGGCGGCGCTCGCGCGCTTCCCCGGCCCGGCCCAGAATTTTGTCTACGCGGACATCGACGGCAACATCGGCTATCACGCGGCCGGGCGGCTGCCGCTCCGTCCGGCCGGTTGTGGGGGCGACGTTCCGGCCGATGGCGCCGCGGGTGAATGCGAATGGCAGGGATACATTCCCTTCGACGATCTGCCCCAGGCTTTTAATCCGCCGTCGGGCGTGATCGTAACGGCCAATCAGAATCCGTTCCCGCCCGATTACAAATATCCCTACAACGGGGATTTCGCGCCTTACTACCGGTCCAGCGAGATTCGCTGGGCGTTGGCCAAAAAGGATAAGTGGGCCGCGCGGGAGATGCTTGGAATCCAGAAAGACGTGTATTCCGCGTTCTCGGACTTTTTGGCGCGGCAGATTGTGGCGGCGTTCGACCGCAAAACGATTGGCCCGCGCGAAGCCGTGGACCTGCTGCGCCGATGGACGGGCCAGATGGAAAAAGGAACGGCGGCGCCGATGGTTGTGGCGCTGGCCTACGAGGAGCTGCGAAAGGCGGTGATCGCGCGCGCCGCACCGGGTGCGCCCGATGAATACACGTTTCCCATGGGACCGCCGGTAATCGAAAAATTGCTGCGCGAGCGTCCGGCCGGATGGTTTCCGGACTATGACGAGTTGCTGCTCGATTGCGTCAAAAGAGGCGTCGCCGCCGGAGTGGAAGCGCAGGGATCGAAGCTCTCGCGCTGGGATTATGGCCAGTGGATGGAGTTGCGCATCGACCATCCCGTTCTGAGTCACTTGCCCGTGATCGGCAAATACTTCAATATCGGCCCCGCGCCGATGAGCGGATCGGGCACGACCATCAAACAGACCACGCGCAGATTGGGCCCGTCGATGAGGATGGCCGTCGATCTGGCGGATCTGGACAATTCGTCCCAGAACATCACCATCGGCGAATCGGGACAGCCGCTGTCGCGCCACTACAAGGATCAGTGGAGCGCGTATTACGGAGCGACCTCGTTTCCCATGCAGTATGACAAGATCCAGGCCGAGCAGGTGTTGCGCGCGCGTCCTACTCGCTGGCCGTAAAGTAAGCGCAATCGGGATGATGGAACACCAGCGCGCTGACGCTCGCTTCCGGGTCCATCATGAAGCCGTCGGTGAGCTTCACCCCGATTTCGTCGGGATTGAGGAGCTTCCATAATCCGGCCTGATCCTCCAGATTCGGGCACGCCGGATAGCCGAAGCTGTAGCGCTTGCCGCGATAGCGCGACGTGAACCGCTCCTGCATGGTCATCGCCGGCGGATCGGGAAAGCCCCAGTCCTCCCGGATGCGGCGATGCAGCCATTCCGCCGCCGCCTCCGCGGTTTCGATGGCGAGCGCTTGCAGGGCGTGGGCGAGCAGGAACTCGCCGCGTTGTTTGGCTTGCTCGGAATGCGAGCGCACGCACTCGCCTGCGGTGACGACAAACAGCGCCAGATGATCCCGCCGCCCTTCTTCCGGATCGAGAATATAGTCGCTGAGGCACAAGCCGTCGGATTTGGGCTGGCGTCCGAATTTGAACGTGTGGCGAGGGTTCGAGGCGCCGGGTTCGAAAAGATGAATCGAGTTGCCGTCGCGCTCGGCCTCAAAAAACTGCCAGACGGCGCGAATCTTCATGAAGGATTCGGCTTCGCGCTTCACCTGCTCGACCTGATGGAAGAGATCCAGCGCCTTGGGATCGCGCTCGGCCAATAATTTCTCGAAATTTCCCTTAAATCCGAGATGCCTGCCGTAGAGCATGAACGGATTGATGTACGTCCAGATTTCGCGCAGATTGGGGACTTCGCGCACCCGCCGGTCCAGGTACGGCGCGGCGGGGATGGGAAGATCGGCGCGGACCTTGGGACTGCGGGCCGTGCCGCGATTGACCGGCGGGGCAGGCTCGGCGCGCGGCGCCTCCGCCGTCGAGAAGATGTGCGTGCTGATCGCGATTTCGCGCCGCTCCGGGTCCATCAGTTCGTTCATGATGCGCAGACCGGTCATGGCGTCTTTGGCGTAGAACGTCGCCGCGCCGTAGGCCGGGCCGATTCGAGTGGTGGTGAATTTTTCCGACAGCGCCGCGCCACCGACCAGCAGCGGAACATCCACGCCATGATCCTTGAAATCCGACGCGGTGGTCACCATCTGATGCGCGCTCTTCACCAGCAGGCCGCTGAGCCCGATCGCATCGGGCCGGTACTCGCGCCAGGCTTGAATCAGATCCTCCGGCGGAACCTTAATCCCGAGATTAATCACCTGATAGCCGTTATTTGACAAAATAATTTCGACCAGGTTCTTGCCGATATCGTGAACGTCGCCCTTGACCGTGGCGAGAACAATTTTGCCGCGGGCCGACGTCTCCGATTTTTCCATGAACTGTTCGAGATAGCCGACCGCGGCTTTCATCGCCTCGGCCGATTGCAGCACTTCAGCGACAATCAGCTCATTGTTGTTGAACAACCGGCCGACCTCGGTCATTCCGGCCATCAGCGGACCGTTGATGATGTCAAGCGGCGCCGCGCCTTCCTTGAGCTTCAAATCGAGATCCGCAATCAGGCCGTCTTTGGTGCCCTCGATGATGTAATTGGCCAGCCGCTCATCCAGCGGCAGCTCGGCCGCGCGTCTTTTCTCCTTCTTGCCGGCTTTCCGGAAATGCTCGGTGATGGCGGCGATGTGGAATTGATTGATCGCGATTTTCTGCTCGCGTGACTGCTGGCGCCAGTCTTCGGGAGCGGGAAGATCCGGAGGCGGCGTGTTGAACAGAAGATTTTCGGCCAGGCGGCGCTCTTCGACCGGAATCGAGGCGAAGCGCTCCAGTTTTTCCGCGTTGACGATCGCCAGGTCGAGCCCCGCTTTCGTCGCGTAATAGAGGAAAACCGAATTGACCACCTCGCGCGCGGCTGGCGGCAGCCCGAAGGAAATGTTGGAAACTCCCAAAATGGTCTTAACGTAGGGAATATTTTCCTTGATCAGGCGGATCGCCTCGATCGTTTCCACCGCGCCGCCGATGTAGTTTTCATCGCCGGTGGCGCACGGAAAGACCAGCGGGTCCAGGATGATATCTTCCGGGGGGATTCCGTATTTTTCCGTGAGAAGCCGCGTGCTGCGCCGCGCCACTTCGAGTTTGCGCTCCCGCGTGAAGGCCTGCGCCTGCTGCTTGTCCTCGTCGATCGTGCCCACCACCAGCGCCGCGCCGTACGCCTTGGCGATGGGGCACATCCGCTCGAATTTTTCCTCGCCATCCTCGAGATTGATCGAATTGATAATGCTTTTTCCCTGACACCACTGAAGCGCGCGTTCGACCGCCTGCGGGTCCGTGGTGTCGATCATCACCGGAACCTTGATCTTCGGCATCAGCTTGGCATAGAACGGATCGATATCCTTCAGCTCTTCGCGATCCGAGGATTGCAGGCAGACGTCGATGATATGCGCGCCGTTTTTGACCTGCCAGCGCGCGATCTCGCTTGCTTCCTCCCATTTTTCCGCGGCGATCATCTGCTTAAACAGCCGCGATCCGATCACGTTGGTGCGCTCGCCCACGATCAGCGGGCGGTTCGAATCCTCGGCTTCAACCAGCTCGATCCCGGAAAAATACGTTTTATGCGACGGCGGCGGCACGGGCCGCGGAGCTTTTCCTTCCGCCATCTCCGCGATGGCCTTGATGTGCGCGGGTGTGGTCCCGCAGCATCCGCCAACGATGTTCAGCCAGCCATGCTCGACGAATTTCGCAAGCTGCGCGGCCAGCGATTCCGGCGTTTCCAGATATTTGTCTTCCTCATTCGGCAAACCGGCGTTGGGATAACAGGAAATTCGCGAGGGCGCCATCTGGGCGAGCGTGCGGATATGATCGGTCATCAGATCCGGACCGGTGGCGCAGTTCAGGCCGATCGAAAGCGGATTGGCGTGCGAAACCGAGGCGCAAAACGCATCGGCGGTCTGGCCGGCGAGCATCGCGCCGAACCGCTCGATGGTTCCCGAGATCATCAGCGGGATCGGCGCGCCAATTTCCCGCTCCAGCCGCTGGATGCCCAGGATCGCGGCTTTGATGTTGCGCGTATCGAAGGCGGTTTCCACCAGCAGCAGATCGGCGCCCCCCTCAATCAATCCCTTGGCCTGCGCGTAGTAGCTCTCGGCCATTTGCGTCATGGTGACGTCGCCGCGCAGAGTGATCGATTTCGTAGTCGGCCCCATCGATCCGGCGACGAATCGTGGCTTTGACGTGGTCGAAAACCGGTCCGCCGCCTGCCGCGCCAGTTTGGCGGCGAGAACGTTCAGCTCGTGCGTTTGCGATTCCAGGCCAAACTCCGCCAGCACGATCGGCGAGCCCTGAAAGCTGTTGGTTTCGATAATATCGGCGCCCGCTTCTAGATAGGCGCAATGGATCGCGGTGATCCATTCCGGGTGCGTGCGCGAGAGAATCTCGCTGCAATTTTCCAGCTTCGATCCGCCGTAATCGGCGGCCGTGGGTTTGTATGCCTGAAGCATCGTGCCCATCGCGCCATCGAGGATCAGAATGCGCGACGCCAGGGCATCGTAGAGTGCGTCCATAAAGAAGCACAAGCCTGGCGGCTTATGCCACGGATGGCCGAAGTGGCGTAAGCCGCCAAGCTTGCGTGACTGCTTCTATTGTAACTGCTCCCGCGGCGCCTCTGAGTTGAAGCTGTATCCGAAGCCGCGAACGCTGCGAATGAACGCCGGCCCGCCTTCATTTTCGATCTTCTGCCGCAGCCGGAGAACGTAGACATCCACGGTGCGGTCCGTCACCGCGCGATCGTGCCCCCAGACGGCGTCCAGCAGTTGCTCCCGGCTGAAGACCACCCCGGGACGGCTCATGAGAAACTCGAGCAGCCGGAATTCGGTTGCCGTGAGAGAAACTTCCTGTCCGGCCAGATGCACGCGGCAGCGCGCCCGATCGAGCTCCAACCCGGCGCTTTTGAGCAGCTTGGAGATGGGCGCCTGACCGCGGAAGTGAACCTTGATCCGCGCGATCAGCTCGCGCACAAAAAACGGTTTCACGATATAGTCGTTGGCGCCGAGCTCCAGACCCACGATGCGATCGGTTTCCGAGGCGCGCGCGGTCAGAAATATAACGGGCACGGCGGCCAGCTCCGAATCGGCGCGGATCGCCTTGCAAATCTCCAGACCGCTCGAATCGGGCAGCATAACATCCAGGATGATCAGGTCCGGCCGCTCGCGGCGGCACAGATCCAGAGCGCCCTTGCCGGTTTGCAATCCGCTGACGGCGAACCCCTCTTTTTCAAGGTTGTACCGGATCAGAGAATACAGATCCTGGTCGTCCTCAATCAGCACAATCTTCTTCATAACTCTGTAGCCAGATTAACCGATGCGGCGTTACAAACAAATTACAATCCGGCGACGATCCCCTAACGACTTTAATGATGATGAAACGGCAGATGGCGCTTCATAAACGCGCTGAAATCCGGCCAGAATTCCGGCATTAAATTCGCCAGCCCGGACCCCGCCACACTGGTGCCCCAGTTGGTCGCCGCCTCGTGCGCGGTGCGGCTTACCGGAGGATAATACGCATTCGAAAGCGCCGCGCTCATCGCCGTGCCGCCGACGTTGGCAAAGTTGAACGTATCGCCGCCCGAATCCTTCCGGACGACGACCGAACGGCTGATCGCGTAACCGATGCGCGGCCACAGCTTGTGCGACGGCCCGCGCCGCACGTAGCGGGTGTCTTCATGAAAAGCCGAAGCGAGCAGGAAATCACCAAAGAAATTTTGCGTCGCGATGTCGGTGACCGAGGCGCCGAACCGCTTCGGATACGCGTTCCAATGACGGCCGTACAGCGGAGCCGAGCGCGTCGCCTGCGAAACGGCCGCGTTAAACGCGCCGGCCCCGAGCGTGAAATAGGCGAATGTTTCGCGGGTGAAATGATCCCACTTCTCCCCCACAGACGGGGGCGGCAGGGACGAAAATGTCTGCGAAGCATCCTGCGCCGGCAGAAAGAGCGGCAATCCCAGCGCGACAACAATGATTCTAAACCTGATTTTCTAATTTTCTCACAGGCGCGCGAATCTACCGGAATCCCTCCGGCGGGATGCGCCGTTTGGTGGCCTGTTCGAACGCATAGGCGATGCCGATCAGTTTCGGCTCGCTGCACGCCGCGCCCGTGAATCCGACCCCGAACGGCGAGGGCTTAGGATCGAATCCCGGCGGAAAGGGATTCTGCTGCGCGCCAAAGTTGTTCGGAATCATCCCGAAGGGAACAGCGATGATCGGGTAACCGGCGCGCGCCGCCAGGTCCGCTCCGTTGCCGCCCGGCGTCAGAATCGCGTCAAGATGGTGCGCGTTCAGCACGGCGTCGATTCCTTCGGTCCGGCTCAGCCGGATATCCTTGGCGACGTCGGCCGCGTTCCGCGCCCGATCCTCATTCAGGTCCATTTCGTCTGAAATATCCAGGCGCGACTGGCCATATTTGATGGTCCCCGCCTTGGCGTGCTTCAAGTTCCATTCGCGCAGCTCCGTCAACGATTTCACCGGCGCCCCCGGACCAAGCGTCGCCAGCCACCCATTGAAATCGCGCTTCATGCCATAGGCGAAGTTGATCGAGCAGTCTTCGTTGTTGCCCTTGGCCTGATTCGCGCCCGAACAGTAGGGCCACTTGGTGAAATTATTTTTGGGATCGGGGGCGATAAAGCTGGGAATCTCGGCCGGGTCCACCACGATCGCGCCCTGGTTTTTGAGGACCTCGATCGCTTCCGCCATCAATTTCGCCTGCGCCGGATTCAATCCGCCGCGGCCGCCGCCGCTCGGGCCATCGTAGTAGAACGTTCGTGGAATTCCGATGCGCGCGCCCTTGAGCGCATCGGCCTTCAGGAATTTCGTGTAGTCGCGGCCCGGAGGCGGCGTGCATTGTTTCGTCGCCTCGTCTTTCGGATCGGGCGAAGGGCTTTCGAGCGCGCCCAATAAAATCGCCGCGTCGGTAACGGTCCGCGCCATCGGACCGGCCGTATCGTGATCCGCGGTAATGGGAATCACCCCATAGCGGCTGACGCGGCCGATGGTGGGCCGAATGCCTGCCAGCATGCTCTGATTCGACGGATTGATGATCGATCCGCCGGTGTCGGTTCCCACGTTTGCCGCCCACAGGCTCGCCGCCGTTCCCGCGCCCGAGCTGGAGCCGCCGGGCGACAGCACCGCCCGGCCGTCGCTTGATTCACGCGGATCGGGCCGCGGATCGTAGGGATTAAATCCAAAGCCGACGATCGCATTGTAGGCCGGCATCGGCGTGGGCGCGCCGGCCACCCAATTGGCCAGCTCGATGAGCGTTGTTTTGGCGATTATGATCGCGCCGGCGTCACGAAGATTTTTCGTCAGCGTCGCTTCGTATGGCGGCGTGTAGCCGCAAAAGGCCAGCGCGCCGCCAGTGGTCGGCATATCGGTGGTATGGATATTGTCCTTCAGCGCGATGGGGATGCCGTGCAGCGGGCCGCGAATTCTTCCCGCCGCGCGCTCGCGATCGAGCTCGTCGGCGTCCTTGAGCGCATTCGGATTGATGGCGATCGCGGCATGAAGCGTATGCTCGTAGGTCGCGATGCGGATCAAATACTGCGTCACCAGCTCGCGCGAGGTGACGCGCTTCTGCTCCAACGCGGCGCGCATCTGGGGAATGGTGGCCTCGTACACATCGAACGATTTCTTCTGCGCAAACAGCGCGAAAGCGAAAAAGAACGGGACGATTCGTTTCACTTCCGGCCAATGTATCACGATTTCTTTCGCAGACGTCGAGCAAAGTCCATGGATTTTCATCCGCCCAGGGCTTCAGCCCGGCTGGAAATTGCGAGCGGACGCTATGGGTGATGGCTGGCGCTCAGGCTGGCGGTAAGCGCGCCGACGTGGCGACGATCCCGCCGATCGCTCCGCTATTCCAGGCTTCGGGCATGCCGTAATAATCAAACACCCAGGGCGAGATTCAACACGCCGGATGCGCGAACCGTCGCGAAGGGATGCAGGTGGAACACGGGCGGCCTGGCGGCGTCTATCGCGCCGCCATCGCAGCAGGTTTTGTTTTGCCCGGAGTCAATTCGGACCGCTTACTGAAAGTACTTCCCGGCCAGCGCCGGATCGGCGTTGACGGCCTTGCTCCAGGCCTGCCTGGCTTCCTCGTCGCGTCCGACGGCTTTGAGCGCGTGTCCCAAATTCAGCAGACCTTCGGAGAAATCGGGTTTTTTCTCTACCGCAAACTGGAAACATTCGGCGGCCTGTTTGTTTTCTCCGGCGGCCTGCAACAGCAAACCGAGATTGTAGGAAAGCTCCAGGGATTTTTCGCCGAGGGCGGCCAATTTCTGATGCAATTCCCAGGCTTTCTTATGATCCTTTTTCTCGATCGCGATAGCTGTAAGGGCGCGCAGCGCGTCGGTGTTTTTGGGCTGGAGGTTGAGTACGCGCCGGAAGGTTTCCGATGCCGCGTCGAGATCCTCGAATTTCCAGCAAGCCAGACCGAGGTTCAACAGCGCTTCCACCCAGTCCTTGCGCTTCTTGAGGCAGGTCTCGAAGCTATCGACTGCTCCCGCGTATTCGGCGCGCTGAAGTTGCAGGAATCCGAGGCGGAAGGCGGCGTCCTCGAAATCCGGCTTTATGGCAACGAGGCGCTCGAAATATTTTTCCGCTTCCTGCGGTTTTCCGTCGCGCTCCGCGGCCAGGGCCAGGTTCCACAGCGCGCCGGGCAGATCGGGAGAAAGGGCGAGTACTTTTTCGTATGCGAGCCGGGCGCCGGCGACATCGCCGCGCTCGTGCAGAACCGCGCCGAGGTTGGCCTGCGCTTCGATAGCGCCGGGACGAACGCGCGCCGCCTCGCGGTAAGCATTGGCGGCCTGTTCCAGACGGCCGGTTTTCTGGTACGCGACGCCGAGATTGAACCAGCCTTCGTAGGAATCGGGCGCGACCTTCACCAGTTGCGAGCAGTGTTGAACCGCGCCGCTGTAATCGCCGCGCGACAGCGACACCGACGCCAGCGCCTGCAAGGCCTGGCGCGACTGCGGGCGCAGCTTCAACAATTTTTCCGCGTACTCTTTCACCCGCGCGTCTTCCTTGCGCGCGCTGAACAGGGCGATCAGGTTGACAAGCAGATCCGCCGGGTTGGACTGTGACGCGAGCAGTTTGCGATACCCCTCGAAGGCGTCATCCAACCGCCCAAGTTGCTGGAGCGCCACGGATTTCCCGAACAGCGCCTGCTCCTGCGCCGGGTTTTCCTTGAGTGCGTTCTGAAAACACTCGAGCGCCTCCGCCGATTTGCCGAGTTGCAGCAGGCACAAGCCGCGGCCGAGTTGCGCCTGCCAGCGCTTGGGATCGATGGCGAGCGCCGCCTCGAAGGCTTTGGCGGCGTCCTCGAATTTCTCCTGCCGCTCCAGACACAGGCCGCGATTATAATGCGCGCTGCGATGCTTTGGATCGGCGGCGGCGGCCTTGGAGTAGCAATTAGCGGCTTCCGCCCAATTCTGCTGCTCGAAACGAAGATGGCCGAGCCCGGTGTAGACCTCGGAAGGATTTTCGCCGCGCTCGGCCGCGCGCTCCAGCTCCTTGATGGCGTCGTTGAGCTTGCCCTCCGAGGCGAGCTTCACGGCTTTGCCTAACGACGGCGAAGCGGCGGCGCGCTTGTTGCGGGCGGAATCGCCGGGCGCATCCCCGCGCATCAGCTTTTCAATCAGGTCGTCATCGACAAAGAAAACGTGTTCGTTATTTTCCGGCATTTTCCTGGGGTCTCCCTATTTCTTGATCACCAGCGGCACAACATTGACGGTTCCTTTGAGCGACATGCGTTCGCCGCGCTCGTTGTACAATCCAATGCCGCCCATCTTCAAACGATCGTCGGTCCATTCATCGACCTTCTGATCCTGCACGTATGTGGTGAAGCGGTCGCCGACGGCATCGAAGCGGACCTTATACAGCGTGTCCAGATGAACCGGCAGCGTGAGCGGAAACTGCGCGCGCGGCTGCTCCTGGCCATCAATGACGGCGAAGCGCACCAGCGCGATGGTCGGGTTCAGGCCGGGCTTGACAATCTCCAGCTTGTTGACGTAATAATTTTTTCCATCCTGCGCGCGATAGATCCAGCCGAGCGCCTTGGTGTCGATCTGCGCCTCAAACTGAAGGCGGTAATCAGTGAGATTGAGCGAAGGCCGCAAGACGGAAATTTCGTGCTCGCGGCGCACGCCCGGCTCGGCGCCCCAATCGGTGATCCAGCCCGATTCGACCGCGGTTAAGGCCGGTCCCTCGACGATTTGCGGAGCTGCGTTCACCGGCTTGGCGGTGCCGCCGTGCGAGATCGCGAAAATGACTCCCGCCAGGGCCAGGATGCCGCCGACTCCGATTCCCGCCTTGCCAGCCGCAGGCAGCTTGCCCCAGAAGCCGCCGCCGCTGTCGAGCGCGAGGCTAGGCAGGTCGAGGTCGGGCGTAGGGAATGGCCGGGGCGCGGGGAAATCCTCCGGCTTTTTCGCGGGGAGCGGTTCGGGTTCCCGGACCGCGGTGGCGACGGCGACTCTGGGCTGCTCGATTTTTTCGCGCTGTGGCTCGGCCTCGGGTTTGCGGACCTTTCCATTGCTGAAGTGAGGATCGGGGCGGCGTCGTGGATCGGGCTTCACCATAGTGGCGCGCTCCACGATTTTGCGGTCGTCCTTTGCTTCCTTGACAAGCTCTTTCGGCGGGTCCTTGATGGTTTCCTTTGCCGCCACGGGAGCCGCGCCCAGCGTCATTACGGGACGAAGCGGCAAGGCATTGGACCGCGGAACTTGCAAATCGAGCTCGCCGGCGACGGGCGACGTAAAAACCTGAACGGGTTTGCCGCGTCCGGCCGCGAGTCCGTGAAGCGTGACGGGCAGCGGCTTAGAAGGAGCCGCGGGAATCGTTTCGGGCGCCTTCGCGGCGGGCGCTGCCTGCGCCGCGGCCGGGGCAGTGGGACGATACGTGGGCGCGGACGCCGGCTTCATCACTACGGGATTCGCCGCACGGGCGGGCTCATTCACCACGCGAACCGGCACCGCTCGCGGAGACTGCGCGACCTGCGGCTGGCTCGTTTCGAAGCGGCGCTGCCCGTTTGCGGCTTCCAGCGCCGCCACGGCCGCTTCAGGCGGCCGCGCGGGTTCCGGCGGCGGAGCTTTTTCGGCGCGCGGCTCGGCTTCGGGAGGTATGAGCTCGCCGCTGTCGTCATCTTCGATACCGGTGGTGCGAAACATCAGCCGCGCCAGGGCGCCCAGTTCGGGCTGGAGCGAAAAATTTCGCTCGTCTTCCCGCCACAACGGCGGCTCACTCGGCGGAGGCTGAGGAAAGATGATGATGTCCATGGGATCCTCGCATTTTTCGGCTATTCCCTTTACCCCGTCGGCGGGCAGATCGAATTCGACTACGGGCGCGGGGCGCAAAAATTCGCGCAGCTCCAGTTTGCCTTCTCTGGCGCGGATGGGCGAATCCACCGCGGCGATGGAGCGAAACAGAGCGATGCGCCCGGCGGCGGCCGGCTCACCCGGCAATTGCACGGTGTCCCAACACGGGGCGCTTTCTGGAAGTCTGGGCGAAAACTGCCGTTCGAAACCAATTTCCGTGGCCACAAATTCAACGGCTCCGGCGGCTACCGGGACCGGCAGTTCCAGGAAGAAGCCGGCCTGGGCCGGCGCCGGTTCCTCTGCCACGGGTTTCAATACCGGCTTGGGCTCGGGTTCAGGCGCGCGCGATACCGGCCTGAACGCTTCCGGCGGAGGCGCGGGTTTGCTTTCGACCGGCTTTTCCGAAGCTTTCGCGTCAACCTGAGGCTTGGATTCGCGCGGCTTGGCTTGCAGCAGGCGATTCAGGGCGAGTTGGTTGTACTCTTCCTGATACTGCTGGCGATGAGCGTCGGAACAGAACTCCCCGCCACTGGTCCAGCGCTTAAGTAAGGCCAGCTCCTTGCCGCAATACAGACACCGCATGTGCCTTTAATCGTCCCTTCTTGCTTCATGCTAAAGAGGACTCTTACGGCTTTCCATGCGGTAAAGCACTTATGTAGCAGAAATCAGAAGTACCACTTACGGCCAGTTAATGAGAAGCCCCTAGAACACCGTGCTTACTCATTCTTACGGCGATCCCCTATGAGACCTGATTAAAGTTATCCGCTTACCGGGTCGATCATATGTTTGCTCAAGCGCACGAAACAGAGAACGCGGCGTCAAGCAATCAAAAGATGAGGAGGCAGTATGGCGAAAGGTGAAGCGCTCAAGAGTCATATCGAAGCTCTGCGCAGCGCGATTCCGGAATTAAAAGGTGTGCTGCTCGCGTCCAATGAAGGACTGCCGATCGCACACTCATTATCGAATGGAGCCGATCCGAACCGGATCGCGGCGATGGCGGCGGCGGCGTCGAGTCTTGGCCGGCGCATCAGCGAAAGCATGAACTCAGGCTCGCTCGGCGAAGTTTCGATTCAGGCGGAAGAGGGCGCGCTGTTCGTGTATTCGGCGGGATCGAAGGCGGTGCTGGCGGTGATCAGCCCGCAGGGCGGCAACGCCGGGTTGATTCATCTGGAAGCCCGGGGCACGGCGAAAGACATCGGCGATCTGTTTTAATTGAGGAGTGAACCGCTCCCCGCGGTTGCGGTTTTAGGAACGTCCGAGCCACAACCGGAGGGAGCGGTTGTGTCTTGAGCGGGCGATGACCGAAATCAGCTTCTCCAACGGCGACCTGGTTCTCGAAGTGGAAGGTTGGGACAAACTGTGGGCGCTGCGAAGCCGCTTGACGATTCCGCGCGCCCACGTCCTGCGCGTTTATGCCGATCCGCAGATCGCCGAGCGCTGGTATAAAGGGATCCGGCTGGGTGGAACGCATATACCGGGCGTGATCGCCGCAGGCACGTTTTACCGCGATGGCGAATGGGTATTCTGGGACGTACACCATCCTGGAAACACAATCGTCATCGAGCTTCGCGACGAACACTATAAGAAATTAGTCGTGGAAGTAGCGAATCCGGCGGAGACGGTCGAGCGCGCAAACGAAAATTCGGCCTCTCACCGTCCATGCCTCGCGAGGGCGGATCCAAAAAATCAGCCCACTTGCACTAAACCATAGCGCCGCTGCCAATGATCGCGGATGTGAGCGATGGCGCGGCGCAGGTCTTCTTCGGTGGGTGGATGCGCGACGAAGCTTTGCGCTTCGCTTCGGGCGATTTCCAGGATTTCGGCGTCGCGCAGGATGTTGCCGATTTGCAGCGCGGGCAGGCCGGATTGGCGCGTGCCGAAAAATTCGCCGGGGCCGCGCAGCTTCATGTCCATTTCGGCGATATAGAAGCCATCCGATGATTCCACCAGCGTTTTGATGCGCTCGCGGCCGGCGTCGTTCAGGCGGCCGGTGACCAGAATGCAGTAGCTTTGCCCGGCGCCGCGCCCGACGCGCCCGCGAAGCTGGTGAAGCTGGGCGAGGCCGAAGCGCTCGGCCTGCTCGATCAACATGACGGTGGCGTTGGGAACGTCGACGCCGACTTCAATTACGGTAGTCGAGACAAGAATTTTTGTTTCTCCGCGCTGAAATTTTTCCATGGCGGATTCTTTTTCCCCGGAAGTCAATTTGCCGTGAAGAAGACCGACTTGCAAATCCGGAAACACGATTTTCGATAAATGCTCGTGCATTTTCTGCGCGGCTTTCATCGCCTGCGTCTCCGATTCCTCGATTACCGGATAAACGACATAAGCCTGGCGTCCGGCGTCGATCTGTTTTTTCAGGAAACTATAAACCTGCTCGGCGCGGTCTTCGGTGACGTGTTTGGTGACGACCGGCTTGCGGCCGGGCGGAAGCTCGTCGATGATGCTGACGTCGAGATCGCCGTAGATGGTTAAAGCGAGCGTGCGCGGAATCGGGGTCGCGGTCATGACGAGGACGTCGGGATGCGTGCCTTTTTCCATGAGCTTTTGCCGCTGCTCGACGCCGAAGCGGTGCTGCTCATCGACGATCGCCAGGCCGAGTTTCGAAAATTCGACGTCGGGCTCGAGCAGGGCATGAGTGCCGACGACAATGTGCGCCAGGCCCGTTGAAACAATCTTCTTGAGCTGTGTCTTTTCTCTGGCCGTGTTCGATCCGGTGAGGAGCACGGTTACATAGTTCAGCTTCTGAAACAGCTTTTTGAAATAGAAGTAGTGCTGTGCGGCGAGGATTTCGGTCGGGGCGAGCACCGCGGTCTGATATCCGTTTTCGACGGCGATGATGGCGGCTTCGGCGGCGACCAGTGTTTTTCCGCTGCCAACGTCGCCTTGCAGAAGACGATACATGGGATGCGGAGCGGCCATATCATCGGCGATTTCCTTGAGCACCCGTTTTTGCGCGCCGGTGGGCTTGAAGGGGAGCATTGTCTTGATCTGTTCCCGGACGCGATCGGTCAGCGAGAAGGCGATGCCGGGATAAAGACGCGATTTGACCCGCTTCAATTCAAGGCCGCATTCCAGCCAGAAAAATTCCTCGAAGATCAGGCGGAATTGCGCCGGAGAGCGAAAATTGTTGAGCAGGCGCAGATCGGAATCCGGCGGCGGGAAATGAAGTTGACGGATCGCGGTGTTGCGGTCGGGGAGTTTCAGCCGGCGGGCGATCTCCTGGGGCAGGGCGTCGGGCAGCGGAGCCAGCTCGTTCAGGATGCGATAGAGAAGTGTGCGGAAGATTCGCGTGGTGATTTTTCCGGCGGCTTCGTAAATGGGGACAACGCGGCCGGTGTGGAGCGAGGCGTCGCTTTCCTCATCGGCGGTGAGGAGTTCGTATTCGGGATGCATCATGGTCAGCGTGCCCGAATAGTTGTCGTATTCGATCTTCCCGAAGAGCGCGGCCTTGGCGCCGGGCGCGAACACGCCGGCGAGGTAGGCGCCGTGGAACCACTTTGCGTTCAGATATTCGCCGGAGGAATCGGTGAAGGTGGCGATGAACAGGCCGAGATCGCGGCGGCGCAGATTGGACACGCGCGCGGAGCGGACTTCGGCGACTATGGTCGCCATCTCGCCGGGCGCAAGCTCGCGGATCGTCTTCACGTTGGAGCGATCCTCATAGCGGAACGGCGCGTAAAGCAGAAGATCCTCGACGGTTTTCAGGCCCTTGGCTTCGAGCATGGCGGCGCGCGCCGCGCCGACGCCTTTGATGTACACGAGCGGGGTCGCGAGGTCCAACATTCGTTGTAACAAATCGCTGCGCTAGAATACGGGTTCATGTCCAATCTGCTGGAGGGAAAAACCGCGCTCGTTTTGGGCGTCGCCAATAAATGGAGCCTCGCCTACGCCATCGCGCAGGCGTTCCGGCGCGAAGGCGCCTCGCTGATTCTGACGTATCAGGGCGAGCGTTTGAAAAAGCCGGTCGAGGATCTGGCGACGGAGCTGGGCGCTTCGCGTGTGTTCGAGTGCGATGTGACTCGCGATGAGGATCTGGCGCGATTGAGTGAGTTAGGGCGGCTGGATGCGGTGGTGCATTCGATCGCGTTCGCGAATCGTGAGGATCTGGACCGGCCGTTCGTGGAGACCTCGCGCGCCGGATTCGCGCTGGCGCTGGAGGTGAGCGCGTATTCGATGGTGGCGGTGGCGCGCGCGGCGGCGCCGCTGATGAGCGAAGGCGGCGCGATGATCACGCTGACCTATTTGGGATCGTCGCGGGTGCTGACCAATTACAACGTGATGGGCGTGGCGAAGGCGTCGCTTGAAGCGGCGGTGCGGTATCTGGCGAGCGAGCTGGGTCCGCGGAAGATTCGCGTAAACGCGATTTCCGCGGGACCGGTGAAGACAGCGTCGGCCCGCGGGATCAAGGATTTTTCGAAAATTTTAAGCGCCGTCGCCGAGCGCGCGCCGTTTCGCAGGAACACCGATCCGGCGGAGGTCGCCGACGCGGCAGTGTTTCTGGCAAGTGACCTGGGCCGCGGCGTCACGGGCGATGTAATGTTCGTCGACGCGGGATTCCACATTATGGGTTTATAGCCGTCGGGTGCTACATTTTCCGGGAGAGCGGTTCGACGATTTTGCTCAGCAGATCCGCCTTCGATTCGTCGCGCTGGAGGTGCGGATACTTTTCGCCGCCCTGATATTCGAGGCGATGAACGCTGTAATATTCGCCGTTTTTGATCAATAAATCGATCGATTGCGCGTCTTTTGCCGTGCGCTGGACGGCTTCGCGCAGGATCGCCGGCGTGAACTGGCGATTATTGACGGCGATAATTTTCGAATCAGGAGCGAGGCCCGCGCGTTCGGCGGGGCCTCCGTAGGCCACATCTTCAATGACACCGTCTTCTTTCACATCGACGCCGATCGAATACATGAGATTCGTGCCGCGGCGCTCGTCCTCGAAATCGCGCCACAGCGCACTGCGGTTGGAATCGTAGACGAGCTTCCAGCCGCCGTTTTCGATCCCGCCGAGCGGCGCGTGAGGCGCGACATCGGTGACGCGCGCGCGAAAGAATCCGGCCCAATCATAAGCCTGAACCGCGTTCAGCCCGGCGATCACGTCTTCCAGCGTGTAGGGCTTCAGTTCGGGCTTGCCGCCCGGACCGCCATGGAAAGACCGGCAGAAATCGTTCAGCGATCTTCGGCCGTTGCTGAGATTCCGGATGGTCACGTCCGCTTCAAGCCAGATCAGCGTGCCTTCATCGTAATAATCGACGCCGCGGCGGTAATCGGAATAATCTCCGCGCGCACTATAAAGGAGCTGCGCGGCGGTGGCGGTGTCGGCCAGCGGGCGCCATTTGCGTCCGGCCTTGCGATCGAGATCGGCGGCGACCATGGCCAGCTCATCGCGAAAATCCTGCGGCGTAAAAAGTCCGCTGCGCGTCGCCAGCACTTCCCCCAGATACTGCGTAAGACCTTCGTAGACCCATAGCAGATCGCCTTTCATCGGCTCGCTGTAATCGGGCGTGACCAGCCCGGCGGGGCGCCGGAATTTTCCGTTCCAGGAATGGACGAACTCGTGCGGCAGCAGATCGGCGGTGGCTTTTGCGGCGCTTTCGTCGAGCAGGGCGCGCTCGCGCACGCGATCGTCGCTCGATTCGTGATGTTCCAGGCCGAAGCTGGCGACGTGATCGCTCAGCGTGTAGAGGAAGTGATAGCTGCGATAATGGCGCGAACCGAACAGCGCGCCGGCTTCGTTCACGAGGTTCTTATATTTTTCGATTTGTTCCGGAGAGATTTCGATGGCGCGATCGCTATCGGCGGCAAGGTGCAGATAGTGAGCGATCTCGCCGTCCCGGCCGAGCTCGATGGTCTTGTAATGCCGGCCGGTGGAGACCGGAGAATCGATCAGCGTGTTGAGCGGCGCGGGTTGAAACTCGATCTGATTCGCGGATTCGCGCGCGATAGGCAGCGCGGTTCCGTAGCGCCAGGATTCCGGGACTTTCAGATTGGCTTGAAAGCTGAGCTGCGCCGCGGGCGGGCCCTGCGGATAAAGCACGAACTGATTCCAATTGAGCACGGCGAGCTCGGTAGTGGCCGAAGCGCCGGAGGAAAAGCCCGAGGTGTCCGGAGGCGAGATTTGATCGAAGGCGACATCGAGCGCTCCGGCGCCAGCGGGAACGGTGACGTGGAAGGCGAACATATTGGTCGAATCGCGCCGCCACGCCACAGTCTGGCCGTTCGCGGTGATTCTCAGGCCGACCAGATCCACCACCGGGCCGGTGGGGCCGTGCTCGCCGGGAATCCATTCGGGATAGAGCAGCGTCATGGGTCCGGGTTTGGCGGGGATGGTGAGATGAACGTGAAAGATCCGCTTGGGTGCTTCGCTCGCGTCGACGTTCAGGCGGATGGCGTCCTGCGCAAAGGTGATACAGGCGGCAAAAGTGAGAAAAAATGCTTTTTTCATGTTTGGAGTTCGCGGTAATAGAAGATCAGGTCTGTGGGCGGCGGCGCGGCGCCTAACTGGCGCATCATGGCCATCGCCTGGCCGCGATGCAGGGTCGCATGATTCACCAGGTGCAGGATGATCTGCCACAGCGGGGCTTGATGCGAGTTGCCCTTCAGGTCTTTATAAAAAATGATGCGATCAAGATCGGACGCGCCGGGAGAATCGGCCCATTCTTCCCAGCGCCGCTGAAGTTTGGGCCACTCGACTTCGAGCGCGCCTTGCGCCGGTTCATAAGGCTCGCCCAACACGCGGCACAGCCAGATCCGATCCGCGAAATGGATGTGATTCAGGGTTTCAAACAGGCTTTTATGCGAAACTTTCAGATCGCGATGAAGATCGTCCGGCGGCAGTTGCAGGGCGGCATCGAGCAGGCGGCGCGAGGCCCAGCCGGAGTAGCGGAGATGATTGCGGGCGTCTTCCGTCGTCATCGCAGCAACCACGCGCGCATGGTGCGCGAAACCAGATCGGAGGCGTCCTGCTGCACGAAATGTCCCGCGCCGGGAATCGTGACCAGCGTCAGATCCTTGCCCATCCACTCCCAGGTGTCGTTCAGCGCGGGCGCGAGCAGCGCCTTGTCGTCGAGACCATGGATCATCAGCACGCTCATCTGCGTCTTAATCACCGGCGAGGTGTCTTCGTTATAAGGCGGGCGCGGGTAGTTGCGTTTGTAGTAGTTGAGCATGGCCTCCAAATCCGATCGCTTGAACGCTTCGATATATTTTTGTTTCGCCGCCGGATCCTTCACCCAGGATGCCAGGCCTTCGGCGGTCAGTTTGGAGGCGGCGTCGGGCTGTTGGAAACTGCGCGCGTACCCGCTGTTTTCCTGCTGCCGTGGATTGTGCGCGAGTTCACGGCTTAAGCCGCGCGGATGCGGCAGATTCAGAATAATCAGGCGATCGGTCATTTGCGGGAGGTTCAGCGCAAACTGCCAGGCGACGGCTCCTCCCCAGTCATGGCCTACAATGATCGCCTTGTCGCGGCCGAGCGATTTGATCACCGCGGCGACGTCGCCGACCAGCAGGCGCATGTCGTAATTTTCGACGCCCTTCGGTTTATCGCTGAGATTGTAGCCGCGCTGATCGATGGCGACGCACTGGAATTTATCGGCCAGCGCGGACATCTGGTCGCGCCACGTGTACCAGAAATCGGGAAAGCCGTGGATCATGACGATCAGCGGGCCGGCGCCGAGGCTGGCGTAGTGGATCTTGACGCCGTTCGAATCGGCGTAGCCCTCCTGGACGCGCGCTTCGATGTCGGCGCCGAATGCCGCGCCGGTGACTAACGCGGCGGCGAGAGCGGTTCGCATATAGGCTCAGTATAGCGGCCCGGGAGTGCGGCCAATGGCGCTTCGGTTTAAGATGAGGATGGTATGAAACGGATCGCTTTCGCTGTGTTCCTTTGCGTTTCTGTTTCGGCCGCCGAGATTCCGAAGGGTACGCACTTATTGCTGCGGATGGTCAACTCCGTCAATACGCGCACCGCTTCCGACGGCGACCAGGTTTATTTTCAGACCGCGAGCCCGATCGCCGTGGATGGCCGCATTCTCGTGCCCGCCGGCTCTTACGTGCAAGGCTCGGTTTCGCTCGTCAGGCGAAGCGGCAAAATTGCCGGACGCGCCGAGCTGGGCATTCGCATCGAGACTCTGACGCTGGCGAGCGGCAAAGTGTACAAGATCACGCCTCGAATGGGTTCCGTCGATTCCGGCGAGAGCGGCCAGAAGGTGGAGCAGAAAGAAAACATCGTTAAGCAAGGCTCCGATGCCGGAAACGACGCGCAGCGCATTGCGATTTTGGCCGGCAGCGGAGCGGGCCTCGGGGGCTTGGCGGATCGAAGCTGGTCCGGCGCGGGTATCGGCGCGGGTATCGGCGGAGCGGTCGGAATTGCGACGACGATGCTGACGCGCGGCAGGGAGGTCGAGCTCCGGCAAGGCTCGACACTCGACGTGGTTTTCGATCGGCCGGTTTCCTTGGAATAGGACCGCTCGTTACTTGATGGAATAAGTCAGTCCCAGCGTGAACTGGAACGAGTTTTTTCTGAATCCCGGGGGAGGGTCGTTCAAGTAGGCTTCGATAATTCCCGTGGATCCGCTCAATTGTTTGTACATGGGCACGGTAATCAGGGCGGAAAACAGCGTCGAATAAGCGCTGGTATTGTTCCAGGCCGGCGTCACCGAAGCGGCTTGATCGAGCGCGGCGCCATGCGGCAGCTTGCGCATGTAATGCTCGGCGAAGACCGACCCGATCAGATTTTTGCTCGGACCGCTTTCGAATTCCTGGCGGATGTAGCTCATGCTGGCCCGGAGATCGAGTTGCTGCCGGGCGCTCTTTACGGCCGTCCAGCCGACGCCGCCGTTATAGGTTTGCTGGAGCAGCAGGCCTTGGGAAAAGTTGTGATCGAAATCGGCCTGGCCGAAGGCGAATACGCTCGAGGTGAAGTATTGATCCTGCTCCGCCGCGGCGTGGTAGATCGACGTCTTGATGGTGGGCGTGGCGGGCTGGGTGAGTTCGCCGTAGAACGCGGAAAAATTGATCAGCGTGCGGTAGCTCGGGTTCATCCAGTCCTCGGCCGGTTCGGCGCGAATCAAGGACACCGCTCCGTTGAAGGTGCGATTGCTCTGCGTGGCCTGCACCAGGGTCGCTCCGGCGGTGACCTGGCCGGTCCAGTCGGCAAGGAATCCCGGCGTGCGCGTCATCGCTTTTTGGAATGCCGGCTGATCGATCACGACGGCGGAATCGGCCAGCGGAACCGCCACAAGCTGCGCGCCGAGTGAAGGAGTCACCTGAAGCTGCTGGTCCCTTTCGACCAGCGTTCCCTGCGGAATGCTCGACGTATTTTGCCGCCGGCGAAGCTTGACGCCCTTGCGGATGACGGCGATTTTGGTGGAGGTGTCGAGCTCACGGACGTTTTTCCAGTCGATGGTGAGCTCGCCCAATACGTCGCTCTTGAAGGTCACCGAGGACGGCGTGGATCGAACAAAATGTCCGGCGAGCTTCTCGCCATTGGTGAAAGTGATCGTATCCGGTCCGGCTTGCGCGCAAACCAGCATCGCGCTGCAAGCGGACAGAATGAGAACGCAAAGTACGGTATTTAGGTTGCGCATTGGTTTTGGCCGGCGGCTCTTTCGAGATTATCGAACGCCGCCGAGCGCCGTATGACCGTCGATATTGATGGCACGCGAGGCAGTTGGGTAGGGAAACGCGCTATTCCGGCGTCAGGATGGTGAACGTGTTGTCCTTGAACTCGATCTCCCGCACTTTTCCGTGCGGGCCGATCGTTCCCAGCGCCTGCCCGTTTAATTTCACCGCGAGCCCGCCGGCGTTTCCGGTGCGCAGCCGCGCATCCTGTTCGAGGTCGAACGTTTTCGGCTCGCCCGGCGAAATTAATCCGACAAACAAACGGCGCCCGTCCTCACCCGTCAGCGCCACCCATGAAGGCTCCGACGCGCTGATCTCAACGTGCATCGGCTCGGCGCGCGCGACTTGCGCCGCAGTTGGCGCGGGGACGGGTTCGGCAGCCGGCGCCGGTTCAGGGACCGGCCGCTCTGCGGGAGCCGTGGTCGCCAGCACCGGCTCGACCGGATGTGCCGGCCACATTTTCCATCCCGCAAACAGAGCCCCGGCCACGATCACGCCGCCGATTCCCGCCAAGACCCATCGATGGACTCGCCGCTTGGATGGCGGCAGGGCCGCCGCCGGCGTGATCCGTTCGATCTGCTGTGCCGCCTGGTCGCAAAAACCCTCGACGGCGGAGAGGAGATTACGAAAGCTTTCTTCCGCCGCCGCCGATTGCGCCCGCAGATCGCGGATGTGGGCGGAATGCTCATCCACCTTGCGTTCGACGCGCGCCAGCCGCGCCGCCAATCCCGGATCTTCGTCGCGATTCTTTCCGAACAGGCTCGACCCCGCATCGCTCACCGCCGGAAGATGCGAGGACTGTTCCGGGTTTGCGCCGATCAGCACCTGAATTTCTTCGCTGATGCGCAGGGCGTCGCGACGTGAGAGACAGCGCCACTCGGAAGGCTCCGAATCGTGCTCGGATGGATACAGCCCGAATCCGATCAGCTCGTCTTCGCCGATCGCGTCCGTAATGCGGGCGAACTGGGCGATGGTTGCGCGGCGCAGTGCGGTGGTGCCGTCGAAGGCGGCGTAAAAAGCCTGCACCTGCTTGGGCGTCACCGCTCCGACGTACTCAGCGGTGAAATTCAGGCTCTGGTTGTCGAAATCAAATCCCAGCCATTCGCCGCGCTGGCCATCGATATGAACGTCCTCGGCGAGCATTTGGAAGAACTTGTGCGCCTCCTGCACCACGCTGGCCAGTTTGTGCAGCGGCACGCCGATGCCGCCGCGGCTTAGCTCAATGCGGACTCTCAAACGCGCCATCAGTAGCTCCGCAGCCGTTCGACCGTCTGCCGGCTCAATCGATATTCGATGGCGTCGCCGCCGTGCGCGCCCGCGGGGACGATCTGCCGGAAATATCGCGCCGCCGCCTCGTAATCGCGCCGCTCCACCGCAACCATCACCAATCCCTGAAGCGCCGCGGCGGATCGGCTGTTTAATTCGAGCAGCCGCCGCGAATACTCCTCCACCCGCCCCAGGTGGAAACGCTCCACGTTCATGGCAATCAGATTCGCCAGCGCCTCCTGGTGCTTCGGATCCACCGCGAGAAGGCGCTCATAACGCTCTTCGGCCTCTTCAAATCGCCCCAGCATCTGCCGCGCGACCGCCGAGCCGAACAGCGCCTGCAAATCCGCTTCTTCCTTCGCGGCGAAACAGGCCAGCGCCTCCTCAAACCGGCCCAGGTTGAGCATCCGCTCGCCGGTTACTATATCATCCGGCGGCATCGTTCCCAGATCCAGCGCCACAGGCGAGCTAACATCGATGTGGAGTCCGGCAGGCGGGTAAACAGATCCGGCCCCGCCGCGATCCGTGCCGGACGTACCATTCGTGGTACCACCATCTCCCAGCGCTCGCTGTCGGCCGATCGTGAAAGCGTATCCCAAGTTACTGGGAACCGGAAAATTACGGGCCCAACTATGCTAGAACTAGAGGTACTGATCAACGGCAAGGTCGATTGTAACCGAGACATGGAATAAGGTCAATGCCTGAGGATCATATACCTAGAAATAGTCGGGTATAGTTGTAGAGGAGCGCAGTGGCACCGCGCAAATCTTCGGAATCCAAGCAGGACCCCAACCTGACTGCCGCGGCCGAGAAAGCAAGCATGGTCATCCGCGGCCTTCAGGCTCGCCTGCAGCAGCGCCTGCCCGAGCAGGAGCAGGAGACGGCGGACGATCTTGAGCGTCAGTTGGCGCACTACTTCGAACACTCCGTGCCGACGTCGCGGCAGCCGCTGCTGGACGATCTTCGCGGGCGCGTGATTGACGGCGTAGCGGATCGAATTCTTCGCCAGTGGGAGCAGCATTCCTCGATTGAGAGCGCGGTTGTGGAGCGATTGATCGACCGTCTGGTCGAGCGCCTCTGCCATGGCCTTTCTTAAGAATCAGCCGAAGAGCCGGTCAAATAGGGCGCGCGTCCGCGTTCGGATTTCCGCCAGATTCTCCAGCCGCAGCGGGCTCCATCGGGCAACCAGCGCGGCGAGCGTGGAAAGCTGCGCTTCCGAGGAGGGCAGCCGCCCCTCGGCGTGTCCGGAAAGCAGGCGCAAGCCGTGATCGAGCGCCCGATAAAAC
This sequence comes from Terriglobia bacterium, assembly GCA_021325175.1. GTDB lineage: Bacteria > Acidobacteriota > Terriglobia > Bryobacterales > Bryobacteraceae > Palsa-187. Next base: position 26,221 of record JAJPHS010000145.1, read on the forward strand.
GTCGCTGCCTCGCCTAAAAACTGCGCTTCTTCCCGATCCAGATGGCCCATGCTTTCAAGGACTTCAATCCGCGCCGGTGTATTTAAAACCTTGAAGAAGATTCCGGCGCTTTTCAAACGCAGGTACATGAGCAGGAAATCGATATCATAGTATCCGCCGGCGCCGGCCTTCAGCGGATGCGATGCGCCCTGCTCGCGTTCCAGGCGAAGGCGCATCTGGCGCAGATCCGCGCGCGATCGCCCGCCCTGCCCGTATCTCCGCCAATCCGCCTCCTGAAGCTGATGTAAGAAAGAGTCGGCGCGCGCGGTATCGCCGGCGACGGCGCGCGATTTCATGTAGGTAATTCCTTCCCAGGCCTCGGCCGCGCGGCCGAAATAATCGAGAAACGCCGATTCGGTCTGTACCAGCGGCCCTCCGCCACCATTGGGGCGAAGTCGCGTATCGACCGCGAACATCACGCCGTCGCCGGTGTAGGCGGTAATTAAATTGATCAGCCGCTCCGCCGCGCGGGTCCAGAACGGCATCTCCGAAGCGGCCGAATCATCCAGCACGAACACCAGATCTGCGTCGGAGGCCAGATCAAATTCACGCATTCCCAGCCGGCCGAGCGCGATCACCCACATCGATTTGGCCGTTGCTGCGGGGGCGGATACGATCTCATAGGCGCGTGAAATCACGGAATCGGCCAGCTCCGACGTGGCGGCGAGCGTTTCAAAGATCGGGCGGCCGTTGCAGATGCTGTCGGCCTGAATGCGCAGCATCTCCCGGCGGTACCAGCGGCGCAGCTCGCCCGCTTCCCGCGACGCAGGTTCGAGGCCGGCGGAGCGGCCGATTTCATCCACCAGCTCCGGCGTGCGAATCAGTTCCTCGGCGAAGTACGGGCTGTGCTCGAACAAATCCAGGAGACAGCGCGTGCGCGCCGGATCGCGATCGAGCCGGTCCAGGCGGTCGGCCGGAAGCCGTTCGAGGAAATGCTCGAAGGGCTGCAATCCGCGATGCAGCTCGGCGCGGCCCAGCGCCGCCGCCAGGGACGGCGCGCGATGATCGAGAGCGCGCACCAGGTTGCTTGCGGCCGGCGGCTCTTCGGCGGCGCGGGAATGCACGACGCGGTCATAAATTTCGATCACGTGCGCAAAGTGCATCCGTATTTTTTCGAGCAGCGATTCGACCGTCTCGGCGCGGGGCATCCGCCGGGCCAGCAGCTCCAGTTCTTCCGGATCGCGAGGCAGAGTGTGGGTCTGCCGGTCGTCGGCGAATTGCAGGCGATGCTCCAGATGCCGCAAAAACGTATAGGCCGACGCCAGCCGGCCATATTCGGAATCGGAGAGAAAATTTTTATCGCGCAGCCGGGCCAGCGCGAGCATAGTGCCGCCATGCCGCACCCAGGGCTCCGCTCCGCCGTGCAGGCGTTGCAGGCACTGCACGACAAATTCGATATCGCGGATGCCCCCGCGCGCCAGCTTCACGTCGATCTGTCCGCCCGATTTTCCTGAAGCTTTCCTGGCCGCGAGCTTTTCATTCAGCCGCTCGCGGGTAACCGACAAAGCCTCGACCGCGGAAAAGTCGAGAGTGGTTGAATAAATCCGGGGCTCGACGAAATCGAGCAGCGCGCGCCCCGTCGAGCGGTCTCCGGCCGCCACTCGCGCCTTGATCAGCATTTGCAATTCCCAATCGCGCGCGCGCTTTTCGTAATACTGGCGCGCGCCCTCCAGCGACATACAAACTTCGCCGAGCCGGCCGTCGGGCCGCAGCCGCAGATCGACGCGATAGCACAGCCCTTCGGGCGTGTAGGTGGAAAGAAGCGCGGTCAGCTCATTGGCGGCGCGTTGAAAAAATTCCTTGTGTGTGACCGGATGTGGCGCAGCCGTTTCTCCGTTGGCCGAATAGAGAAACATCAGGTCGATATCGGAGCTGTAATTCAGCTCCATTCCGCCGAGCTTGCCGAGCGCGATCACCGAAAACGCCGCGCCGGGCCGGCCGTATCGCCGCTCCAGATCGGCCAGAATTCTTTCAAGCGCGGTTTCGACGATCGCATCGGCCAGCGCGGAAAGCTCGGCGGTAATTTCCGGGAGCGTCGCCAGGCCCAGAATGTCGCGCGCCACGATTCGCAGAAGCTGGCGCCGGCGGAACCGCGCCAGGTCGAGCGCGGCTGGAACGCCTTCCGGAAGCGAGCTTTGCAAGCGATCGCGAAACGCCTGCGCATCCAGCATGCCGCCGGCATCGCAAATGTCGCCGGCCCAGTCCGGATGCTCGATCAAATCCTCGGCCAGGAAATGGCTGTGGGTAAACACCGCGATCAGCGCCCGCAGGTTTTGCGAATTGACGCATTCGGCGGGAAACCTCGCAAAATAATGCAGCCCCTGTTCCGGCGCGGGCGAAGCCGCCAGCAGCAGATCGAAGTGCTGTTTCAGCCGGGGATCCATGCGGCGCGCCAGATCGGAGGCTTCTCGAATGGCGCGCTCGCGATCCTGAAGAGAAAGATCGAGAAGACGCTGCATGTCGCGGCGCTTTCATTTTACGACCGGCGAAAGGCCGCGGCGCGTTACTCGATCGCCGGCGGAGCCTCGACGCGGCCGCGCAGCGGGATCTCCCGCAGCGCCAGATTCAACAGCACTGCCGCGGACATGATCACCGCGCCCCAGAAAAAAATCACCTGAATGCCGTGCACCAGCGAAAACTTCACGTTCTCAAACAGGCGATTGAGCAGATCCGTTCCTCCCGGATACTGCCCGAACGCCGATTCAAGCTGCGGCCGGATCAGCGGCAGCAGCAAGGGATTGTGGAACGGCCGCAGCGCGATGTCCGGCGTGCCGCGGGGAACGGCCGCGGCGAAATCGTGCTTACATCGTGAGCAGCACGCTTCCGAACGCAGCCACGCCGACCGTGCTGCCGATGGAGCGAAAGAACTGCGTCGAGGCCGTCGCCGTGCCCATGTGCTCGCGCGGCGCGGCGTTCTGCACCGCGACGGTGTAAACCGGCTGCACAAATCCAAGGCCGATTCCCGAAAGCACCATGCCCGCGATCACCATCACGTGCGGCGTCGTTAATCCCATTCGCGCGAAAACGATCATTCCCGCCGCGCTGAACAGCGTTCCGGCGATGGCCAGGGTCTTGTATTTTCCAGACCGCGAGGTCACCTGGCCGCCGAAGATATTGCCGAAGACCGCGGCCAGCATCATCGGCGTCAGAAGCGATCCCGAGCGCGTCGCCGAAACCCCCAGCACGCCTTGCATGTACAGCGGAAGATAAATGATAACGCCGAACATCCCGATGCCGACGATGAAATTCGCGAAGGAGCAGATGCTGATCACCGGATCGCGAAACAGCGTCAACGGAAGCACCGGCTCCTTGGCGCGCGTTTCGACAAAAAGAAACGCGGCAAGCATCACCGCCGCAGCGGCCAGCAGCGTTTCGACGCGCGCCGAGCCCCAGCCGTAATCGGTCACCCAGGTCAGGGCGAGCAGCAGCGGAACCAGGCACGACGCCAGCGTGAGCACTCCCCACCAATCAATGATGCGCCGCATCTGCCGCGGCTTGAAATTGGGAAACTCGAAATAAATCGCCGCGATCGCGAGAACGCCCACCGGCAGGTTCACGTAGAAGCAGGCGCGCCAGGAAAAATTGTCGGTCAGCCATCCGCCCAGGGTGGGGCCGAAAATGGAGGCCGCGCCGAACATCGCCGCGAACAGTCCCTGATATTTTCCGCGTTCGATGGGCGAAAAAACATCTCCGACGATGGTGAACACCAACCCGAACATGATGCCCGCGCCGAGCCCTTGCAATCCGCGGAAAAGAATCAACTGCGACATCCCGTCGATGGGGAGCAAAGTAATTTTCCCCGCCGCTCCGCACAAGGCCGAGGATGCGACAAACATCGCCGCGCCGGCCAGAAAAAACCATTTGCGGCCGTAAATGTCGGATAATTTCGCGAATACGGGCAGACAAATGGTGGAAGTAAGCAGGTAAGTGGTCGCGACCCAGGGATAGCGGTCGAATCCGGAAAGCGAAGCGATGATGCGCGGCTCCGCGGTCCCGACGATGGTCTGATCCAGCGCGGCGAGCAGCAGACACATCATCAGGCCGGCCATGGTCCCGATGAATTGCGGTCGCGTCAGGCGAACAAAGCCGGAGGTATACAACTTAGGCTCGGCAGCGGAAATCCCCATTTAGTAATTGTATCGGGTATTCGGAAACGGGAATTAGCTCACACCTGATCGGCGATTCTCTTTTGTGGTGTAATGCGTCTCGATTCGGAATTTTCCTAATAAAAACAGCCGCACCGTTGGTCTATCAACTGCTCCATCTTCGCCAAACATGGCTGCGACGTCGCACATCGCTCCCGTTTCGGCACAGCCGCCCAGCCGTCCGCATACGGCTAATCCGCCGCGCGCGAACGCGAAGGCTCTGCCGGCGGCGAATGGCGCGGCGCCGAAGATCAAAACGGCGTCCCGATTTGGCAATCTCGGCGAGCTGAGTGTTCCTCTGGCGGTGCTCGGCATCGTGATGGCGATGATCCTGCCAATCCCCTCGTTTCTGCTGGATATCCTGATCAGCGCCAATATCACGATCTCCGTCATCGTCCTGATGGTTTCGATGTACATCAGCCGGCCGGTTGAATTCAGTGTTTTTCCGACGTCGCTGCTGCTGCTTACGCTGTTTCGCCTGGCCCTGAATATTTCTTCTTCGCGCCTGATTCTGATCCACGGAAATTCCGGAACCCGCGCGGCCGGGCAGGTGATCGAGGCCTTCGGCAATTTTGTAGTCGGGGGAAACTACATCATCGGCGTCGTCATTTTTCTGGTGTTGATCGCCATTCAATACGTCGTGATCAATCACGGCGCGGTCCGCATTTCCGAAGTAACCGCGCGTTTCACCCTCGACGCGCTTCCGGGAAAACAAATGTCGATCGATTCCGATTTGAACACCGGATTAATCGATGAAGCCGAAGCCAGAACACGACGCAAAAATCTTGCCGCGGAAGCAGAGTTCTATGGCGCTATGGACGGCGCGAGCCGATTCACACAACGGGACGCCGTCGCCAGCATTTTGATCACGGCAATCAACATCATCGCCGGGTTCCTGATCGGCGTGTTCCAGCATGGCATGGATCTGCAACGCGCATTAAGCACTTATACCGTTCTGACTATCGGTGACGGACTGGTGACAGTGATTCCCGCGCTGATGGTTTCCGTTTCGGGCGGTTTGATCATTACGCGTACCAGTTCGGATGGAAAAGTCGGATCGGATGTGCGGAAACAGGTGTTCAGCAATCCTCAACCGCTCATGTTATCGGGCGCGGTGCTGGTCGCGATGGCCGCCTTCCCCGGACTGCCTACGATTCCTTTCTTAGCCCTGGGAACCGGCGTGGGGTATGCGGGATATCGGATTCGCAAGAAGCTCGATGCCGAAGCCGCCGCGCCGGATCCGAAACCGCCGGCGCCCAAAGAAAATCTTGAATCGCTGCTGAAGGTGGAGCCGCTTGCGGTCGAAGTTGGATTGGGGCTTGTGAAATTGGTTGAAGGCGCCCAGAATTCCCCGCTACTGAAGCGGATTGCCGGTATTCGCAAGCAGATGGCTTCCGATTTGGGATACATGGTGCCGCCGGTGCGCGTCACCGATAACCTGCAACTGAAAGCGAACGAGTATGTTGTTCTGCTAAAAGGCGCGGAGATCGGCCGTTTCGAACTGATGCAGGGTTGCAATCTGGCGATCCATCCCGGGACGGGCTCGAACGCCGCCCCGCCGATTGAAGGTATCCCAGCCAAGGAACCGGCGTTCGGAATTCAGGCGTTTTGGATCAAGCCCGATAAATCCGATCTTGCGCGCTCCAACGGATTCACGGTGGTGGATGCGGTGAGCGTGGTCGGAACGCATCTTGCCGAATTGGTCCGGCGGCACGCGTTTGAGCTGCTGTCGCGCCAGGACACTAAGAACATTCTGGATCGCGTCGCTCAAGAAAATCCCAAAGTCGTCGAGGATCTGGTGCCGAAATTGCTCCCGATGGCGAGCGTGCAGAAAGTTTTCCAGAATTTGTTGCGTGAGCGGGTTTCGATTCGGGACTCGGTCACCATTCTGGAAGCGCTCGGTGAGGCGGCCGCGGTGACCAAGAATCCGATCCTTCTCACCGAGTATGCACGCCAGGCGATTCGCCGCATGGTGGTAAAGCCATATTTGAATCCGTCGGGCGAGCTGCCGGCGTTTTTCCTCGATTCGCAGATCGAACAAACCATCGAGAAATCGATCGAGTATACCGAACAGACCAGCCATCTCAATCTTTCGCCACAAAAGGCGCGCGAGATTCTGGAGCGTGTGGCGCGGTCGGCCGGGCCGGCCGATTCCTCGGTGGCCATCGTCACCAGCTCCGCGGCGCGCTACTTTTTGCGGCAAATCGTCGAGGGGTCGCTGCCGAATGTCTCTATTCTTTCTCATAACGAAATTCCGGCCGGCGTTCGCGTCGTGTCGTTAGGGCTGATTCAATGAGGCTGAAAAGTTATTTCTCGGGAACCGTGGAAGCGGCCATGGAACTGGCGCGCAAGGAGCTGGGCGAGGACGCCTTGCTGGTGCATGCCCGTCCGGCGATGCCGGAGACCAGGCATCTGGGAGCTTATGAAGTCGTGTTCGGCAGCAATGCGCCGCTGAATCCGCATCCGGCCGCGCCGAAAACGGAAGGGGCTACGCCCGACCACCTGCGCCGCGATCTGGCCGAAATGAAGCGGGAAATCGAGCGCCTGTCGAAGTGCCTCTCCGGCGCGCGCATTTTCTCCGAGCCGGCCAGTGAAGAATCCGAGCGATGCGCGCATCTGATCGCGAACGAGCTGGATCCGATGATCGCGCAGGCGGTGGCGCGCGGAGCTTCGCTCGATGAATTTTTCCAAGTGGACGCCACGCTGGGGCGGCGCGGCGCAAATCGGGCCGTGGTGGCGCTGGTGGGACCTCCGGGAGCCGGCAAGACCACCACGCTGGTGAAGCTGGCCGCGCGTTACGGGCTCGCCTCACGCAAGCCGGCGCAGATTCTTTCGGCGGATGTGTTCCGCATCGCCGCGGCCGATCAGCTTCGTTCGCTCGCCGCGATTCTCGGCATCGGCTGCGATGTGGTCGAAACGCCGGTCGCGCTGGCCCAGGCGATTGAAGAGCATCGCCACAAGGATTTTGTCTTTATCGACACGCCGGGGCTGGGCCGCGACGACATGGAAGATGGAACGGACCTGGCGCGGCTGATCGCGTCGCATCCCGAGATCGACACCCATCTGGTGCTTTCCGCCTCCATGAAGCCTGCCGATATGGCGCGGGTGATCGAGCGCTATGAGATTTTCCAGCCGAAGAAGTTTTTGTTCACGCGCATCGACGAAACGGCGAGCTTCGGAGCGCTGCTCAATGAAGCCTGGCGCCGGGAGCGTCCTATTTCGTTTCTGGCAACGGGGCAACAGATTCCCGACGATCTGGAAGCGGCGACCAGGGAAAAAATAGGCGGGCTCATTACGGGTCCGGCCATCTGCACACGAACGGCGGGAGCAGCGGCATGAAAGGCGCAACAAGAATGGAACCCAGTGCGAAGCAGCAGGCGGCCGCGCTCGGCCGGATCGGCGCCTACGGTTCTCCCGCGATCAGCGCGCAGGAGCGCGAGGAGCTGATCCTCGAACATCTGCCACAGGTGAGGCTGATCGCGCGGCGAATTCACGACCGGCTGCCGGAAAGCGTCAATCTGGAGGATTTGATCTCAACCGGCATTGTCGGGCTGATCGCCGCCATCGACCGTTTCGATCCCTCGCAGAACGTGAAGCTCAAGACGTACGCGGAATATAAGATCCGCGGCGCGATTCTGGACAGCTTGCGCGGCCTGGACTGGGCGCCGCGCCAGCAGCGCAAGCGCGCCAAGCAGATCGAAGCGGCGATCTGCGCGGCCGAGCAAAAGCTGCACCGCTCGCCGACCGAAGAGGAGATCGCCGCGGAGCTGGGCCAGACGATTGAGGAATATCACGCCTGGCTGGTCGATTCGCGCGGCCTCACGCTGGGAAGTCTGGAAACCTCGGGAGGTGACGAAGAAAATCACGATTTATTGAAATATGTCGCCGACGGCGAGGAATCCTGGCCCTCGCGCATTGTGGAGCGGAGCGAGCTTCAGAAACTGCTGGCCTCGGCGATCGCCAAAATGCCGGACATCGAAAAAACGGTGCTGAGCCTGTATTACCACGAGGAGCTGACGCTGCGCGAAATTTCGAAAATCGTCCACCTGCACGAATCCCGTATCTCGCAATTGAAGACGCAGGCGATTTTGCGCCTTCGCGCGATCATGGAAAAATCCTGGCCCAGCCCGCGCGGAGTTTAATTGAACGACGCAATCCAAAACCGGCTGCTGAACGAGCTCGCCTCCAATCTTGCCTCCGCTTTCGAAGGCATGACCGGCGAACGCCCGCAAATCTCGACCGAAGCTTCCAGTGGGGAGCCGCATACCAGCGCGCTCCTGCGGCGCGAACAATTTTCCGGAGTGCCCGGCGCGATCTGGATCGCGGCGGCCGAGCCGGATTGGCTCGCCGGCGGGGCTCTTGTTCTGGAGGCGGCAGGAATCACCGAAAGCGACCCCGAAAAACACAAGGCAGAATTTCAGGAAATCGTTGAGCAGGCGGTTTCCGGCGTGGCTCGAGCCATGTCGCAATGGCTCGGACGCGAAGTCCAACGCGAGCAGCGCGAGGAAACGCCGCCCGCCGCAGCGGCCTGGAGTGCGATTGAAGTGCGCCAGGGCAAATCGCGATTCCACCTGCTGGCCGCGATCGAGCCGGAACTGGCGGCGGCATTCGCTCAACCCGAGCAAGCCCTGGAGGTGCGCGACAAGCCGCCCGCGTTCGATCTTCTGCTCGACGTGGAGCTGCCCCTCAGCGTCTCGTTCGGGCGCGCGGAGGTGCCGCTCAAGGATGTTCTCAAGCTGACCACCGGATCGATCGTGGAGCTGAATCGCGAGATCGGCGATCAGGTGGAGGTGATCGTAAATAACTGCGTCATCGCGCGTGGCGAGGTGGTGACGCTCGATGGAAATTTCGGCGTGCGAATTCAGGAAGTAATCAGCCGCCACGAGCGTTGGAAAACGCTCGGCTAAAGAAGCCGTTGGAAGAGCCTCGGTTAAGGAAGCAGGTGAGAAAATCATGGGACACGTTCTATTCCAATACGCCCTGCTGGCGGCCGGATTAATCGGCGCGCTGGCGCTGTTCCTCAGCGTAAAGCGGGAGATCCAGCGCGATGCCGCTAGCAACCGCAAGCGGCTGGAGGAGATGGCGGCGCGCGTTGGCGAATTTCAGAAGATCGCCCCCGAGCCGGTGTACATTCCGGTTCCGGCGGCGCGTTCCGGCTTGAACCTGAGCAAGCGCGTGCAGGCGATGCGCATGGTTCGGCGGAACGAGGACGTGTCCACCGTCGCCGCAGCGCTGGGCGTGACGCGCAAAGAAGTTGAGTTGCTGGTGCGTGTACAATCCCTGAGCCGCGAGTCCGTCGCGCGCGCCCGCAAGTAGCTGAATTGCGAACCCGCCTTCCCTCTTCCCGGACTCTTTGATGCCGAGTACCATTACCTCCTAATCGCGAAGTACCTTGCTGTGTTTCGCGGCGCGTCCCAGACTTATAAGCGGAAAGATGGAGCGCACCGACTTCGAACAGTGGAAAGCAAAGGAGGTAGCGCGGCTGCTGGCCCTGGTCGAAACCGAGCGCCGCTATTACCAGGAGATCGTCGCATCATTGCCGGTCGCGCTGGTCGTGCTTGGCCCGGACCGTTCGATCCTGTCGGCCAATCGCAGCTTCCGGCAGACGTTTGGCCTCCGCGGTGAGGACATGCGCCGCAAAACGATCGAGCAGATCCTGCCGTCGCCGGAGCTGGTGGAAAGTATTCGCCAGGCGCACGTGGGCTCCGGCGGCCCATCCTCAGCCCTCATTCAGATCGAAGGCCGCCGTTTCCGCATCGCCGCCGTGCCAATCCGGAATTGGGACGAAGAGGGCGATCTGGAAACGCTACTGATGGTCGAGGAGGCGAGCGCCGCGGAGTTTACGCGCCCGCAGGCATCCGGCGCGGCGCCAGCGCCCCATCTTGAAATTCCGGCGGTGATCTGGAAGGCGGATCCGCGTACCTTCGCGTTCACTTCCGTCGCCGGCGCGGCGGAAGAACTGCTCGGGTATCCGGCCGCGCACTGGGTTTCCACGGCGCAGTTTTTTCGCGAGCGCATCCATCCGGAAGACCGCGCCGCGACCATGGCTTTTTACGAAGCCGCCGTCGGCCGCCAAGGCGACGCCAGCACCGAGTTTCGCGCCGTGGCCGCCAGTGGCGCCGTTCTTTGGTGCCGGGAAACGATCCGCAACAGCGATCGCGGATTGAGCGGTGTGCTCACCGATATCAGTCTTCGCAAGCAGCTTGAGCGCGAAATGCTGGCGGCTGAGCGGACCGAGGCCTTGCGCGCCGCCGCCAGCCGCCTGGCGCACGATCTCAATAATCCCCTGATGATCATCACCGGATACGGCGAAGAGCTCTTGCAATCGCTTCCCGCAAACGAATCCGCACGCGCCGACGTCGCGCAGATCATGACCGCAACGGAGCGAATCTCCGGCATCACCGCGCAACTGCTCAATTTCACCCGCCGCGTCGCCGAGCCCGCCAAGCCAGTGGACTTAAACGCGCTGCTGGCCAGGCTGGAAGAAAAAATTCCGGGCAATGATCGCGTTTCGGTCGAAATTGATCCGGCGAGCGAACCGGTCTGGGCAATGGCCGATGCCTCTCAGCTCGAAGATATTCTACAGGCGCTGGCTTCACCGGCGCGGGAGGAAGCCAGGGAGCGGTCGCGGTTATCGATTTCCTGCGGGGTGGAGGCGATCGCCGAGCAGATTCCGGGAGCTCCGCTGGCGCCGGGCGCCTATGCTCGTATCACCATTCGTGACGATGGCCGCGGAACGGATTCTCCAAAAAGTGTCTTTGAAGCGGCGGTGCTCGGCAAGGATCCCAGCGCGAGCCGCGCTTACGCCATTGTTCGCGAATGGGGCGGCGATCTGGCGTTTTCGAGCGAGCCCTTCCGCGGCTCAACCTTCACGATTTATCTCCCTTTGAGCCAAGCTGCGCCCGCGGCAGCAGCGGTTGCGCCGCCGGAGCCGCCCGCGCCCGAGCCGCCGCGCATGCCCACGATTCTGCTGGTCGAAGACGAGCCGGGAATTCGCGCGCTGGTCCGCAAGATCCTCCGGCGCGAGCATTTTGTGGTGATCGAAGCCGGAAGCGGCGAAGAGGCGCTGAACGTCGCCGCTGCGCAAGAGGGCCGGATCGACCTGCTGGTGACCGATGTCATTTTACCGGGCATCAACGGCCGCGAACTGGCGGAGAGAATGCGCGAATCGCTGCCGGAGTTGAAGGTGCTGTATGTTTCCGGCTTCACCTCCGATGAGTCGGTCCGCGCCGGAGCGTTCCCGCCGGGAGCAAAATTCCTGCAAAAACCGTTCACCCTGAGCGCGCTGGTCGGAAAAGTCCGCGAAGCCTTGGCGGACTAAACGGAAGGATCTGAAGCTCCCCGCGGAATGAAAGCCCGGCGATCAAACCCAGCGTCTACTTTCGCGCAAACAGCGTCCGCGAGGGGACGCACCACAGCCAGCCAAGGCCCGAAACCGTAATGTCGCGTGCGCCACATTCGCGCAGGACTTTGGCGTAATGCGTGGTGTGAAATATGTCGAAAATCACCAGGCGGCCGCCCGGTTTCAGAACCCGCCACATCTCGCGAACCGCCTGATCGCGTCCGTGCTCGTCGGGGATGTTGTGAATGGCGAGCGTGGAAACCACCGCGTCATAGTGATTATCGGGATAAACCAGCTTGCGCGCGTCGCCGGTTTCGATGCGAACTCGGTCGGAAACGCCCTCAATTTTCGCGTTTTGCTTCGCCGCCTCGGCGGAATTGCCGGTAAGATCGGTCTGGTTCCAGATATCGATGCCGGTCGCTTTGCCGGATTTCAGGCGCCTGGCCGCGCCGATCAGCATCAGGCCGCGCCCGCAGCCGACGTCGAGGACTCGCTCCTCGCCTTTCAGTTCGAGAGAATCGAGCAGCCGGTCGCGCAAGGCGAGCTTGGCGACGCGGCTCGACCAGACCATGAATCCGCCGATTCCCAAATAGATCACGCCGGCGCCGCCCAGCACCGCGAGCAGTTCGGCGGCGGGCCTCGGATAGTCGTTGTGGTTCACCAGCCATAGCACCAGACCGGCGGCGAGCGCCCAGCCGCCGTGGGTGAACATCTTTTTTACTGTGAGGGGCGCGTCGAGTCCGTAATCGGGTTTAGGAGCGTTTACTGCCACTGCTTCCGCCATTTATATCAGGGTGGCATAAGCCGCGATGCTTGTGTTGCCGCTTCATTGGCTCACCACCGCTTCCTCCGGCGCCGGCGCGAGCGGCTTTTTGAACTTGCACTCGTTATTCGGGCATTGCGCGACCGGGCCCGATTTGAGGAATTTCTCGATCAGGTACGATGAGCCGCACTCCGGACATTTTTCCGGAATCGGCTTGCCCCAGGCCACGAAGTCGCAATCGGGATAGCGGCTGCATCCATAAAACACTTTCCCGCGCTTGGAGCGCCTCTCGACCACCTCGCCTTCCGGGCAGTTCGGACACTTCACGCCGATCGTTTTCTGCTTGACGTACTTGCACTTGGGATAATTGCTGCAAGCCACGAATTCGCCGTAGCGGCCGAATTTGCGGACCATGTTCGATCCGCACTGCGGGCACTTCTCATCGAGCGGAACATCCTGCGGCTTCTGCGCCGCGCCGAGCTGCTTGGTGGTCTTGCAATCGGGATAACCGGTGCAGGCCAGAAACTGACCGAAACGGCCCTTCTTGAGCACCATCGGGCGGCCGCAGTTTTCGCAATACTCCGTTTCGTCCTGCTCTGAGACCGACCCGTCCTCGGGCGCGAGTTCGCGCGTGTTGGTGCACTCCGGATAACCGGTGCAGGCGATGAAGCGGCCGTGTTTGCCCCACTTGATCACCATCGGCTTGCCGCATTTTTCGCATACGAGATCGGTGGGGACCTCCATGCGCTTGATGTCGGTCATGTGGATGGCGGCGTGTTCCAGATCCTTTTCGAAGCGCTCGTAGAACTCGCTCATGGCCATGCGCCAGTCGATTTTGCCCTCTTCGATCTCGTCAAGCTCGGCTTCCATGCGAGCCGTGTAGGTCACGTCGAACAGATCGTTGAAGCTTTCAAGCAGCAGATCCGTCACGACGATGCCCAACTCGGTGGGGAAAAACCGGCCGCCTTCCTTGCGGACGTATTCGCGCTCCTGAATGGTCGAAAGAATCGAGGCGTAGGTGGAAGGCCGCCCGACGCCGTCGGCTTCGAGCTCCTTGACCAGCGTCGCTTCGGTGTAGCGCGGCGGCGGCTCGGTGAAATGCTGCTCCGGCGTGATCGCGCGGAACTTCAGCGTCTCGCCTTCGGTCACGGCCGGGAGCTTGTGCTTCAACTCCTCGTCGTCCTCGTCCTTCTGATCCTTGCCTTCCTCGTAAACGCGAAGGAAGCCGTCGAATTTGGGGACGCTGCCGGTGGCGCGGAATAAATAGGTTGCGCCGTCCCGGCCTTTGGCCTCGATCTCGATGGTCGTCTGGTCGAAGACGGCCGGCGTCATCTGGCTGGCGACGAAGCGCATCCAGATCAGCCGGTACAGTTTCAATTCGTCCTCAGCCAGGAATTTTTCGACGCTTTCCGGGGTCCGCAACGCCGAGGTCGGGCGGATCGCTTCATGCGCGTCCTGCGCGTCCTTCTTGCTTTTATAGATATTGGGCGAGGCGGGACGATAATCGGCGCCGTAACGCTCGACAATCATGCCGCGAACCTCCTCCAGCGCTTCGTTGGAGACGCGCGTCGAATCGGTTCGCATGTAGGTGATCAAGCCGACGGGGCCCTCGTCGGGGGACAGTTCCACCCCTTCGTACAGCTTCTGTGCCAGCATCATGGTTCGCTTCACGCTGAAACGCAGCTTGCGCGCGGCCTCCTGCTGGAGCGTCGAGGTGATGAACGGCGGCACGGGATTGCGCCGCTTCTCCTTGGTCGCGACCGATTTTACGACGTAAGCCGCGCCATCGAGCGTCTGGACAATGCCATTTGCCGCGTCCGCGTTGCCGATATCGACGTTCTCGTCGTTTTTCTTTGCGAGACGGGCGGTAAGCTGCGGTGGCTTTTTGCCGGCGAGGCTGACGTCGATGGTCCAGTATTCGCGGCTCTGAAACGCTTTGATTTCGCGTTCCCGCTCGACGATCAGCCGGAGAGCGACGGTCTGGACGCGCCCGGCCGAAAGCCCGCGGCGAACCTTATCCCAGAGCAGGGGCGAGATTTTGTAACCCACCAGACGGTCCAGGACGCGGCGGGCCTGCTGCGCGTCCACCAGGTGGAGATTCACTGATCCGGGCCGTTCAAAAGCTTTCTGAATGGCGTTTTTGGTGATCTCATTGAACATCACGCGGTAAATTCGCGGGCCTTTTTTGCCGTTTTTCAGTTCCTCCTGAAGATGGAAGCAAATGGCCTCCCCTTCGCGATCCGGGTCAGCCGCGAGGTAGACGGCTTCGGCGGTCTTGGCGGCCTTTTTCAGCTCGTCGATAAGTTTCTTTTTGCCTTCGATAATGACGTATTGGGGCTTGAATTCGTGCTCGACATCGACCGCCAGGTCCTTTTTCGGTAGATCCTTGACATGCCCGAGCGATGCCTTCACCGTATACTGCTTGCCGAGATATTTGCCGATCGTTTTCGCCTTCGCGGGCGACTCGACGATCACGAGATTTTTTGCCATAGGATACTGATTCAACCTTAACTGGGTATGGTAGTCCGGTAAACAACCGAAATCTTACCACGCTCGACGGGATGAGCAGGTTCAAGACCCCCAAACCCTAAGAAAACTCTGGCCCGGCATCTGCCTGACCAAGCCCGCCAGCTCGAGCTCGAATAAAATCGCGATAATCTCCGAGGGGGTTGTACCCTCTAAAGTTTCGACCAGTTGATCCAGGGAAACTGCCGAATCTGGTTTGAGGGCCTGAAATACCGCGCGGCTAGCTGGCTTTAAAGATGCGGCGGCGGGAAGGGCGGATTCATCAGTATTTATGTTATTTAAATTCAACTGGTTGCGAAAGTGATCCGAAAGCCGCCGGCGGTCCTCCGCGGACAGCTCCACCACCACGTCGTTCCACTCCTGCACGAGCTTGGCGCCTTGTTTGATCAGCAAATTCGGCCCCCAACTCATTTTGGATGTTATATTTCCAGGGACCGCAAAGACTTCGCGGCCCTGCTCGGCCGCCAGTTTGGCGGTAATCGAGGAGCCCGAATACTCGCCGCCTTCGACGATAACGACTCCCGCACTCATCCCGCTGATGATGCGGTTGCGAACCGGAAAATTCTGCGGATACGCCGGCGTTCCCATCGGAAATTCGGAAACGGTCAGTCCTTTTTCCGCGATCAGGAGCGACAGCTTGCGGTTTTCCGCCGGGTAGACCTGGTCGACGCCACAGCCGAATACCGCGACCGTGTTTCCTTCCGCCTCCAGCACGGCTTTGTGAGCCGCCGTATCGATTCCGCGGGCCATGCCGCTGGAGATGGTCAGGCCGGCGCTGGCGGCGAGGTCGCGGGCGAGCCGGGCGGCCACGGCAGTCCCGTAGGCGGTGGGCCGGCGCGTGCCGACCACGCCGATCATCACGCTGTGCAGCAGCTCCACCCGCCCGCGAACGTACAGCACGGGCGGCGGATCGAAAATATCGAGCAGGCGCGGCGGATAGCGCGGATCGGTCAGCGGGATCAACTGCGCGTCAAATTCCCGCAGTTTTTGCTGCTGGCTCACCGCTTCATCGAAGGTGCATCCGCTGGCGATGCTTTGGGCCACGCTGCTGGCTAGACCGGCCGCCTCGAGCTCGGATCGCGAAGCGCGAAAAATCGACTGAGGAGTGCGGAAAATCCCGATCAGTTGCCCGGCCTTGCGCGTCCCCAATCCGGGGGTCAGGCGCAGGGCGAGCCAGTGAAGCTCGACATCGTTTTCAAGCGCCGGCTGCATCTAAATGATGTGTCTTGAAGGCCCCGGAATTCTCAAGTACCCTGAAGGTTTATGACACCGGCGACGTACGATGACGTCAATTTGATCCTGAAGCTTTACGATATGCGGCGCGAAGAGCAGATGCGCATCGCCCGCGCGTGGTTTTCGGCGAATTTCAAGCCGAAAACCATGGCCGAATACGACCGGCTCTGCCCCAAAGGCTCGGGAATGAACGCGCACGCCCGCCAGGTCATCACCTATTGGGACATGGTCGCGTCCTTTATCTGTTCGGGCGTGCTGAATCAGGAGCTTTTTTTCCAGAGCGGGCGGGAGCTTTTGTTCGTCTGGACTCGCGTGGAGCCGATTCTGGCGGAGTGGCGCGCGCTCTATAAAGATCCGAATTGGCTGAAGAATCTGGAGTCGGTCGGAACCGCTTACGCCGAGTACGTGAAGAAACGCGGCGCGGAGGCATACGAGAGTTTCGTGGCGAGAGTGCGGGGTTGAGGGGTATTTGAGACGCGAACCGGATTTTTTCGGGGAACAGGAACTGATCCTGATCTATATCGCGAAAAAGCTCAAGGAAGCGCTGCGGCTGGAGAAAGTGCTCACCGACGCCGGCTTCGACTACCTGGTGGAGCCGGATAAATACTCGGGCGGGCTTATCTTTCGCAGCGAGCGGATCGGCGCGTTTTTCTATGTCGCCGAAGAGAGCGATCCGGCGGCGCGGGCGCTGCTTGTAAACAGCGGATTCGCTCCCTATCAAACTCAGGACGAGTAGCCCTGCTGTTGGAAACGCGGAGCTGAAGAGCATGTATGCGAACCACGCGCGAGGTTGGCCGCCACTACGCCCCGGTGAGCCGCGGCTTTTGATCAACTACGGATCTGAAGCTCCGCGCCGGACTCCAAAAACTATTTTTTGGCTTCGAGAACCATGTTGAATGGCGTTTCCGCGGCGCGGCGGATGTGGCGGAAACCGCCCTGGCCGATCACCTGTGCTAATCGCGCTTCGCCGGCCTGGGCGCCCAAGGCCGCGCCGATTTCCTGCGCTTTCGAGGCCGGGGTACAAATGAACGTCGAGGCGGAATAAAAAACGCGGCCGATGGGATTTAAATTATCCTCCAGTCGATCGTTCGCGTAAGGCTCCACAACCATCCATGCGCCATCTTCCGCGAGCGTCGAATAAACGTGCCTGGCCGCGCCCGCCGGATCGCCCATATCGTGCAGACAATCGAAAAACGCGACCAGCGCATAGGAGTGGCCGGGATAATCCTTGGCCGTGGCCACGTCGAACGTGACGCGATCGGCCACCCCCGCCGCCTCCGCCGCCTTTCGCGCGCGATCGATGGAGGCCGGATGATAATCGAAGCCGTAGAAGCGGCTTTTGGGAAAAGCCTGCGCCATCAGGATGGTGGAAGCGCCGTGCCCGCATCCGACGTCGGCGACGCGCGCTCCGGCTTCGAGCTGCGCCTGAATGCCGTCGAGCGCGGGAATCCATTCGGAAATGAGATGACGCATGTAGCCGGGCCGGAAAAATCGCTCGGTGCCGCGAAACAGACAGGTATCGTGCTCATGCCAGCCGACTCCCTTGCCGCTGCGAAAGGCTTCCGTGATGGTGGGTTCATCGCGAATCATGGCCAGGGCAACCTCCACCGCGCCGAGGAAGTAAAACGGGCTCTCTTCATCGCCGAGCGCGACCGCCTGCTCCGGAGTCATCGAAAATTTTCCCGTGGCGGCATCGTATTCGACAAATCCCGAGGCGGCCTGCGCGGCCAGCCATTCCCGGACGTAACGTTCGTGAGTTCCCGTGGCCGAAGCGAGCCCGGCCGGAGTCATGGGGCCGCCATTGGCGAGCGTTTTATAAAGCCCGAGCTTTTCGCCGAGCAGCATGGGGCCGATGCTGGCCATCGCGCCCAGATCGCCGACCAATTTACCCATAAAGGCCATAAGTTTGTCGGGCTGTGGTGTCATTTGCTTCAATCTCCTTTTGGTGAATAGTGCTCGCTCGAGGGGCGACCGTTGCAAGGGAATCGCGAGCCAGGGCGATTATATCCTAACGGCACACGCGGAAAGCTATACTCATTTTGATGAAACTGTTATTCGCCGCCGCCCTCGTAATTCCGGTGGCGCTGGCGCAGTACACCAGCCCGCCCGCCGAAACTTCCGTTACGATCAACGGCAAGAAGATTTCGATTTCGTATCATTCGCCGCGGATGCACGGCCGCAAAATTTTCGGGGACCTTGTTCCTTACGGCCAGGTGTGGCGCGCCGGCGCGAATGAGGCGACCGCGCTGCACACGGATGCGGACCTGCAAATCAGAAACCTGCGCGTGCCCAAGGGTGATTACACGCTGTTTATTCTTCCGGAGCAGAATTCCTGGCAGCTCATCGTGAATAAGCAAACCGGGCAGTGGGGTCTCGAATATCATCAGAATCAGGACCTCGGACGCGTGGCGATGGATCTTTCGCAGTCGCCGCAACCGGTCGAGGCCTGGAAAATGACGCTGGCGAGCGCGGGCGGCAACAAAGGGACGCTGCGCTGCGAGTGGGAAAAGACAATCGCCACCGTTCCCTTCACCGTCCAATGAATCTCCTCGCCGCCGCCCGCCAGGAGATGATCGACCACGGCTTCGATCCGGATTTTCCGAAGGGGACCGGGGAGCAGATCGCGCAAATCCGGGCGCATCCGGCGCGCGACGGCGCTCGCGATCTGCGGCAATTGCCCTGGTCCTCGATCGATAATGACACCTCGCGCGATCTCGATCAGTGCGAATGGGCCGAGCGCGCCGCCGGCGGGATCCGAGTACGGGTGGCGATTGCCGATGTCGATTGCGCCGTCAATCCCGGAACGCCGATTGACCGCCACGCCTGCCAGCAGACGACCACGGTCTATACGGGCGTGAAAAATTTTTCGATGCTGCCGGAGGAATTGTCGACCGGTCTCACCTCGCTCAACGAAGATCAGGATCGCTATTCGATAGTCGTCGAGTTCGTCGCCGCCGAGGATGGAACGGTCACGCAGCCGGCGATCTATCGCGCGCTGATCCGGAATCACGCGCAGCTTGCCTACAACGCCACCGGAGCATGGCTTGACGGCCAGGCTGATCCTCCGGCG
This sequence comes from Terriglobia bacterium, assembly GCA_021325175.1. Classification (GTDB taxonomy): domain Bacteria; phylum Acidobacteriota; class Terriglobia; order Bryobacterales; family Bryobacteraceae; genus Palsa-187. Next base: position 45,339 of record JAJPHS010000145.1, read on the forward strand.
AAGATCGCCCGCTCGCCGGAATTGCAGGCGCAGCTCCGGTTGCAAAATGAAGCCGCCAGCCATCTTTGCGAGGCGCGGCATAAGCGCGGCGCCCTCGATTTCGACCGGGTGGAGGCGGAACCGGTTTTCTCCAATGGCGACGTGCGTGATCTGAAGATCCGGCGCCGCAACAGCGCCACGCGATTGATTGAAGATTTCATGATCGCAGCCAATGAGGCGATGGCCCAGACGCTTTCGCGCGCCGGATCGTCCAGCATCCGGCGCGTGGTGAAAACTCCGGAGCGCTGGCCGCGCATCGTCGCGCTCGCCGCCGGGCACGGCGCAAAGCTCCCGGCGCAGCCCGATGCCGCGGCGTTGAACGGGTTTCTGAAAAATCTCCGGGAAACCGACGGCGATCATTACCAAGACGTTTCGCTCGCGATCATTAAACTCCTCGGTCCGGGAGAATACGTTTTCGCGCGGCCCAACCAGCAGCCCGGCCATTTCGCGCTGGCGGTTCTCGACTACACGCATTCGACCGCTCCCAACCGGCGCTTTTCCGATCTGGTGACGCAGCGGCTGATCAAGGCGGTGCTCGACGGGAAAGCCGCTCCGTACACGGACAGCGAGTTGGAAGCAATCGCCGCCAACTGCACGCAAAAGGAAGACGCCGCCCGCAAGGTGGAGCGAAAAATGGCGAAGCGGCTCGCGGCGGCAGCTCTGTCGCATCGCATTGGAGAAATTTTCGCCGGCGTGATCACGGGCGTGACGCCCAAAGGGACCTTCGTGCGGATCCTGAATCCGCCGGCGGAGGGAATTCTGCTGCATGCCAAAGGCGTGGATGTCGGCGACCGCGTTCAGGTGAAGCTGATCCAGGCCGACCCCGGCCGCGGCTACATCGATTTCGTGAAATCGTAATCGGATGGATTTTAGAAATTCTCAGGCCGGCCGGCGGGCGGAGGCGGATTGATTCGGGTCCCACAGCAGCTCCGGCACACCCAGGACGAAATTCGCCCAGCGGCTCCAGACAAACAGCGCGTCACTCAGGCGGTTTAGATACCGGACCGCTTCGGGCGGGATCTGTTCCTCGCGTGCCAGCGCGACCAGCAGGCGTTCGGCGCGCCGGCACACGGTGCGCGCAATGTGCAGCTCGGTATTCAGTCTCGACCCGCCGGGCAACACGAAACTGCGCAAGGCGGGCAGGTCTTCATTCATGGCGTCGATTTCGCGCTCAAGCTGCTCGATTTCCGCGGATGTGATTCGCGCCTGCCGGGGATGAATATCTTCGGGCCTGGTGGCGAGAATCGAGCCGAGATTAAACAGCTCGTGCTGCACGCGGCGAATCATTCCGCCGAGCAGGCCGATGCGCGCATCGTGGCCGGCGAGGTCCTGGCAGGAAATGGCGGCCGCGCCCAGAAACGCGTTCAGCTCGTCGACGGTGCCATAGTACTCGATGCGCGCCGAATCCTTGGCGACGCGCTGCCCGCCGGCCAGGCTCGTCTCGCCGGAATCGCCGCGGCGCGTGTAGATTCGATTCAGCGCCAGCCGCGGATCGTCGAAAATTTTCTCAGCCACGTTCTCATCTTACTCGCAACGCGGCGCGAATCGGCTATGGAGCTGAAGCCCCGCGCGGGATAAATGCCGCCGTCCAATCCAACCGCGCATCGGGGCTAGTAGGCGCCGCGGGCTAGCAGGACGGCGGAGACGGTGCGCGCCAGGATGTACAGATCCAGCCACGGGGACCAGTTGCGGATGTAATAGGTATCCAGCGTTTCCTGCACGTGAACGTCGCCGTCGCTGCGCGCCGAGATCTGCCACAGTCCGGTGAGGCCGGGCAGCACGCGCGTGCGCAGCGCGCGAAATTCGGCCGGGAACCGATCGAGATGATAATCCGGCAGAGGACGCGGGCCCACCAGGCTCATTTCCCCCTTGAGGACGCTCCAGAGCTGCGGCAGCTCGTCCAAACTGGTGCGGCGAAGCATTTTGCCGATGACCGGAAGAATACGGGGATCGCGGCGCAGCTTGAAATAGCGCGACCATTCCTGGCGGTCCTCGGGGTGTTGGTCAAGCCAGCGTTCGAGCAGACGGTCGCTTTCCGGATGCATCGTGCGAAGTTTCCAGACGGGGATGCGGCGGCCGTCGAGACCTTCGCGCATCTGGCGGTAAAACGCAGGGCCGGGGCTGGTGATCTTGATCCAAACGGCGGCGAGAGCCATCAGCGGAAGGCCCGCGAGAAACAGCGGAAACGCGATCGCCTGATCCATGAATCGTTTGAGGATGGTATTGCGGCGGATCAGAAGATTTTTCTTGATCTCCAGGCCCAGGCAGCCGCCCAGGTCGCGCGCGGTGATCCACAGGCTGGCGATGCCGGAGAGATCGGGGACGACGATGACGCGCGGAAAATTCAAATCCTGAACCAGAGCGGAGACATCATCGCGTCCGAGGTCGCGCAGCGAAACGATCGCGGCGTCGGCGCGGCTTTCGAAGTTTCCGGCCAGTGCGGTGGGACCGCTTACCGGCAATCCTTCGATAAAGGAGTTCCAATTCGCCGGGCGATTATCGAGGAACGCGATGGGCCGCAAGCCGAGCTGCGGCTGCTCGATCAGGGTGCGGGCGATGGCGCGTCCGGTATCGCCGGCGCCCAGCAGGACCACCTGAAGCCCCCAGTGCTGTTTTCGAACCAGCGCGGCGCGAGTGAACGATTCGGCGAGCGGCGGCAGCACGAGCGCGAAAACAAAAGTCGCCAGCAGCACGCCGCGCGAGAGCACGCCGCGCGCAACGATGTTATCCCAGGCGGTGAGCCCGCCGAAAACCGCGAAGGCGGCAAGAGTGCGGCGGCGCAGCCGCTCGACCGGTCCGAGGAGATAGCCGGGATAAAGCCCGAGCTGATAATGGACAAGCGGTAACAGCAGAATCGCGACGGCGACGGCGAAATATTGATTCGGTCCGATATAGGCGAGAAACCACGCGCCGAGCGTGCGGCGAGCGGTGAGTCCGGCGAGGAATGCAGCTTCGAGCGCGGCGATATCGGCGGCGGCGATGGCGCAGGTGGTCCAGTCCAGTCGGCGGGCGGGGGTGGCGAGAGCTGGCTGCGCGGCGGTGCTCATTGAGACGTCAGGTTAGCTGCCGCGACCTGTGAGAGCCTAGCTTCGAGGTAGCGTTCGAAGTTCGTAAGAATACTTTCTTGCTCAAAAAACTCTAACGCCCGGCGCCGCGCAACCTGACCACGGTGAATTCGTTCAATCGGATTCGCGGCCAGAGTTAAGACGGCGGCGGCGAAGTCCTCCACGTGATTCGGGGCAACCAGCAGACCACAGCCATCGATTAAGTCCGCAATTTCGCCGTGCGCGCGGGCGGCAGCAACAACAGGTTTCCCGCTGGCCATCATGCCGATTAATTTAGACGGCAGCACGGAGTCAGCTGCCGCCGCAACTTGAGTCAACAGATGAATATCTGCCAGATTCAAGAGGTCGTTCAACCGGTTCGCCGGAAACAATGGCAGAAATCGCACGTTATTCAGCCCGGCCGACTGCTTCTGAAGTTCTTCGCCGGAGGGACCTTCGCCGCAAATCACAAAAAGGAGGCGGGGGTGATTTTCCAGCAGCCGCGCGGCTTTGATAATCGTTTCGACTCCCTGCTTCACACCGAGAGTTCCCGCGAACAATGCCACGAGGGTGTCGGCCGGGATTCCGAGTTCGTCGCGCAGGGGACTCGCCAGCGGACGAATTGCCGAACTTTCGAACCAATTGGGCAAAAGAAATAGTTTGTCGCAGAGTACACCCTTTTCTCTCGCGCGGGTGAGAAGGCGCCGGGAAATAGAAGAAATCACGTCGAAACGATTGAGAATGGCGCGCTCGACTCGTTCCGTTAACCTGCGGGCTGCGCGAAGCTGGCCGAGGTTATATGCGAGGTCGATTTCAAAATCCTGGATATGCAGCCAGGCTCGCGCGCCGCAGATCGCCGCTGCGGGAAGAGCAAGAAATGCATTAACGAAGGACGGTTCGACGACAAAGATGACATCGGGAGCTTGGATAGTCTCACGGATTAATACAGGGACACTCGTCAGCGCGAAGCTGAGCGAGTGAAGAAGTCGTTTCATTCCCGAAGGGCGACGTGGTACCCAAATCGGAGTGCGGTGCACCCGGACACCATTGAGATTCTCCGTGGCGTACCGCCACGCGTTGTACTCAGGCTTGACCCGCCATTGTGGATAGTAGGGAGGGGGAGCGATAACGCTGACCCGATGACCGCGTCTCGCGAGCCACTCGCAAAGCTCCGCAGTGTATTTCGCGATACCAGTCAGATCCGGCGCGTAGAAAATCGTGTGTACTAGAATTCGCATTTTACGGCTTCTGACTCGAAGACATAGCTGTTGTCGTCGACTAAGGCGTGCGAAATTTCTCCGTTAAGCGCGCGGCAAGGAATCGAATAGCCGATTCCGTGAAGATATCGCAGGATTCCGTCTCGATCGACGCCACGATGAAATTCAACGACTAACTTAGGTGCGAAGCAACGCAAGACCTGACTCATCCCCTGCAAAACTTCGAACTCCATTCCCTGCACGTCTATTTTGATTCCGTGAATTACCGAATAGGAGGAAGACAGCAGCGGCCAGAGGACGTCGAGCGAGAGGGTGAGGATGCGCTCGGTTACTCCTGCGAGGGAAATTGTAGAGTCCGCCATGCCGCGAACCTTCGGCAACGTTAGCGTATACATTTTGGGCACACCGCCGAGCGCGAACGGTAGGATCGTGAGTTGGTTTAATCCATTGAGTTCACGGGTACGCTCAAGGTGGGCAGCGGTGCTCAGTACGGGCTCAAAAGCGAAGACACGCCCGAAAGGCCCGACCAGCCGCGATAGCGCTACGGCGGTATAACCATAGTGCGCGCCGACATCGAGCCAAGTCTCGCCGAACGAGACGTTCTGGAAAAACCAATTGAGGAGTTGAGATTCAGTGCGTCCAAGGATTGCGCCAGGGTAGTCGTGCCAGGAGGTGATTATTTGTGCACCTTTCAATAGGCCGTGCTTAACCGAATATGGCCGCACGCGCCTCGGTAGAGCCTTACGAATGATCTCCTTAACGCGCGGTGATGGCATGAGCCGATCCGTAAATCGCCCGCGAAAGAATACCACCCAAACGTCGAGCGAAGGAATCAAGCTCGAAGTGCTGCAGGTAGCATGTTCTCGCGTTTAACGCAAGTGAGTCTCGACGCTGGTTATTAGCTTCCAACCAGCGACGAAAGAGGTTGGTGGCCCCGTTCAGGTCATCTTTCTCGACAAAACCGGCGTCACATTTTGCAATTGTCGGCCAGGTGTGCACCTTATTCGATATAAGAACCGGAACGCCGCATGCTAGTGCCTCAACCACGGCGTGGCCATAACTTTCCGTGTGGGATGGTAAGATGAAAGCTTCAGCCATGGTTAGGGCGGCCCATTTCGACGCGCTATCGAGGTTTCCGGTCCAGGTGACTCGCTCGGCAAGTCCGAATTCGCCGGCCATCTTCTCCAGATCAGCTCGCCAGCCGGTTTCATCCGGCCCCGCCATAAGAAGGTGAAGTCGGGGATCAATACGTGAAGCCCGCGCGAACGCCTTTATTACCAAGTCGCATCCTTTGACCGCGTGAATCCGTCCGAGAAAGACAATCATACGTTGTGCACAGATCTTCGGAAAGCGCTGCACAAACTTTGTGACGTATGCTTCACGCTGTGGAGGCGGGGGAGCGGTTCCCATGCCAACCACGTATTCGCGCCGGCCGTAGTTCCGGAAGCGCAGACAAGACAAATCCCTTTCTTTTTCCGATGTGAACAGGACCCCCGCCGCGTCCATGGCGACTCGATGCTCGAACAATAACCAAAACAAACTTTTCTTTGCGTGTTTCATGGGATATTGGCGTGCGAACCATGGATCTAACATTCCATGCGTAAAGAGAAAATATGGTGTTGAAGTCCCGCGCAGGGCACGCCAAGTGCCGACACTCGCATATCTCCAAACGCCGTGAACTACAATGGCATCATAGCGCCGGTGGTTACTTTTAAGCCAAGAAACCAACTTGGACGAGTATTGATAATATGTAAACGTCTTCCCCAGTGAGTGAAGCGGTACCGGCCACTCCCTCTCAATCTCACAGGAGGGCGTCTGAAGGCTTAGCACATCCGAAGATACCCCGAGACGGAGCATGGAAGCGGCGATCGCGCGGGCACTCTCAACGGGGCCGCCAATGCGCGGATCCAGTGTTGGAAGGACGTGTAGAAGCTTCAACCGGCTATTCTCACCTATTATCGAGTCACCGACCAACGCATCGTCGGTCTGAAATCAACAAGAATATCCATACTAAGACGGAAACGGGATTGCCCATATTTAGAAAAAGGCGCTCGAATGCGGCTATGACCAAGTATCCCAGTACGAAGCTGATCCCGATGGTCGCAACCTCGTCGCGAGCAAGCGCTCTTCTGGCAAGGCGCCAGATTAATGCAATTAGCAAAATGGTGATCGGAACGACGCCAATCAACCCGACTTCCGCGAGCAATGATAGGTAGCCGTTGTGCGCTGAAGACAGCATCGTCATATAACGCTCATGCATTCGGAATCCTACACCGAAGATTGGATTTGCGGCGAATAGATCAATGGCCTCCTCCCAAGCCGCGACGCGGCCCGTGAAACCAGTACCCAGTCCACGGTACCGGTCATTCAAGAAAAATAGGTGGCTAATCCAGACTTGTGTGGCATCGTAAAAAACAAGCAAAACGACCGTGCTGATGATTCCGGCACCGCCCAGCGCGGCCGCGACCTTAGGCCTGTGCATTTTGTATGCAGCTAGCATCCCGTATGTACCCAACCCGAGCAGCGCGGCCGCCAGTGCGCTTCTCGACTCGGTTTCGACGATTATAAACAGATTCAGCCCGATCAAGATGGCGCCAATGAGTCTCGGCTGTACAGACAGGGCACAAACGAGAATTCCAAATGAGACTACGCCTAGATAGTTTGGATGTGCAACTCCGATAGTAAGCCGCCCTTGAATCCGGGAGCCGATGAAGTAGCACGAAGTGACTAATGCGCTGCCAACATAGGCGTAGATTGTTAGAGCTTTCAGCATCTTTGCACCCATCAGCTCCCAGATCCCCGCACATGCGAACAACCCGATCGAAGCAGTTAGTACAAATCCGAACGAACGGGACGGCTCCTCTGAAAGCAGCGCGCTTGAAGTGAAAGCCAAAATTATCGCCAGGACAAGGCCCAGAATCGCCAAGTGCCGGCGAAAGATTGCAGCGACACCAAATTTGGAAGCTCCGATAATTAGCCCGAAGAGCGGCAGCCAAGCGAACGCGATAAATTGAAGAGCGACCATGCTCTCCGATTCAATGGTAGGTGGAATTACAATGCCAAACAGCCACGTAGGCAGCAAGATCGTGAATAGCGTTGAGTTCGCTGAATGAGATCGGACTGTCCCTCTACTGTGAGCGCTTAGTGTAATATTTATTGTAGTGCCCATAATAGTAGTAATACCCGGCGCTTACTTCGCGGTGGACCTCGTTTAACACGACGCCAACTAAATTTGCTCGCAATCGGGCGAGCGTAGTGATTACCGTACTCAGAGCCTTGCGGCTGGTATCTCCCGCCCGCGCGACGATGATTACACCGTCCACGGCCGTCGCCATTTGCAAAGGCTCCGCGAATCCCAACAGCGGCGGGGCGTCGAGCACCACCAGATCATACTCGCGCGCGGCTTCCTCGATCAGCTCCGCCAAACCCATGCCCATCAAATCCGACGCCCGGCGCGTCGCCGGACCCGCGGGCAAAATATCCAAACCCTTCGGTGAGTCCGTCATAATCACCGCGTCGAGCCAGGAGATCTGCTTCAGCAACACGTCGCAAAGGCCCACGTTATTGGGAACCTGAAACAGCCGATGAACGCTGGGGCGGCGGAGGTCGCCGTCGATCAGCAGAGTTCGCTTGTGCTGCTGCGCGTGCGTAGCGGCCAGATGCGCGGCCACCGTCGATTTGCCTTCCGAAGGCGAGGCGCTGGTCATCAGAACGCTGCGCAGGCGCCGGTCAAAGTCGGTCAGCAGGATCGAATTGCGCAAGGTGCGGATCGCCTCTTCGTAATTGGAAAGCATCTGCTCGTTTTCGACCACCTCCGCCAGAGCGGCCGGATGGCCGTGCCCGTTGCCGTTTCCGTTGTGGCCGGTGCCGATTTGCCCCTGCATCTGGATGGGGCTAAGGCGGCGGCGCCAATCCTTCACGGCGGGAAGCGAGCCGATTACGTCGGCGTTGAGCAGCCGCGCGACTTGGTCGGGATCGCGAATGGTGTTGTCTAACACATCGCTCAGAACGGCGGCCCCCACGCCGAAGAACGCCGCGAAGAGAAACGCCAGAAGAACATTGAGCCGGTTTTGGGAAATACCGGCTTCAGCCCCGGGCGCGCCGCGTCCGCCACGCGAATCATGTTGTTTTGAAAACTCGCGTTGATGCCGGCTTCCTTGATCTTACGGACTAACTCCTCATACAAACCCTTGTCGCTTTCGGCCTCGCGCTTCAGAGTCTGATACTCGAAAGAGCGCGCGTTCAGGCGATCGAACTCGGCTTTCGTGTCTTTCACCGCGGAGGCGAGCATGGCTTCGCGATTTACCGCTTCCTGATACTCGATCCCGATGCGTTGGCCAATGCTGGCCTTCGTCGCCTCGATTTGAGACTCGAGCTCGCTAACCCTGGTCTGCGCTTTCTTATATTCCGGATGATTTATGCCGTAGTGATTCTTGATTTCCGCGAACTTTTCCTGAGCGTCGTTCAGGTTTTCGGTAAGTTTCTTCAGAGCTTCGCCCTGAGTGGAAACTTGCGCCGCCGCGAGAGTGCCGTCCTTTATGGAGTTATAGGCTGCTTCCTTTTTCACCCGGTCCGCTTGAGCCTTGGTGTACTCTTCGTTAAGTTGAAGCAGGCGCGCGGAGATGATGTTGGTCTTTTCCTCGGGATTGATGACGTTTAACTCACGCTCGAAGGTCGCCAGCGCAAGGCTGGATTTTTCCATTTGCGCCTTTAATTCTTCTAACTGGCGCTCCATGAAGTCACTCAAGCCTTCGGTAGCCTTATACCGGATCTTATAAGTGTGCTGTAAGTAAGAAAGCGCGATCTCATTGGCCACATCCGCCGCGAGCTGACGATTCTGCGACCGGTAACTGACCAGCAAAAGATACGTATTCGGCGGGCGAGTTACCTTGAGGTTTTTCAAAATCACCGGAGCTTCCATGCTGGCTGGCGACTTATCGACGGCTTCCTCCAGCGCGTCCTTTTCAACCTCGCGCAGATGAAATTTTTCGACCACCGGGCGCAGCACCGAATCGGACTGAATAATCTTGACTTGCGTCGCCAAAAACTGATCGGCGTCGTTGGTGGTGTTCTGGGCGGCCTCCTGGCCGAGTACGCCGGTGGGCATCTGGCGATCGATATCGATCGTGACTGTCGATTCGTACACCGGGGTGAGCCGCAGGGAAACGATCAACGTGGCCAGAACGCTCGCCAGCACGAATCCGCCGATTTTCCAGCCTTGCCGCCGCAGGATCCACAGATAGTGCGCCAGCGGAATATGCGCGGGCCGCGGTTCAGAATCGGCGTCGAAGACCGGAGCCGCAGGGACGCGAATCGCCTCCGGCAAGGATGGTAAAGCCTCAAATTTGCTCATCGATTAATGCCAGATGACGATGTTCGCCATCGTGTAGCCCCCGAAATTAGCCAGCCGGTCGAGCGTAGTCATCGCCGCGCGCCGGTTCTTGTTATCCGGGATATAGAGAAGATCGCCGGCCTGAAGCTGAAAATCGGGAGCTTTGCGCTCCATCATCTTCGCCAGCTCCACCGGAATTTCTTTTCGTTGGCCGGCAGCATCGCGGCGATAAATGTAGGCGGTTTTTGAGGCGTAAGGAGTGAGTCCTTCGGAAAGCGCGATCATTTTCAATACGGATTCGTCGGCGGAATCGCGAACCGGGAAAGCTCCCGGCTTGCGAACATTGCCGACGACGAAAACCTTCCCCGCTTCGGGGACGCGAATCTCTTCACCGCCATGAAGCTGATAGTTAATGGACGGATCGGCGTCTTTCAGCAGGCGCTTGACGGAAATACGCTCCACCTGATCGGATCGCGTAAGAAGAATTTCCGTTCCGGCGTCGCTGGTAAGTCCTTCAGCCTTGGCAAGCGCGTCGAGAACCGTCACCACTCCGACGGCTTGGAAGGTCAGCGGCTGCTTTACCGCTCCCATCACCGCGATGGGCCGGCTGTGATACTCCGCTACCGTGACTTTCACCACCGGATCGACCAGGATCTGTTCCTCTTTGAGCGCATCGGCGATGGCGGACTCTAGCTGGCCAGGGTAAATTCCCGTCGCCGTGATTCCATTCTTGAGCAGCGGCAGGTGAATCGTGCCGTCGGTCTCCACGCGAACCGTGCGCGTCAGCTCCGGCGCATCGTAGACCGAGACGGCGATCAGATCGTCGACGCCAAGGCGCTGCGATGGCAGGTTCGCCTTGCCGGCGTCTTCCATCAGGTTGGGGCGATACTGGGCGAAGCACAGCGCCGCCCCGAAAAAAAGAAAAATTCGCATCAGGGCTTCTCCAACAGGTCCGCAAGACGGGCCACAGTGGTCTTAATTTCGTCAAGCTGCTGATCGATTTTCGACGGCGCGGCCGGAGCGAGCAGCCGCGCGCGAGCGTACTCCGACAAGCTGCGCGCGCCGGAAGAAGCGATTTGCAGCGCTTCGTATTCATCCTGCGTCAGCCGAAAGATCAGGACGCGGTTTCGAGGTTTTGTGACGGCCATTCAGGAAAGAGGACAGATCATATCGCGGTCCACTTCAACCGCAATCGAGCGTTGCAGCGCATTCACGCTTACGGCTACGCGCCACGCGTCGGAATCGCGAACCAGCGTTCCTTCGATGCCCGCCAGAGCGCCGCGCCTGATACGGACGCGTTGGCCGGCCTTCAGAAACGGCCACGGCCCCAGCGGTAATCCCGAGTCTATGGCGCGGCGCAGCGCGACGATCTCCTCATCGGGAATCACGGCTGGCGTGCGATCGAAGCTCACCACGCATTCCACGCCCGGCTGGCGCATCACCGCGTGCCGCTGATCAAAGCTCGATCGGCAGAAGAGATATCCCGGGAAAAGATTCTGGTCTACAACTTTAACGCGATCCGACCAGCGCCGCCTCACGCCGTGCCACGGCACGAAGGTTTCCAGGCCCACCTGCGTAAGTCCGGCCTGAACTCTTCGTTCCGCTCTCGGCCGCGTGACAACGGCTACCCACGAAACGCGCGAATCTCCCGGCGGGGCAACAACAACGGAATCCATTGCATCGGCGGGGGAGAAACGGGCAAAGCTTCCGCTACGAAGAGTCCCATGAACCTCTCCGGCGGCGTCTCGGGGAGTTTCACAATTCTATATACAAACGTAATCGAAGTCAAGAAAATTCGCCAGGGCAGAAGTTTCTTAGCGTGGATTTGGCGCGGAGACAATGAGCGATTCGACAACTCACTCCACGGCAGAGCTGCAACGCCTAGTCGGGAGGCATGAGCCGGCCGTGCATGCGCTGCTTCATCTGCCACGCCCCCACCGCCGCCAAGCTGATCGAGATGAGCACCAGTGTCAATGAAGACGCCGCGGGCGCGGTTTGAACCGACGTAGTCCGGAACGCGGCAGGCCCGGCGACGGAGCCGGAAATATCAAGGCTATTCGGTGAACCCGTATCGCGCGCCATGCCCGTCGTCGCAAAAGAAACCGTGCCGTTAAGCCCCGTCGGAGCAGTAATTGTAAAGCCGAAAACGTGCTTCGCGACGGGGAAGTTGCCCGTGCCGCAGGTAGGATTGCTCCAGACGACCTTCGTTCCGCTATTCAGTACCGAAGGAGTAAAAGCGCGATTATTCGTGTCCAGCGGACCCGGCGGGAAATCGGAGGAAGTGGGCGCGCCCGCCGCGGTCACGCCGGTGAGCCCGCTTACGGTGATCGTCGTCGGGCTCACAAAGAGGTTGCAGTTGTCCTCCGGATCGAACGTGAGCGTGTACGTCCAGGTGGGCGGTCCGGCCGAGGTAAGCGTCCATTGGACCGCCTGCGCCTGCCAGGCTGACGCCAGCAGGACGGCGGGAAGCCACATGTTTAACCGAAAATGTTTCGGGCGGCGAGTAAGCTTGAGCATGTCTCCAGGTAGAATACATCGCCGCAATGCAAAAAAACAAGCTCAGAATTTCGCTACCCGCGAAGATTCAAGCCGCAATAGGCGCAAACCTCGCCGGCTTAGGCACCCTAGGATCTCGCTTTCCGAACTTCTTCAACCAGCGCGGGCACGACTTCAAACAAATCGCCAACGATGCCGTAATCGGCGACCTCGAAAATCGGCGCATTGGCGTCCTTATTAATCGCCACGATCGTTTTGGCGCCCTTCATTCCCACCAGATGCTGGATCGCGCCGGAAATCCCGACCGCCATATAGACCTTCGGCGCCACCGTCTGGCCGGAGCTTCCAACCTGGCGCTCCATCGGGAGCCAGCCGGCGTCGCAGATCGGCCGTGATGCCGCCAGTTCCGCGCCCAGCGCCTTCGCCAGCTCCTCCACCACCGGAATATTCTCTTTTTCCTTGATCCCGCGCCCCACCGAAACGATAATTTCCGCCGCTGTCAGATCCACCGCGCGCGCCGATTCGCGGAACGGAGCCTCCGGTTTTTGCCGGATTTTTGTCGGATCAAGCTGCGGCGAAAATGTTTCCACCGCCGCCGACCCGGATTCGAGCGATTCCGCCCTCCAGGCGCCCGCCTGAATCGACGCAAAGCACGGACCCGCGCCCGTCACCCGCACGTCGCCGTTCAGCTTCCCTTGAAACAGCAGGCGCACAAACACCGGCGCGCCCGATTCGAAACGCGCCGCGATCACGTCGCTGATCAGAACCTGATGGAAGCGTGTCGCAAGCTTTGGCGCGAAATCGCGCACCTGATACGTGTGCGGAAACAGAACTATTTTCGGATTCGCCTTGCGGATCAGCTCTTCGATCGCGGCGGTGTATCCGTCGGCGGTGTAGTCTTGGAGCAACGCGTGATCGATCGCGTAAACCTTCGCGGCCTTCTTCGTCGCCGCTTCCCGCGCCAGCGCTTCGATTCCCGATCCGGCCACCGCCGCTTCGACGGGTAACCCCAGGGACGCGCCGAACTGCTGCCCGGCCGCCAGCGTTTCCCACGACATGCGGTGCCATTTGCCGCCCTGCTGTTCTAAAATCACCAGGACGCTCATATCACCCTCACCTCGAACTTCAGCTTCTCGACCAGTTTCGCCGCCGCCGCTTTCGCGTCCCCTTCGAAGATCTGCGCCTGCTTGGTTTTCTGCGGCATGTAGATTTTTTCGATCACTGCGTTTGACGCCGGAGCGACGCCAAGCCCGGCCGCCGTCACGCGTTTGATCTCCTTGGTCTTCGCTTTCTTGATCCCCATCAGCGTCGCGTAGCGAAGCTTGTTGATGCCGCTCTGGATCGTTAACACCGCCGGTAGCGGCATCCCGATGTTCTGAAACCAGCCATCCTCCAGCTCGCGCTTCACCCGGATTCTTGGGCCGTCCACCTCCACGTGCATGATGATCGTCGAATGCGGCAGCCCGAGCAGTTCCGCCACGACCACGCCGGTTTGCCCGTATCCCAGATCGTCGGACTGCAAACCGGTGAGAAACAGATCCGGATTTTCGCTGCTGGCCGCGGCGGCCAGAAGTCTGGCGACGCCCAGAGTATCGAGCGTCTGTAAATTTTCCTCTTCAATATGAATCGCGCGATCGGCGCCCTTGGCCAGCGCTTCGCGAATGGTCTGCGCCGCGCGCGCCGGACCCGCGCACAGCGCGATCACCTCGCCGCCGTGCTTTTCCTTTAATTGCAGAGCTTCTTCGAGCGCGTACGCGTCGGGCTCGTTAATTTCAAAGTTCAGGTCCGCTTCCTGAATCCACTTCCCGCCGGCGTCGACGCGAAGTTGCGAGTCGCGGACCGGGACTTGTTTGATGGCTACGATGATTTTCATTTCTTACTGGCCGGCGGCCGGGGTGGGGTCACCGGCCGCTTCTTTTAAAAATCAAACATCCGTTCGTCCCGCCAAAGCCGAACGAGTTCGACAGCGCGTATTCAATCTCCATCGGACGCGCGCGATTGGGAACATAATCCAGATCGCACTCCGGATCGGGACACTCGTAATTGATGGTCGGCGGAGCGATTTGGTCGCGAATTGCCAGCACCGAAATCCCCGCCTCCAGCCCGCCGGCTCCGCCCAGTAAATGCCCGGTCATCGACTTGGTCGAACTCACCGCAATCTGTTTGGCGTGTTCGCCAAAAACCCGCTTGATGGCGATGGTCTCGATGCGATCGCCGATATCGGTCGAGGTTCCGTGCGCGTTGATATAAGCGATTTGCCGCGGCTCGATGCCGGCGTCGCGAATCGCGTTCCGCATCACGCGATAGGCGCCGTCGCCGTCCTCCGACGGCGATGTAATATGATGCGCGTCGGCGCTCATCCCGTAGCCGGCAAGCTCCGCCAGAATCGGCGCTCCGCGGCGCTCGGCATGGCCCATTTCCTCCAGAATCAAAATGCCCGCGCCCTCGCCGACCACGAATCCGTCGCGCATCTTGTCCCACGGCCGCGAGGCGCGGTGCGGCTCGTCGTTGCGCTGCGAAAGCGCGCGCATCGCGGCGAATCCGCCGACGCCCATCGGCGTGATGCACGCTTCCGCCCCGCCGCAGATCATCACGTCGGCTTCATCGCGCTGGATGAGCCGGAAGGAATCGCCAATGGCGTGCGCGCTGGTGGTGCAGGCCGTCGCCGTCGCCGAATTCGGCCCCTTGGCGCCGGTGCGGATCGAAACATAGCCGGAGGCCAGATTGATAATCGTCGCCGGAATAAAGAACGGCGACATTCGCGAGGGTCCTTTTTCGAGCAGAATTTTGTGCTCCCGCTCGATCACCTCGAATCCGCCGATCCCGCTGCCGATGTACACCCCGGTCCGCTCGGCATCCTCGGGCTTGACCGAAAAGCCGGAATTTTTGAGCGCGAACTCCGTCGCCGCGATGGCGAACTGGATAAAGCGCCCCATCTTCTTGATCTCTTTTTTCTCGATGTACTCGGCGGGATCGAAGCCCTTCACCTCCCCGGCGATGCGGCAATTGAACTGGCTCGCGTCGAACGCGGTGATGGGACCGATGCCGTTTTGGCCGCTCTTGATAGCTTCCCAAACCGCTTCGGTGCCGATTCCCACCGAAGTCAGCAATCCAACCCCGGTAACTACAACTCTGCGTGGCAAGCGAAAACCTACGACTTCTTCTTCGACTCGATGTAGTCGATAGCGTCCTTGACGGTCTGGATCTTTTCCGCGTCTTCGTCGGGGATGTCCAGGTCGAATGCTTCCTCAAACGCCATCACCAACTCGACGATATCGAGCGAGTCCGCGCCGAGGTCATCGACGAAGCTCGCCGTGGGGTCGACCTGCGCCTCATCGACGCCAAGCTGCTCGACGATGATCTGCTTGACCTTCTGCTCAACAGACATGCATCCTCCACAGATGTTTTAGAAACGTAATGATTCTAGCGAGATTAGGCGGGGGATAGCAAGTATCGTTGCGGCCCGCCGGCCGCGTCGAGTCCCCGGCGGACTTGCGCGGCCCCAAATGCGCCAAAAACGTCAGAAAACACAAATATTCGATCGATTTTCGCGCAATTATCGCAGCATTGCGCGCCCCCCGGTGCTATGCTAATTCGCAATGCCGCGTCCGGAGGGCGGGATGTATCCCGCGCGGAGCTTCCGCTCCGCAACCCCGCGCGTCAGTGCACCCCGCGCTCCGCCGCCCGGCCGAGGTCATAATAATCATGCTCTTGCCGATCTGCGCGGGCATTCTGGTGATCTGCTCGTGTTGGTCCGCCGGCAGGCTTCTGGCGGGCGCGCGGCCCGTTCCGCACTCGGCCGCCTTCGCCCTTGGGTTGGCCGTGCTTGGGACCGCGCTCTTCGGCCTGGCGTGGGCGGGCTGCGCCTCGGCGAGTCGCGATGCCAAGGCTCAAACTCCACCGGTTCGCGTCCCCGTTGCTGGCGCCAGTGTGCGCCTTTCTCGGCTATTGGGCGATCTACGCGCTCGCGCCGAAAACCTCTACGATTCGAGCGGATATCATCTCGGGCCGCCGATTCTGTTCCACATCGCGAACTCCTGGGTCGCTGCCGCGCCGCGCTCCGTCACCGTAACGCCGCTCGACGAGGATTTTCGCCACGAAGTGGCGGATCAGTTCAAGAGCCTCGGCATCCGGTACTTGACGATCCCGATCCAGCAAGGCGTGACCATCCCCTGGTCCGCTGACCTGATGCGCGATCCTAGCCGGTGGGGATTCCGGCTCATGGGCGGCGCAAGCGGCGACCTGTTATTTGAGATCAGCGAATGTTCAGACCGGCAGGCTTGCGACAAATCCCAGAACGCCAAGCAATCCCAGGAATTGAATCAGAATCGCGGAAATACCCCGCTCCGGCATATCTTTTCCGAAGCAGCGAAACAGCGCCACGCCGGCGACCAGCAGAAGCATTCCGACGTGCGTGATGCCCCATAGCCCCAGGGCGATCACGGCGATGATCAGACGATCCCGCCTGGCCAGCGCGCGAAACGCGTGGCTGCCGTCGAGAAAGAAAATCGGCGTCAGATTAAACAGATTCATCCACGCGCCGGTGCGCGCGATGGCTCCCCACACAGGGAGATGCGTAATTCCGTAAGCCGCCAGCGAAACCAGCGCCGCTCCCATGCCCCACAACGGACCGGCCAAGCCGACGATCGCGCCCTGTTCAACGCTTTTCGCGGCTTCTTTCTGCCAGATCAGCGCGCCGAATCCGGGAATAAACATCGGCGCGGTCGCGGCGATTCCGAATCGTTTAAGCGCGGCGACATGCCCCATCTCGTGGACGTAAATCGACAAGACGAATCCGGCGGCGAACTCCCATCCCCAGCGCGCCCAGTAGACCCCGAACGATACCAGCATTGATGCGATGGTGCTGAATTTCGTCAGGCCGAGCAGCAGAAGTTTTCCCTTGGTCAGCGCAAGCAGCAGAAATGTTTTGAATTTCCACAACAGCACCGCGAGCGGGCTGGCCTTGCCGAATCGCTTGGCCCAGGGATGCGGATGGCAGCGCGGGCAGTTGGTCTGGCCGACGGCGATGACGGCGCCGCACTGGCTGCAAACGATCATCTGCTGCGATGGTAGCAGACGCCCGGTGTTTTGCTTACAAATTCGCCGCCATTCGTCCTGCCCCGCCGTTTGAATCGACCGGCTATTCCATTCGATCGTCGTCGTTTAGCGATGCCGTGAGGGTTATTTCCTTGTGATCGCGGACGATGGCGAGCGCTATCGGCTTGCCGCGCGACATCCGGATGCGGCTCCACAGATCTGCTGGCGTGGCGACCTTCGCATCGCCCACGCGGGTGATCACGTCGCCGGCGCGGACTCCGGCGCGTTCCGCCACCGAACCCTTCGAAACCGAGCGAACCAGAACGCCCCGCTTCACGCCGAAATAATCGGCAAGCTGGCCTTCCAGGGTTTCGCATTCGATCCCCAGCGCGGAGTTGCGCCAGGTCATGAAGCTGCGGGGAATATCGGGCATGCGCAGTTCCATGGGCGGCGTCATCGGCATGGGGGGGATCGCGTACGGCGCCTGCGGCGCGCGGCGCGCGGCCACGGTGACGCTGACCGTCAGCGGCGAGCCGTCCCGGTAAATTTGCATTTTCACTTCCCGGCCCGCCGGAGTTTCGCGCACCAGACGCGAAAACTGCTCGATTCCGGCGACGCGCTCGCCGTTGTATTGCATGACCACGTCGCCAGGTTTCAATCCGGCGCGCTCGGCCGGGCTATCGGGCTCGACGCGGGTGATCTCGACGCCCGCTTCCTCGGGTAGTTTGAGCGCCTTGGCGCGAGCGCTATCGATCTCCTGCATCATCACGCCGACATAGCTGGTCCCATGAGCCGAAGAGGGCTGCGGGGATGACTGCGCGGCCAGAATTGCGGCCGCGATGAAAAAAAATATCGCGTTTTTCATGGCAACTTCCACGGCAAGCCGCGGCGCCTGCCGCTCCACTCACTTACTTCTTTTTCAAATAAATCACTCCACCGGAGGTATCCAGCATCAGGACCGGACCGCCGCCGTTAATTGCGCCCTCAAAGACCGCCGCCTGGCGGAGGCTTGCCGGACGGGCGCGCAGCTCGGAAAAGTCGGAAAAGATGCGAGGGCTCGCCCCCGAATCGTTCCGGGCCACAACCGACAACGCCAGATTGGATGGAATCAATACCGTAATGTCGCCCGAGCCGGCCAGCAGCGACGAATTGTTTAGGCGCGATCCTGACAACAGCTCGGCCAGAATGCTGCCCATCGCCGTTTCGATCTTCAAGGGGCCGGCGGAGGCTTTGACGCGAACCATTCCGGCGGCCGACTGGCAGTTGGCGCCGCTGGCTCCGCCGACGTCGATGGCGCCGCCCCGCGTATCGGCCAGAACGGCGCCGGCCGCGCGCACGATCTGGATGGTTCCCTCGCCCGTGTGCGCCTCCACCGATGAGCCGGCGCGATCCACTTCGATATTGCCGCCTTCGGTGGAGAGCGTGAGCGGTCCGCCGGCGTCGCGCACCTGAATTTCGCCGCCGGCGGTGCGGCAGACGGTCTCTCGCGCGGCGCTATCGATGAGGATCGATCCGGCCGCGGAGATGCATCGCGCGGGCCCTCCGACGCGCCCCAGGCGAATCTCGCCTCCGCCCGTGTTGGCCTCCACGCCGCCGCCGATGCGATCGCAGTGGACCTGCCCGGCCGCCGTATCGACATGCACGGAGCCGTCAAGATCGTAAGCCTCGACGTCGCCGATCTGCGTGCTGATCAGCAGCGAGCCGATGCGCCGGGGCACGTTCAGATTCCACTCGACGGCCACGGGTTCGGCGGACATGGGCAGAAGCGTCAGGGTCATCGCGGCGTCGCGGCGCATCATGGTCGCGATCACCTTGCCGAAAAGCCGCTGCGCGTTCTCAAGCGTTCGCGCCCGGACGCGTTCGGTGAGCATATAGCCGACGCGGTCCCCGCCCGCGCCGCGGACGATGACGTGGCCGCGCGTGATCAGGCGAAGCGTCGCGCCCGGCGGCGAAACAAATTCGCCGGAATATGTTTTTACCCAGTGGGACGGCTGCTCCTCCACGACCCTGGCTTCCTGCGCCAGCAGCGATCCGGCCAACGCCACGATGCATGCGCCGAGCATCAATACGTCTCCGCTGAGGCGTTCACCGCGCGCAGCACGCGCAGGCAGCGCTCCCGGACATATCCCAACTGCTCGCCGCGAACCATCAGTTCCTGTAGCGTGCCGACCACTTCCCGGTCCACGTCGCCGTGGGTTAAAAGATCGATCGCCTTGGTGCGCAGCCCCGGATTGGAATCGCCCAACAGCACGACGGTAAGGGCGTTGCGCACTTCCGGATCGGCGGCGTAAGGCGCCAGGCCGCTCATCGCTTTTTCGCGCACGCCCGCGTTGCCATCGTGCTCCAGCGCGTAGATCAGCGCGCCGCGGACGTCGGCCGAGGCGGCCTGAGCGTTCAAAATTCCCAGCGTCTCCGCGCGCAGGCCCGGATCGGAGGGGTCTTTCGCGGCGGCCAGCAGCAGGCCGCGAATCGGCGCCTCGTCGAGTTTGCCGGAAATGACGCGCTGCCGCGTCACATCGACAACAATCTGCACGCGGCCCGCGCCCGCCGGCTCGACGTAGCGCACGCGCTCGTCGCCCGCCGCCGAGGCGGCGTTAAAATTTCCATTCAGATTGGCGTAGGGAAGAATGCGCGCGGCGAAGAATCCCATCGCCACCAGCGTCAGCGCGCCAACCGGCCGCAGGAAGCCGGATTGGGGAAGGAGGCGCTCCCACCATGGCGCGCGGGGCGGCGCGGCTTCCATGAGCCGCATGCGCAGGTCGTCGCGGCACCGCCTCAGCAGCGAGGGCGACGGCTCGATCTCGATTGCGCCGAAGGCGGCGTGCAGCGCTTTTTCGCGCTCCAGCGCCGCGCGGCACTCGGCGCAGCGATCCAGATGCGCTTCCACTTTTTCCTCGTGATCGAAGGAAAGCTCGCCGTATAAAAGCAGCGCGAATTGTTCGCGCGACCAATTGCACTCCGTCATATGAAATCTCCCAAAGCAGCCCGCATTTTCTGCGTGGCGCGAAACAGGCAGTTTTTCGCGGCTTCTTCCGAGGTCCCCAAAACTTCCCCGATTTTTCGCAGCCGCAAGCCCTGATAGTGTCGCAGCTCAAAGACCACGCGCTCGCGCGGCGTCAGCTCCCCCAGCACTTCCTTGATTTTCCGCCGCAACTGGCCGCTGAACAGATAACGCTGCGGATCGCCGTCCACCCTTTCCTCCGGCACCGCGTCCATCCGGTCCATGGGCCCTTCGGCGGTGGCGAGCACGGTCGGCTCCTCCTTGCGAACCTTTCGTTTCCGCATCTGATCCAGGCACAGATTGGTCACGATCCGGAACAGCCAGGTATGAAAGCTGCAATCGAAGCGGAACGCGTGCAGGTTGCGATACACCCGTAGAAAAGCTTCCTGATAAACATCGTGCGCGTCTTCGGGCGATCGCAGAAGGTTCATGGCGAGCCTGAGCACACCCTGGTCGTAGGCGCGGACGAGCTGCTCGAAGGCGGCGTGATCGCCATCCTGAGCCGCCCGGATCAGCGCCGCTTCGTCCAGCTCAAGGGACGGTTTTGAGGCCAAGGCGGCTCCACTCTTCCGGGGCAACACTAATTAGGACGGCAGGGTCGGGAAAAGGTAACGGACAACATGATTGGTCGATGCCGAGGGGCTATGGTATACTCGCGCAGCCATGAAGATCCTGCTCCTGCTCTGCCTTCTGGGCTGGGACGCGGCCAGCGCCGCCGATCCCGCCCGCTTGCTGTTTACGCGGATCGGGCCGGCGCAGACGGGTTTGTTCGTTGCGAATGCGGACGGCACAGGCGAGCGCCCGCTTCTGCCCGCCAACGGTCTCGACTATAATCCCTCCTTTTCGGCGGACGGCAAGTGGGTTGTGTTCACGTCCGAACGAGCCGGTTCCGCCGACATTTACCGGGTGCATGCCGACGGCAGCGGGCTCGAACGGCTCACCGATGACCCTGCTTTCGACGATCAGGCGGCGCTGTCGCCCGAGGGATCGGAGCTCGCGTTTGTCTCCTCGCGCGAAGGCGGCTTTGCCAATATCTGGGTTCAGGATCTGTCGAGCGGGCGCGCGAGGCCGATCGCGAAGACGAACGCGGGCAGCTTTCGGCCGAGCTGGTCGCCGGACGGCAGGTGGATCGCTTTTACTTCGGATCGCGACACCCACCGCGCCAGATGGGATGGCGGATGGGAGTTTCTTCAATCGACCGGCCTGTATGTGGTTCGCGCCGACGGAACTTCGCTGCGGCGGCTGACCGGGCCGGGCGGCTACGCCGGCTCCCCGCGTTGGAGCGCGGACGGGCGGCGAATCCTCTTTTACCGGTCGACGCCGAAAGATGTCTATCCGGGGCGGCTTGGACGCAACCGGCCGGCGGTATCGCAGATCGTCTCGATTGAAGTGGAGTCGGGCGCCGTGCGCGAATATACTTCAGGACCGGGGCTGAAAGTCGCGCCGCAGTGGCTGCCCGGCGGCGAAATCGGGTATCTGCGCAAGTTCGGCGAAGACAAAGGACTCGCGTTTGCGTCCGGCAAGAGCGCGGCGCATGGAATCATGCAGAATCCGTCGTGGTCGGCCGATGGCAAGATGGTGGTGTACCACAAACGGACCGGCGATAAGCCGGCGTCGGGAATGACTCCGGCGTTCAGCCGCGATCCCGGCTTTTCGCTGTATCGCACCGGCGATTTTCCTTCGTGGTCGCCCGCCGGAGACCGCTTCGTCGTGTCGATCGAACCGGGCCTCCAGATGTTCGATGCAAAGGGCGGAAATGGCCGAATTATTTACGACAGCAAAGGCCCGCAGGTGGCGTTCCCGAGCTGGTCGCCGGACGGGAAAACCATCGCCTTCGGGGTCGGCTCCTATTTTAGCGGCCACGCCAAGCCGGCCGTGATCGCGATGGTGAATGCGGACGGAACAGGGTTCCGGAAGGTAACCGAGGGACCAGGCAATGCCGGCTTTCCAAGTTGGTCACCGGATGGAAAGCGGATCGTTTTCCGGGTGGCCGGGTCCGAGCAGGGTCTGCGGATCGTGGATCTGGAAAACGGCAACGTCACCAAGCTCACCACGGAATACGACAATTTTCCCGCATGGTCGCCGAAAGGGGATCTCATCGAATTCACCAGCTTCCGCGACGGCGATTTTGAGATTTATACCATCCGGCCGGACGGCTCCGGCGCGCGCCGGCTGACACAGACGGGCGGTAACGACGCGCACGGAATCTGGTCGCCGGACGGGCAGTGGATCGTTTTCAGCAGCTCCCGTCTGGGATGGAAGGACGAAGCGTTCGTCCTCGACAGCGGACCGCAGCCTTATGGCGAATTATTCGCGATGCACCCCGATGGAAGCGGGCTCCGGCAGTTGACGGACAATCAATGGGAAGATGCGCTTCCCGCGTTTCAGCCGCGCATGGCGATTCGCTGAAGCTTAGGCTAAATCCAATTCGATCTTTTTCTGCCCCGGATCGATCGCGGCGATGCGAAAACTGCGGACCTGTCCGGCCTTCGGCGCCTCGGAAGCCGACTGCGTCCCCGCACCCGCTTTCCACTTGGCGGCGAGCATCGCGCCCAGCGCCGACACATCCGCCTTGCCCGGCGCCGCGGTACTCTCTGGCCCTCTTTGCTCGGTGAGTTTGCATGTCGCAAACACACCTTCGCCCAGCTCCACCTTGGCGCGATTGCCGGAGACGTCGACGATGCGGCCGCTGACCGAATCGCCGGGTTTGTGCTCGGCGATGTATTCATCGATGCTGGTCGGCTCCAGTTGCTTGATCCCCAGCCGGATGCGGCGGCGTTCTTTATCCGCTTCGAGCACCTGCGCCTTCACCCGCTCGCCGACCTTCAACGCTTCGTTGGGATGATTCAACCGCTTTTACCGGCTGATGTCGCCGATGTGGATCATGCCTTCGACGCCTTCGCCCAGATCGACGAACGCGCCGAATTTTGCGAGGCTCGTCACCGCCGCTTCGACCACCGCGCCCACCGGATACTTCTTCACCGCCTCTTCCCACGGATCGCCAAGCGCCTGCTTCAATCCCAGGGCGATGCGCTTCTCCGCCGGATTGACGCCGAGCACTACCACCTCAACCATGTCGCCCACTTTCACAATGTTTTCGGGCTTGACGTTTTTCCGCGTCCACGACATTTCCGAAACGTGAATCAATCCCTCGATCCCCGGCTCCAGTTCAACGAACGCGCCGAAATCGGCGACTCGCGTGACTTTTCCCTTGACCCGCGCGCCCTGCGGATATTTTTGAGCAGTCAGACTCCACGGGTCCGGACCCAGTTGCTTTAATCCCAGCGCGATTTTGCGAGTTTCGCGATTAATCTTGAGGATTTTCACCTCGATCGACTCGCCTGGCGCGACCAGGTCGGATGGTTTGATGCCGCGCTGGTAGGACATATCGGAGACGTGAAGCAATCCATCCACGCCGCCCAAGTCGATAAACGCGCCGAAATCCGTCACCATGCGCACCGTGCCGCGGACCACGTCGCCTTCCTGAAGCCGCGCGAACGCTTCTTCCCTGGCCTGCTTCTCGCGTTCCTCCAGCACGACGCGGCGATCGACCACCACGTCCTCCGACGCCGTATCGAGCTTGATGATCCGGCACTCGATCGGCTGGCCGACCAGTTTTTCCATCTCCGCCTGATCGCGCGCGCCGCTGCGTGATGCGGGCATGAACGCGCGCACGCCGACATCGACCCGCAGCCCGCCCTTCACCACTTCGAGCACCGTGCCGCCGATCGTTTTCTTGCTCGCGTAGGCGGCTTCAAGGCCGCTCCAGTCGCGCGGCGTCTCGATCTTGATGGTCGAGAGCGTGTAGTTGCCCTGCTCGTCGCGCCCGCGGATGGAAACCAGCAGCTTGTCGCCGGCTTTCAGCGGATGCGCCGGATCGGGCGCGAGCACGCCGTCCATTTTGCGGCCGATATCGACGAAGACGGCGTCGGAGCTAACCGAGACGACCGTTCCTTCCACCGCCTCGCCCCCGTGCTGGTGCGAATGTTCGAATTCAGAAAGAATTTCGCCGAAAGAGGATTCCGTAGACGTGGATTCGGCCGGATCGCTGAGATTGGACTGGCTCATTTGAGGAAAAACCGTGGTGTGTCTTTATTGTGTCACATCCGGCGCGCGCCGGATGTGGCCTCCGCGCCGCCCGGTTCGCCCCTCCCGCATCTCCAAATTATATGATTGGGACGTGAATGAGTCCTTGCTCGTCAATACGCTGGGACATTCGGCCGGAGTCCTGATTTTCGGCATTTTCCTTTATCTGCTGATTCAGGATCGCGCCTCGCGCCGTCTGCCCGGCAGCGGCAAGGCGATGCTGGCGGCGGCTCTCGCTTTGCTCTGGAATCTCGCCTCGCTGATCGTGCTGGCCGCCAATTCGGCGGCGGACGTTTTCACCAGCGTCACCGTCGCGATCGGATTTTCGGTGCTCAGCCTGCTGCCCGCCGTCCTGTTTGATTTGTGCCTGCGCGCGCGCTTCCGCCTGCTGGTGACGCTCGGCTACGCCCTCAGCGCGGTTTGCATCGCGCTTCATTTAAGCGAGCTTGCCGCCGGCAACCCCGCCTATCATCGCCTGGGGCTGGCGCTCATCACCATCGGCTACGGCGCGTTTACCGTCATCGCGGCGTTGCGATTATTCGCCTCGCTCGATGAGAACCGCGGCGTCCTGACTTCGCGCCTGATCGGCACCATGTCGCTGTTCCTTCTGGCCATGAGCTTCGTCCACCTGCGCAGCGCCCACTTGAATCAGGTCTGGTCGCGCGAGCTGGCCTTTCACCACGCCGCGATCCCGCTGGCTTTGCTGGTGCTGCTTCAGGATTATCGCTTCGTCCTGTTGGACGCCTTTCTGCGATTCCTCGCCAACGTTCTGCTGGCGGCCCTGTTCACCTTCGGCGCGGTGGTCGCCTGGCGAGCTGGCCTGGCGCCGCCGCCGGAGACGCCGTTCGCGCAGGCCATGCTGCTCGCCGCCATCTGCCTGGCCCTGATCGTGTTCGCCCTGCTGCGATCGCGCCTGCAAAGCCTGATGACGCACCTGGTTTTTCGCCAGCCCGATTTGAACCATCTGCTGGATCGCCTGAAAGCGCCGGTGCGCGAGGAGGCCGCCTATCTGGAATCGGCGGCTCGCGAGCTCGGCCGCTTCATGGGCGCGGAAGCGGCCTTGAGCGACGATCCCAATCTCCCCGATCTCGATCTCGGCCGTCCCGTGCTGGTTTCCGAGCTGCCGCGAATGCGTGCCGAACTGGAGCAACGCGGCTTCGAGGTGGCGGCCCGCCTGCGCATCCCCTCCGGCGCGCGCTACATCCTCCTCGGCCGGCGGTCCGGCGGCCGGCGCTATCTGAGCGAGGATTTGCAGGCCCTGGGCCGCGCCGCCGCCCTCATCGAGGAACAAATCGAACAGTACCGCGAATCGGAGATGCGGCGACTGGTGGCGCAAGCCGAGCTGCGCGCCCTGCAATCGCAGATTCATCCCCATTTCCTGTTCAACGCGCTGAACACCCTTTATGGCATCATCCCGCGCGAAGCCCGCGGCGCGCGCGATACCGTCCTCAATCTCGCCGATATTTTCCGCTATTTCCTCGAAACGCAGAAAACGTTCTCGCGCCTGGAGGAGGAGCTGCACATCGTCAAGGCCTACCTCGATGTCGAACGATTGCGGCTCGGCCAAAAACTGCGCGTCGAAATCGAGGTGGAACAGAGCGCCCTCGACGCGCCCATCCCGATTCTTTCCATCCAGCCGCTGGTCGAAAACGCGGTAAAGCACGGGATCGCACCCAAACCCCAAGGCGGCCTGGTGCAATTGAACGCCGCCTTCGATTCGCGCGGCGATCTGGTAATTACGGTTCGCGACACCGGCGGCGGATTCGCGCCCGCGCGCTCCAAATCCGGCGTCGGACTCGACAACGTCACCCGCCGCCTCCAGCTCTGCTACGGCCCCGCGGCGCGGCTGCGCATCGATTCGGATTCGCGCGGCGCCGCCGTCGCTTTTTCCGTTCCCGCTTCGTCCATGAGCTCGATGCGCGCCGCCGAGGCGGTGTCGTCGTGAAGGTTCTGATCGCCGACGACGAGCCCATCGCCCGCCAGATTCTGCGCGAGCACGTCGAATCCATCCCCTCGCTTCAGGTCGCGGCCGAAACCTCGACCGGCGCCGAAACGCTGGCGCAAATTCTCGAAACCGATCCGGATATCGTGTTGCTCGATCTTCAAATGCCGGAGCTGGACGGCCTCAGCGTGGTCCGCAATCTGCGGCGGGATCGAAAGCCCGCCATCATTTTCGTTACCGCCTTCGAAAATCACGCGCTCGAGGCCTTCGATGTCGGCGCGGTCGATTATCTGCTGAAGCCGGTGCGGCGCGAGCGCCTGGAAAGGGCCATCCTCAAGGCCGGCCGCCACCTGAAGGGCGCCAGTCCCGCCGCTCCGGCGCCGCCCAAAAAAATCATCGGCCGCCGCGGCGAGAATCTCTATCTGCTCGACCCCAAAGAGATCGTCGCCTTTCAGGCCGAAGGCGAGCTGGTGCATTTGATCACCGTGTCGCAGCGCTATTTCGCCGATCCGCCGCTCAAGGCCATTGAGGAAAAATTGGAGCAGCCGCGCTTCCGCCGCATCCATCGCCGCACCATCATCAACACCGATCACATCCGTCGCATCTCGCCGTTATCGAGCAAGCGCTGGCTGCTGATCATGTCCAACGGATTCGAAGCGGTGGTGAGCAAGCGTCTGGCCAGCGCGATCCGCGACCAGGCCCGCTGGTAACGCGGTACATCGCTCTCCGGCGCTGAACGCTCCGCGCGAGATCACATCTTGAGTTTTGCTTTGCTCCATTCTTATGATCGTACAGGCGATCCGGCCCGCCCCATCATGATCGAATGCGTCCCTAACTTTTCCGAAGGCCGCGATGAGCAAAAAATACGCGCCATCGTCGAGGCCATCGCCGGCGCCGGCGTGCTGCTGCTCGGCTGGGAGTCCGACGTCGATCACAACCGCAGCGTCGTGACTTTCGCCGGCGACCCCCACGCCGTGCTCGAAGGCGCCGTCCGCGGCGCCGGGCGGGCGGCCGAATTGATCGATCTGACGGCGCATCAGGGCGTGCACCCGCGCGTCGGCGCGGCTGATGTTATTCCATTCGTTCCCCTCGAGGGATCGACCATGGAAGAATGCGTCGCCCTCGCCAATCGCGCCGGAGAAGAAATCTGGCGGCGCTTCCGCGTGCCGGTTTATTTTTACGAAGCGGCGGCGAAAATCCCCGGGCGGCAGCGGCTGGAAAACGTGCGCCGCCCCGGGTTCGACGGCCGCCCGCCCGATCTCGGCGACTCGCGGGCGCATGCCACCGCGGGCGCATCCATCGTCGGCGCGCGCGGCTTTCTGATCGCCTTCAATGTCGATCTGGCCACCACGGATCTTGAAACCGCCAAAGCGATCGCGCGTAAAATCCGCGAATCCTCGGGCGGGTTCCCGTTCGTCAAGGCGATCGGCCGCTATCTTCCCTCCCGCGGCTGCGCGCAGGTGGCCATCAATTTCACCAATTTCGCGGAAACGCCGCTCGAGCGGGTCTATCAGGCCATCGCCGCCGCAGCTCCCGTGCGCTCCTGCCAACTCGTCGGCTTCATCCCGCGGCGCGCTTTTGAAATGGCTCCCGATTTTTTCCGCCGCGCCGAAAATTTCAATGATTCGCGCATAATCGAAACACGAATCGACGCGTTAAAGTCCCCGAAATGATGTTTCCTTCAAATCTCCAGTCTCGTATCCGCATCCCCGAAGCGGTCGAGCTTCAGTCCCATCCGGTCCATGATCGCCAGAAACAGGCTGCACATCTTTCGCTCCTCATCCGGCCGCCGCGTAAAATCGAGCGCCCGGCCGGTCTTCAGCGTACCGCCCAGCCCGCCCGCCAGCACCAGCGGCAATCGCGAGTTATCGTGCTTGCGTCCCGACCACAAATTCGACAGCCACATCAGGCAGGAATGATCGAGCACTGTCCCATCGCCCTCCGGCATCTCGTCGAGCTTCCGCGCCAGATACGCAAACTGCCCCAGATGAAAACGCGCGATCCGTTCGTAGCCGTCGGAAAGATTGTTGTGGGAAGCGGCGTGGTGGCCCTCGCGCACATCGAGGAAAGGATAGTAGCAGGCCGATAAATCGCGCGCCAGCAGCAGCGACGCGACACGCGTTTTGTCGGTTTGAAACGCGATGGCGATCAGGTCGCACATCAGCCGCGTGTGCTCGCGAAAATCCTCGGGCATCCCGTTGGCCGGACGCTCCATCGTGAACAGCGGGCGGTTTGCGCCCTTCGCCGCGTCGTGCGCTTTTTCAAAACTCTTGCGCATCCCTTCGACCCGCGTCTCCACTTCGCGAACGCTGTAAAGATATTCGTCCAGCCGCATCCGGTCGCCGGAGCTGACTTGCCGCGTCAGCGCTTCGGCCCGATCCTTCACCCGGTCCAGGATGCTCAAATTGCGCAGATTGCCGCGATTTTCAAACAAAGTATCGAAGGCCAGCGAGGGATAAACCTCCACCGGCACCGGCGAATCCGGACTGTGCCAGGAGATGTGCGAGCTGTAGGCCAGCGAAAAATTCGTTTCGTGATAGCCGGTCATCGGCTGCTCGCAGGCGAGCACCAGGCTGGGAATCGGCGTCTCCTGGCCCGTCCAATCGGCGATCTTCTGATCTACCGAAACGCCGGAATGAATCATCGCGCCCTTCTGAATGTGCGTGCCGGTGAGCAGGCCGCCGGTCTGCGCCGGATGAATCCCCTGGCCCGTCATGTTCTTGTTGAACAGGCCGTCGATCACGTTGATTTTTTCGCGGATCGGCTCCAGCACCGAAAGCGTTTTGCTCAGCTTCAGATCCCCGGCTTCGCCCTGCGCGCTCCAGTGATTTTCATTGATGCCGTTGCCCATGAACAGCACCGCGAATCTTTTTGGAAAGACCTCCGGCGTGTGGGCATCGGCCAGCGCCGAAAAAGATTCCAGCCAGGGCAGCGCCATGGTAACGCCGGCGCCCCGTAAAACCGCCCGGCGGGAAATCGAAAGAGAAGATTTTCGCGACATGGTTAATCCGCTTTCCTCCGCGTCGATGTTTCTTCGCTCCTTCGCCGATCCAAAAACTGCGGGCTGGTTACGATCATATCCACTAGCGTGGAAAAACGGTAGCCCGTCGCGGCCAGCCGCGTTTCCATGCGCTGCACCAACGGCTCGTCGGAAAGCATCAGAGACCGGCTCAGCGCGAAACTCAGCAGTTTTCGCGTGAAATTATCGATGAAATCCTTCTGGCGATGCTCGCGGATGTACTGCTCGACGCCGGCCAGCCCGTCGATTTCGGCGCCATCGGGCAACTGCACGTCCGTTTCCACCCGACGCCCGGCCAGATCATGGGTTCGCGCTTCCCCCACCGGACCGTAGCCTTCAAACGCCAGGCCGAATCCGTCGAATCGCGCGTGGCAGGAGGCGCACAGCGGATTTTTTCGATGCTCGGCCAGCGCGTCGCGAATCGGCAGCGCGGATTTGGACTCATCGGCCGGCAGTTCGGGAACCACCGGCGGCGGCGGCGGAATCACTTCGCCAAGCACGCGCCGCACCACCCAATAGCCGCGCTTCACCGGGCTGGTTCGCAACCCCGGAGAACTTTCCGTGAGGAAAACGGCCATTCCCATCAGCCCGCCGCGATGATACCGGCTGGCATTGTCGACGCGAACCCAATGATCGTTGCCGCCGGGAACAGCGGGCATTCCGTAATGCCTTGCGAGCACCGGATTCACGAACGTATAGTCGCCGTAGAGGAGATCAAGCAGGGAGCGATCATTCACCATCACGTCCTGAAGAAATCGCACCGGCTCCTCGAACATCGCCTGGCGCAGATTGTTGTCGAACATCGGAAAGCGCTGGCGGTCGACGCCGTTAAAATCCTCGAACTGGCGGAAGTCGAGCCAGTTTCCGGCAAATTCGGTGAGAAAACCGCGCGCGCGATCGTCTTTGAGCATCCGCCGGACCTGCGCCAGCAGCGCGCGGCGCTTTTCCAGCTCGCCCGACGCCGCCAGATCGAGCAGTTCCTGATCGGGCATCGTGGACCACAGGAAGTAACTCAGACGGCTCGCCAGCGCGTACGCCGAAAGCGGGCGGACCGGCACGGCGCTCTTGGCTGAAACGCGGCGCAGCGGTGTTTGCGGCGCCGGATCGAGAAGATCCAGGCGGAAACAAAAATCGGGCGACATCAAAATATCGACGATCGATTCGCGCATCGCCTGTTCGTGCGTCATCTCGTCTTCTTTGCGAAGTTGATGGTAGTAGGCGAGAAGGCTCTCGCCTTCGGCGGAAGAAAGCGGCCGCCGGTACGCCCGGGCCGCGAAGTCGAGAAGAAACTTTAAATGCGCGGGCTCGGCGTCGCGCCGCATTTTTTCGATGCGCCGCATCTGCGCGTTGATGCCGTCGAAGTGCCGGCGAATCGCTTCGACGGCGATGGGGTCGTTTTGCGGATTCGACTTCGCCTTGGCGATATAGGCGTCGCGCAGTGCGAAAATCATTTCCGGATCGGTGATGGCTTTACCGGCGGGACGCGGCGTGCCGGATTCGGCGCCTTTGCCCGCCACCTCGCCGCTTTGATTGTCGAAATATTGAATCCAGGTGCGCGCGGTGTAATCGGCGATGAAATCGAATTCGTCCCACAGCCGGTTGAGTTGCCGCTGGCCTTTTTCATCGAGGATCAGCTCCATCAACGGCTGATCGTCGCGAAAATATCCCATCACGTTGTGATAGCCCGCGCTCAGCAGGCGGCCCTTATCTTCGGAATCGTCCGGAAAATAGCGGCCGCGTTCCTTGACGTAAAACGCGTCCGGGAATATCGAGGCGAAGCGCGCAAACGACGCCTGATAGCGCGCGAATTCGCCGCGTGGCACGGCTAAATCGGGATCGTCGAGCTGAAAATTCCGCATCATCGCGGCCCAGCGCGGCGCCGCTTCCTGATGCAGGCCGGGATATTTGGGAATGCGCGGAGCGTCGGGGGCGGGCTCGTCGTCGTAGCGCAGCGCGTTCGGGTCCGATTCCCGGCGATGAGATGCGTATTGTTCATTTTTAAAATGAAGCAAGGGCTGCGATCCGGGCGGCAGACCGCGCACCAGGGGAGCGGCGAACTGAAGCGACGTATCGCGGCGGATTCGCGCTACAAAATCGCGCATTTCGATGCATTTTTCGCGCAAATTGGCCGCATTTGCAGGCGAAGGCAGCGCGCGCCACATGCTTTGCAATTTCGCGATCGGTCCCACTTCGCCGCGCGCCGCCTCCGCTGGTTCTTCAAGCAGCAACCACAGCGTTTTTAAATACTTCGCGCTGATTCTCGCCTCCGCGGCGATGGAGTCGAGCGTCGCCGCGGAATTTCCCAATTCGCGCCGGCGCCGGTAGCGCCACGCCGCTTCAAAATAATCCGCGTAATCGGTGGGCTGGGCTTCGTAAAATTTCACGATGCGCTCGATCGAATAGCGATCGCGATCGGTTTCGACCAGCATCGGAAAGGGCGCAAAGCTCACTCCATCGGGAGTGAGCACCATGTGATCGGCCACCTCGCGCGCCGCCTGCAAATATTTCTGGAGCAGCGTCGGCGACATGGAAAGCGATTCGGCTGAGTTTTCAAAACCCGCCGGATTGGCGGGATCGACGGGAAATTCGCGCGCCGGGCGAAGATCGACGCCGGTCAAATCGCGAATGGTGTAGTTGTACTCGGCGTTGCTGAGCCGGCGCGCCAGCACCGGGCCGGGATCTCCGGAGTTTTTGCGCGCTTCATTCAGGCGCATGGCTTGGATCCAGGAGATCACTGCGCGGCGCTGATCGGCGCCCGGTTGGGGCATGCCGTTGGGCGGCATTTTTTGCGAGGAAAGCTTGTCGATCACCGTGCCCCAGCGCACGTAATCCTGCGCGACCATGGCGACAGTCGAATACGATTTCAGATCGAAGCCGGCGGCGGCCGACGCTCCGCCGTGGCAGGCGGCGCAATATTGCGCGATAAAAGGGCGAACAATGCGGGCGAACTGCTGCTCGATGGCGGCATCGCCCGGCGCCGAAAGAGCGATCGAGCCGGCCAGGATCGCCGCGCAAAACAGCCGCGTTTTCCGCATATCAGGCTAATTTTAAAAAAACCGAATTTATTCTATCACTTCCGCCGCTACGGATTTCTCCGGCGTAAGTACAAGACGGGTTTCCGCCGAACAATTGCATATGACGTGGGTTTTGCTTTTTCTGATCCAGGATGCTGAGCGGATTCGCGCGGCGATGGAAAATTCGCTCGCGCAGCAGCGCGCCTCCGTGCAGCGGCAGGCGGAAGCGGCGGGCGTTTCGATCCCCTGGACCGCGCCGCGGCCAGCATCGGCCGGGTGCGATCCGATTCCGCTTGCGGAATTGTCCAAAATGATCGACGAAACCTCGCAAAAGCAGGGGATTGATAAGAATCTGGTCCGGGAAGTGGCGCGCCAGGAGTCGGGCTTCCGGCCGTGCGCGGTATCGAGCAAGGGCGCCGAAGGGCTGATGCAGCTTATGCCGCAGACGCAGGCGCAGTTTCAGGTGGACGATCCGTTCGATGCCAGGCAAAGCCTGGAAGCGGGCAGTAAGTTATTGAAACAACTGCTCGATCGCTACGACGGCGACCTTACTAAAGCCCTCAGTGCCTATAACGCCGGCGCGCGGCGCGTCGATGAATCGGGCGGGGCGCCTGATATCTCCGAGACCAAGGCCTATGTTCTAAGTATTCTCACCCGGTACTTGAAATAAATTTTTCCTAACTTGCCGCCGATAAGTAATCAGGCGTGGCGATCCAGACTAAGAAACCCGCGGCGAAGGAACTGATTATTCTGCGGCCGGACATGCACGTGCCGCGATGGGAAAGCGTGCTGGAGGACGCCGCGCAGGCGCCCGCGATCCTGATCGTCGATGACGTCGACCTGAACCGGCGTCTGCTCAAAGCCATTCTCAAAACGGCAAATTATCGAATTTTCGAAGCGAAACGGCCCTCGGCGGCGATGGCGATTCTGGAGCGCGAAAAAATCGACCTGGTGGTGATCGATCTGGTGATCCCGGAGATGTCCGGACCCGAATTTTCCCGGATGCTCAAGAACGACCGCAAAACGCAGTTGATTCCGATTCTGATGACCACCAGCGTTCAGGGCACGGAAAACGAAGTGGCCGGCATTGAATCGGGCGCCGACGAATTTCTGCTCAAGCCGCTGCAGCCAAGCATCGTACGGTCGCGCGTTCGCGCCATGCTGCGCAATAAAGCCCTGATCGATTCGCTTGAAGAAGCCGAGACGATTCTGTTGCGCTGGCGCAATCGGTGGAGCATCGCGATAAATACACGGGCATGCATTGCGAGCGGCTGGCGAGCTACAGCATCGCGCTCGGCCGCGCGCTGGGTCTGCCGCGACAGGATCAGCTTGCGCTCTATCGCGGCGGATATTTGCACGATATCGGCAAGATCGGGATTCCGGATTCGATTCTGTTCAAGCGCGGGCTGCTGACAGACGAGGAGTGGCAGGCGATGCGGCTGCACACGATTCGCGGCGAGGAGATCTGCCGGCCGATGAAGACGCTGGCGCCGGTGCTGCCGATCATCCGCAGCCATCATGAGCGCTGGGACGGGACGGGTTATCCGGACCGGCTGGCGGGGGAAGAAATTCCGCTGCTGGCGCGAATTCTGCAAGTGGCCGACATTTACGACGCACTCAC
Organism: Terriglobia bacterium; assembly: GCA_021325175.1. Lineage (GTDB taxonomy): Bacteria > Acidobacteriota > Terriglobia > Bryobacterales > Bryobacteraceae > Palsa-187. Next base: position 79,187 of record JAJPHS010000145.1, read on the forward strand.
CACGGCGCGGCCGTATAAGCCGGCGTTCACCCATCAGCACGCCGTCGAGATCATGCTGGAGGAGGCGCGGCGCGGGTGGCGCGATCCGGAGCTGGTGCCGTTATTCGCCGAAATATGCCAAAAGCCGTACGTCGACGAGCTGAATCCGGCGGCAAGTAGCGTTACAATGCAGCAATCGCTTGAAAATATGCGGCGGGAGCTGTCGAAATAGCATGGCGGTGTACACTTTCGGCTACGCGGCGCCGTCTGACGGATGAATGGGTAAGCTGCTGGCGGCCCTGTTTTTTGTTGGAACGGCGGGCGCCCAGCCCCCGGACGGCACAGAGGCGAAGAACGACGTGGCGATCGAATCGGCGCGGTCGAAAGACGAAAAACACATCCTGGGCGTCGTGCCGAATTACATGACGGTGAACGATCCGTCGAAAAGCCATGGGCCGCTGACGCCGGGTCAGAAATTCATTCAAGCCAATCACGACACGTTCGATCCTTTCAACTGGGTGATCGCCGGGGTGTACGCGGGCGTGTATCAGGCGCAGAACACGTATCCGCAATGGAAGCAGGGCGGCGCGGCGTATGCCAAGCGCTACGGCGCGACGTTCGCCGATGGCGCGGTCAGCTCGTATCTGAGCGAAGGCGTTCTGCCGACGCTGCTGCATGAAGATCCGCGCTATTTCCGGATGGGCGGGGGCAGCAAGTGGCGGCGGGCGGCGTACGCGATGAGCCGCGTGCTGATCACCAAGACCGACGCGGGGAAATTGCGCTTCAATAATTCCGAAATCGAGGGCAATCTGATCGCGGCCTCGCTCGGAAATCTGTATTATCCTTCGGGCAGCCGCAGCGCGGGCGACACCTTTGATAAATTCGGAATCAACGTGGTGAGCGACGCCGGGTTCAACGTGCTGCGCGAGTTCTGGCCGGACATGCGGCGGCGCGTGCTGCATCGATAATCGAAATATCCTGTTTCGAGGATCGCTGTCATGACAGACAGTCTGATGGAGGACGCGGCGGCGCGCGCGGCGCGTTATGTTCGAGGGGTCGGGCGGCGGCGCGTGGCGCCCACGGCCGAAGAGATTCGGGGGCTGGAGGCGCTGGCGGCGCCGCTGGGCGACAATCCCTGCGGCGAGGAAAGCGTGCTGGCGATGCTTGACGAGGCGGCGTCGCCGGCCACGATGGCTTCGACGGGCGGGCGTTATTTTGGGTTTGTGACCGGCGGGTCGCTGCCGGCGGCGATGGCGGCGAGCTGGCTGGCGGCGGCGTGGGATCAGAACGCGGCGCTGTTCAGCCAGTCGCCCGCCGGGGTGCGAATCGAGGAGATCGCGGCGGATTGGCTGCGCGAGATTTTCGGTTTTCCCGCCGATTGCGGCGTGAGTTTTGTGACCGGGGCGACGATGGCGAATTTCACGGCGCTGGCGGCGGCCAGACACGCGCTGCTCGAACGGGCCGGGTGGGACGCGGAGGATCGCGGGCTGTTCGGCGCGCCGGAGATTCGGGTGATCGTGGGCGCGGAGGCGCATGTTTCGCTGCTGAAGGCGCTGGCGCTGGTTGGTTTCGGGCGGGGGCGCGTGGTTTCGATTCCGGCGGACGATCAGGGCCGGATGCGGGCGGAACTTCTGCCGGGACTCGATGAGCGGACGCTGGTGTGCCTTCAGGCGGGCAATGTAAATAGCGGAGCGTTCGATCCGGCGCGGGAAATTTGCGAGCGCGCGCGGCAGGGCGGGGCGTGGGTGCATGCCGATGGCGCGTTCGGATTGTGGGCAGCGGCGGCGCCGGAGCGAGCGCATCTGATGAACGGCTTTGCTCTGGCGGATTCGTGGGCGACGGATGGCCACAAGTGGCTGAATGTTCCTTACGATTCCGGGCTCGCGTTCGTGCGGGAGGAAAAACATCTGCGCGCGGCGATGGCGTTAAGCGCGGCGTATCTGGCGATGACGGAGCATCGCGAGCCGGCGCTTTATACTCCGGAAGCGTCGCGTCGGGCGCGCGGGGTGGAGATTTGGGCCGCGCTGCGATCGCTGGGGCGGCGCGGCCTGGCGGACATGATCGAGCGGAATTGCCGGCACGCGGCGCGCTTTGCGGAGCGGCTGCGCGATGCCGGGTTTGAGATTTTGAACGAGGTGGGGCTGAATCAGGTGCTGGTGTCGTTCGGCGGGGATGAAAAAACGCGGCGCGTGATTCAAGCGGTGCAGGAGGATGGGACCTGCTGGTGCGGCGGGACCGAATGGCGTGGGCGAGCGGCAATGCGGATCAGCGTGTCATGCTGGGCGACGACGGAGGAAGACGTCGAGGCGAGCGTGGCGGCGATCTGCCGCGCGGCGCGCCAAGCGTAAGGCGGTTATTCCAAGAAAACGGGCTTGACCACCATGCCGTCGTGCAGGTCGCGATCGGTGTAGAGCGCCACGGCGTCGCCTTCTTTCAAGCCATCGATTTGGGTGCGCGTGGTGTTGGCGAGGCCGAGGGAAACTTTCTTCCACTCGACATGATCGCCGACCAGAAGATAGACGCCGCTTTGGCCGTGCTCGGTGCGAATCGCTTCCTTGGGGACGCTGAGCGCGTTTTCGACGGTTTGGGCGCGAATTTCGACATTGACGTTGGTTCCGGGAAGCAGATCGCGATCGGGATTGCGGATCACGCAGACGACTTCGCCGACCTGGCGCGTGCCGAGCGCCTGCACCTCGGTAGGGGTGCGATCCACGTCGCCTTCCCATTGATGACCGGGCAGCGCGTCCCAGGTGATCAGGACCGGCATTCCTTTCTTGACGCGGCCGAGATCGGGCTCATCGACGTAGACGTTGACGCGGACCTGATCCATACGGCCGATGGAGGCGACGGCGTCGCCGGCGTTGAGGTAAGCGCCGGGTTTCAAATCGAATTGATAAACGACGCCGGCGACCGGAGCGGGGATGATGCTCTGATGGATCTGCGCTTCGGCGACGCGGGCGGCGGCCTGGGCCTCATTTAGGCGCGCTTCGGTTGCGGCGCGATCGGCAGTGCTGGCGAGCGCGGCGCGTTTCCGCTCGAGCGACTGGATCTGCAAATTGGCTTCCTCGAGGCGCGCTTTGGCGGCGTTTACTTCCTGCGCGGTAGCGGCGTTTTTGGCGGCCAGGCGCTGCTCGGTTTCGTAATTTTGCCGGGCTTGATCGAGATCGAAGCGGGCCTTGGCGAGGCCGTTCTGAATCTCGGCGAGGTCGGTGGCGCGGCCGCCGTGATCGATGATGCTGAGGTCGGCCTGGGCCTGGGCGATGCGGGCCTGAGCGGCGAGAAGATTGGCGCGGGCTTCGGTGGAATCGAGCTCCACCAGGGGCTGGCCCTTGGCGACCTGCTGGCCCAGATGGATCAGGATTTTTTCGACGGGTCCGGGGCGTTCGGCGCGCGCGACGGCCCATTCGATCGGCTCCACTTTGCCGTTGGTGGCGACCGAGCTATGGACGTCCTGGCGGGTGACGCGAACGAAGCGCACTTGGGGTGGCTGGGCTCGCCAGCGGGCGAGTCCCCAGGCGAGGCCGCCGGCGGCGATGAGGCCGGCCAGAGCGAGGAACCAGCGCGCGTTCACCGCGGCCTCGCGCAATGATCGAACAGGATTTGCCACTCGGCGCGCTGGATTTCAAGGGCCGCGCGCTCCTGCGCCGATCCGGGCTGGGCGCGCGCCCGCTCGCAAAAGGAGATGAAGGCGAACGGATCCCAGCGTCCGGCGCGAAACTCCGCGCCGGGATAGCTTTCAAGAATTCTGGCGGCCTGACGCGCCAAGGCCGGATAAATGGGATGGGTTCCCACCTTACGAAACCAGTATGCCGCGTTTCCGGCGTCGGGTTCCTGGCGATGGAGAATGGCGTGCCACAGTTCGCAATCGGGCGAGCCGGAGTCCTGCGCGATCTGGTGGGCTTCCTCGAAGCAGGAAAAATAGAGCCAGAGTCCGGCGAGCGCGGCTTCGCGATTGGGCGCGTCCGGCAACAGATCGGCCGCGGTTAGCGTCTTCAGGATTTGCGAGGCTTCGGGGCTGGAGCAGCCGCCGCAGGTGAGCGGGATGAGGCGTTTGCCATTGGCGTCGAGGGCGAGAAGGCGAACCACCGCCGCGCCATAACGATTGGGATCGAAATCTTCCATTGAAGCGGTTACGCTCTTATTGTAAAAGGAGCCGCAAGCGAGGCGATGAGCGATAGGAGAAAAACGGCGCTGGTATTATCCGGAGGGGGGATGTTCGGAGCCTGGCAGGCGGGAGCGTGGCGGGCGCTGGCGGCGAGTTTTCATCCGGATCTGGTGGTGGGCGCCTCGGTGGGATCGCTGAACGGATACGCGATCGCGGGCGGCGCTTTGCCCGGGGATCTGCTGGAGTTCTGGCGGCGTCCGGAGACGGGCTCGCTGCGCCGGCTGCCGGATACGATTCGCGGGCTGATGGCTCGCTACCCGGCGGTGGAGAACTACGCGGTGGTGCTTACGGACGCGATGCGGATGAAGCCGAAAATTTTTTGGGGCGAGGAGGTGACGTGGCGGCATCTGGCGGCGTCCTGCGCGGTCCCGCTGGTGCTGCGGCCGTACCGGATCGGTGCGCGCTGGTATTGCGACGGAGGGTTGTTGAATCCGGTACCGGTGTGGGCGGCGATTGAGCTGGGCGCGACGCGGATCGTCGCGTTGAACGTGCTGTCGCGCCTTCCGGCGAAGTGGCTGCGGCCGCTGGCGTCGGGGTTCCTGCGGGTGGCGGGATACGATCCGCCGCGGCCGGAGGGAATCGAGGTGCGGACGATCGGGACGCCGGAACCGCTCGGGTCGCTTCGGGATTCGCTGCAATGGAGGCGGGAAAATATCGAGCGCTGGATGGAGGAAGGGTTTGAAGCGGCGAAGACATTTCTTTCGGGAAATGATTTAGGCGATAATTTCCGGTATGCCCTGTTATAAGATCCACCGGCTGAAGGATCATTTGCGCGCGGCGTTTCGCGCGGCTCCGCACGTCAGCGGGACGGCGGAGGTGAAGCCGCGCGATTACACGGCGGGCGGCGAGGTGGAGGCGAGTTCGCCGTACGCGGCGTATTTCGCGCTGCGCGAATCCGGTTCGCCGTTGCAGGTGGGCGACATTTTGGAAGCGGCGGATGGGCCGCGGATCTGCAAATTCGTGGGATTCGAGGAGGCGCGGTGGCTGGCAGCGGAAACGCCGGGCGCGGCATCTAATTTTGCGGAAACGGCGGCGCGCCAAGCGGGCCCTGTCGCGTTAGAATAAGCAAAGATGGGCTGTTGTAACGGCGAGGGAAGTCCGATCAACTCCTTTGCCCTGGTTTCTTACTTACCCGAGCCGCTGGCGGGTTTTCTCGATCGTTTACGTCATGAGCTGGTGCCGCAGTGCGAGCCGCGGGCGCACGTCACGGTTCTGCCGCCGCGGCCGCTGATCGTGAGTCCGGAGGAAGGCTGGCGGGAGCTGGTGGAGGCGCTGCACGACTTTGAGCCGATCCGCGTGGAGCTGGGTGAGGTAGAGGTTTTTCCGGTGACGCAGGTTTTATATCTGTCGATCAAGGCGGGGCACAACGAGCTGAAGCGGCTTCACAACGCGCTCAACCGCGGGCCGCTGTATTTCGAGGAGCCGTTTTCCTATCATCCGCACGTGACGCTGGCGCAGGATCTGGAACCGCAACAGGTGCCCGGGGCGGTGGAGATCGCCGGCGAGCGCTGGCGAGGGTTCAGCGGATCGCGAGGGTTTACCGTGGACCGGCTTACGTTTGTGCAGAACACGCTGGAGAATCGGTGGACGGACCTGCGCGGCTGCGCGCTGTCGAGCCGCGTGAGGATTTGATCGATTTTCGCGATCTGATGCGAAAATTCCGGCGTCCGATGTTAATCTAGGAGGGGAGCCGTCCCTCATGTCTGTCGATAATATCGAGCATATGGAGAAGACTCAGCCGGATCAGGGTGGTACGCAGGATGCCGCCGCTTCGCTGGCCGCCATGACGGCGGAGCGCGACCAGCTCGCCAGCGAAAAGGCCGAATTGCACGACCGCCTGCTGCGTAGCCAGGCCGAATTTCAGAATCTGCGCAAGCGCACGGAAAAAGAACGGGTGGAGCTGTTTGAGTACGCCAGCATGGAAGCGGTGCGAGTGCTGCTGCCGGTGCTGGACGATTTCGAGCGCGCGATGAAAGTGGAAACGGCGGACAAGGAATACGTCGCCGGCATTGAGCTGATCTATAATCGCTTCTACGACACGCTGAAGAAATTGGGCCTGGAGCCGATGGAATCCAAGGGACAGCCGTTTGATCCGCAGATTCACCACGCCGTAGACATGGTGGAGACCGAGGAAGCGCCCGACCACACGGTCCTCGATGAATTTCAGCGAGGATATAAGTTCAAGGGGCGCCTGCTGCGGCCCGCGATGGTGAAGGTGGCGGTGCAGCCAACGTCGAAATGAGCGTGGCAAAACGCGATTACTATGAGGTGCTCGGTGTCGAGCGCGGGTGCGACGAGCAGGCGCTGAAGGCGGCCTATCGCAAGCTGGCATTGCAGTACCATCCGGACCGCAATCCCGGGGATCGCAGCGCCGAGGAAAAATTCAAGGAAGCGGCGGAAGCCTACAGCATTTTGAGCGATCCGCAAAAGCGTGCGGCTTACGATCGCTTCGGGCATCAGGGGATCTCCTCGAGCGCGGGCGGCGCCGGATTCGACGGGTTTCCGGATCTGGGCGACATTTTAAGCGACGTGTTCGGATTTTCGGACATGTTCGGCGGGGGAACGCGCCAGCGGCGCAACCGGGCGCAGCGCGGCGACGATCTCCGCTACGATCTGGAGATCTCGTTTGAGGATTCGATGCGGGGCTTGACGGCCGATATTCAGGTGCCGCGCCTGGAAGAATGCGGCCGGTGCCACGGCAAGGGCGCCGAGCCCGAGGACGGCTTAACCACGTGTCCCACGTGCCGCGGGCGCGGCGAAGTGATTTATCAGCAGGCGTTCCTTTCGGTGCGCCGCACCTGCACGCAATGCGGCGGGCGCGGCCAGATCATCCGCCGTCCGTGCAAGGAATGCAAAGGCGAAGGCTATCTCCGCCGCGAACGGAAGCTGAAGGTGAATATTCCGGCGGGCGTCGATAACGGCACGCAACTGCGGCTCTCGCACGAGGGGCAGCCGGGAGTGAACGGAGGTCCGCCCGGGGATCTGTTCGTGGTATTGAAAGTTGCCGAGCACCCGGTGTTTGAGCGGCACGAAAATGACCTGCATTGCACCGTGCCGGTCAACGTGGCGCAGGCGGCCTTAGGCGCTTCGGTCGATCTTCTGACCTTCGACGGCTTGCAGACGGTGAAAATTCCGGAAGGCGCGCAGCCGGGAACGCGGGTGAAGCTGAAGGGTCTGGGCGTGCCGCACGTGCATGGCGGCGGCCGCGGCGATTTGTACGTTCACGTGGATGTGCGCGTTCCCACCAAGCTTACGCGCGAGCAGCGCAAGCTGTTCGAGCAGCTCAGGGAGCTGCTTCCGACGGAAAACGAGCCGAGCGAAAAAGGCATTTTCGATAAAGTCAAAGATTATTTCATGTAAGAGGCGGGCTCAAGTTCCTCTCCGGTTCGACCGATGGAACAGCGATGCTTCATCGGACCGGCGCTTTTCTCCTCATCGCCGCGAGCCTGGCCGCGCAGCGAAAAGATCCCGCGGTGAATTTGAGGCCGGAAGTGTCGAGCGCGCGCGAAATGCCGCCGAGCCGGAGGCTGGCGCTAAGTGCGCCGGCGATCGCTCCTCTGGGCGCACTAACGGCGGCCGAACGGAGCAAAATCGGGGTGGTCAATCACCTGCGGCGGATCGGCGTTCATCGTGAAATTCCCGATGGATTTTTAAATCGCGGCGCGTGGACGCAAATCCCGGGCGGATGGCTGTGGCGGCTTCGGTTGCAATCCCCCGGGGCGGCGGGAATCCGGCTGGAGTTCACGAATTTCGACGCGGGCGCGGCGAAGGTTTGGATTCACTCCGGGAATTCGATCGATGGGCCGTATACCGGCCGCGGTCCTTATGGCAACGGCGATTTCTGGAGCGCGACGGTGCGCGGCGAGGAGGCCACGATCGAGCTTCTGGCGAACCAGCGAATGCCGGCGCCGCCATTTCATCTGCACAAGATCGCGCATGAAGCCGTCGAGGCCGCGACGGCGCAGCCGCTCGCGGATTACGCGGCCTATTGCGAGCTCGATGTGAATTGCTACCCGGATTGGGCGGTGGCGAAAAAATCCGTCGCGCACATCCAGTTTGAAGAGACGCAGGGAGCCGAGCAAGGGACGTTTGTCTGTTCCGGAGCGGCGGTGGGCACGCGCGACAACAGCTTCAAGCCGTATCTGCTGACGGCCGGCCATTGCATTCATGACGAGCCGGCGGCGCGGTCGCTTGAAACCAACTGGGATTATGAATCGGCCGGCTGCAATTCGGGTCCGCCGAATGGTTTGGGAACGTTGAATTCGCAGAACGGCGGGAATCTGGTCGCATGGGCGCCGTTCGAGCAGGGAGATTTCAGTTTGGTCCTGCTGCCGAATATTCCCGCCGGGGTGGTTTTCGCGGGATGGGATACGGGTGATCCCGATATCGGCTCGCCGGTCACCGGCATCCATCATCCGCTGGGTTCCTACAAGCGAATCTCGTTCGGCGCGACGATCCCCAGCCAGGATGTTTTCATCGGAACCGATCTGGCGCCGGCGGCGCTGTATCATCTGGTCAACTGGGCCGATGGGCTCACTGAGCCGGGCTCTTCGGGCTCGCCTTTGTTTAGCGCGCCCGGAGTGATCGTGGGCATGCTGACCTACGGTCCGGACGAGCCGGGAGATTTTCTTTGCACGGCGGGCGGCATCAGCGGATACGGAAAATTTTCGAATGCGTATCTCCGGTTGCAGCCATATCTGGAGGATTTTCCGGTGACGATCGTACAGCCGTCGGCGACGGCGGTCGAGTTTGACGGGCAGAATCATCAGATTGTGGGAGGCGCGACGCAAACGGTGAATTTGACGGTTCAGAGCGCGTCGCCGGTGACCTGGAGCGCGCGCGCCGATGCGCCCTGGATTACGCTGTCGCCGGTTTCGGGCACGGTGTCTTCGTCGCAGCCGGCGGCGCTTGAAATCACGGTGAATCCGCTGTATTTCGCCGCCGCCGATACCTACGCCGGCACGGTGACGATTCTGGCCGGCGCCGCGCCGCCCGAGTACATCAACGTTCAGATGACGATGCGGATCGATGCGTCGAACGTGGTGGCGAGCGCGAGTCCGAATCCGGTGGGGGAAGCGGGCGGCGAGTGGCAGCTTTCGCTTCAGTTGCAGGAAACGGGCGGAGCGGCGACGCAGTTGACGCAAATGAAAATCGACGGGGTCGATTATTCGGCGAATCTGCCGGTCTGGTTCGGTACGACGCTGCTTCCCGCCAATGGCGCGCTGAGCGCGGCGATTCACACCAGCGGTCTGGTGGTTCCGGTGACGAAATATTTCGAATTCTGGGGCAAGGACGTGCTGAGCGGCAATACGTGGTACCGGCTGCTGACGGTGACGTTCACGCCGTAAAAATTTTCTCTTCTCGTTTCAGGGATTTCGCGCCTCGGGCGGAGCGGATCGGGCACGGCCCTCCGCAAGCTTGAGGCATGAAGAAATATATCCGGGAAATGCTCGACGATTTGCGGAAAAAGCACAAGGATTTTGTTCCGCCGATTCCCCAGGCTCCCGCGGACGCCCCGACGGTGAATCTGGATACCGCGCCGCCGCCGCCCTTGCCGCGGGATCTGGAAAATCAAATCCTTTCAACCAATCCGAAAGAGCGCGTGCGGCAGCTTGATTTTCAGGCGCAGCAGAGCGAGGAAGAACAGACGATCGGGTAGTATTGGGTATTGGGCGCTGGAGGCGGCATGAGCAGCTCCCAATACCCTGATTCCGAATGATAGAAACGATTCAATGGACCGAGGCGGGCGTGGTGATGATCGATCAGCGGCGGCTGCCGCGCGAGCAGGTTTTCGTAACCTGCCGGACGTATCGCGAGGTGGCCGACGCGATCCGGTCGATGGTGATTCGCGGCGCGCCGGCGATCGGCGTAGCGGCGGCGATGGGGGTCGCGCTCGGGGCGCGCGAGGGGGCGGACTGCGAGGAGGTTTGCGCAACGCTGGCGGCGACGCGTCCGACCGCGGTGAACCTGTTCTGGGCGATTGAGCGGATGCGGCGGGTTTGGGCCGGGTCCAGGGGCGACGCCAGGACGCTGATCGAGGAGGCGCAGCGAATCCGGCTGGAAGACATCGCAATCTGCCAGGCGATCGGGCGCAATGGCGCGGCTCTGGTGCCGGATGGAAAAATGGTCCTGACGCACTGCAATGCCGGCGCGCTGGCGACGGCCGGATACGGGACCGCTCTGGGGGTGATTCGCGCGGCGGTTTCGGCGGGAAAGAAAATCGAGGTGCTGGCGGATGAAACCCGGCCGTTCCTGCAAGGAGCGCGGCTGACGGCCTGGGAGCTTCAGCACGACGGCATCCCGGTGAAACTGATCACGGACAACATGGCCGGACACTTTCTGCACTCGGGCCGCGTCGGGTGCGTGGTGGTGGGCGCGGACCGGATCGCGGCGAACGGGGATGTCGCCAACAAAATCGGGACCTATTCGCTGGCTGTGCTGGCGAAGGAAAACGGCGTGGCATTTTACGTGGCCGCGCCGCTTTCGACACTGGATCTGAAGACGGCTTCCGGCGCGGAGATTCCGATCGAGCAGCGCGCCGCAAGCGAAGTGACGCACGTCTTCGGCGTGCCGGTGGCGCCGGAAAATGTCGGCGTGGAGAATCCCGCCTTCGACGTGACGCCGGCGCGATACATCACCGCGATCGTCACCGAGCGCGGCATTGCGCGAGCGCCGTATGAATCGTCGCTGCGGGAGTTGGCCGCGGAACGATCGGCGGCGTAGGATTGTCAGCGAATTTCTGAAGCGGATTTCGTCAGGGCGCGGGAGATCCCGTAGAGCGCGGCGGCGGCGATGATAAGACACAGCAGCGCCGCCTGAGGGGCGACATCCGGCAACGACTCCGAGCGAAAAAAGAACAGCGCCAGCAGCAGCAGGAAGACGATGCGCAGCAGGCGGCGCGCGGCCGGCGCCGATGCGTAGAGCGTGATCCATCCGGCGAGGCTGGCGGTGGCAAGCGAAGCGGTGAAACCCAGGAAAATTGCGCCGGGCAAAGTTCCCAGATCCGGGGCAAAGGCGTAGCGATGAGCGATGTAGATGGTGGCGAACGCGGCCAGTAGGACGAGCGCCGACATGAGCTCGCCGTAGGCCGTCGCCAGAGCGACGCGCGCGAAGGCTTCGGGGGTTGTCCGCGGGCGCTCGAGCCCGAAAGCCTGCGCCGCCGCGGGTCCGGCGAAGAGGAGTCCCAGGCAGGCATAGGCCGCCGTGACAACGGGGTTGAGAAAAACGGCCGGACGCATCCAGGGAAAGACGAGGCCGAAGACGGCGATGATCGCAAGGTGAACGAAGAGCATGCTCGCGCCGCCGCGCGGCCGGACACTCTCGCTTTGGCGGCGAAGGTGATATGCGAAGTTTCCCATCGGCCGCTATGGTACCAACGGACCGCGTTAGCATAAGTAAGGACCCTCTAAATCCCTATAGGGCAATTTATTCGGGAGTACCTCGGGGCGAGCCGCTAATTGTCGTGCGGCTCCGGGCCGATTAGGTGGATAGATATGTTGGACAGGCGTATTGAACCGAGGATGTTGTGCGCGGACCTGGTGGACGTGCAGTGGAGAGATCCGGCGGGGCGGACGCGTCGCGGCGTGGCGAATCTGGAGGACATTTCACTTTCAGGGGCATGCCTGCAAGTGGACCGGCCGGTGCCGCTCGGCACCGCGTTTCGCATCAGCTATCCCAATGGGGAGCTGCTCGGCAAGGTGAAATACTGCGTGTTTCGCGAGATCGGATATTTTCTGGGGATCGAATTTGAGCCGGGTTCGCGATGGTCGCAGCGCAGCTTCCGGCCGCAGCATCTGCTCGATCCGCGGCGCCTGGTGAGCCGGGTGACGAATCGGCTGAGGTCGGAGTCGCCGGCGATTCCGAATTAGCGGTGCTTGCCGGGCTCGAATCGAGCGTGGAGAGCGCGGCCCTGCGGGCTCCGGATCATTTCTAGTGGACGAAGAGCGCCATTTGCTGGGGTTTGGGCATTGCCTGGCGCGCTTTTTTGTCGAAATACGCTTTGATCACGTCGCGGGCGATAGGGGCGGAGAGGTTGCCGTGCTCGGCGTTTTCCCAGAGGACCGCAACCACGATCTCCGGATTCTGGCGGGGGGCGAAGGCGACAAACCAGGAGTTGTCCTTCATATCCTTGGTGGCTTTGCCGGATTTGGCGAGCTGGTTTGAGATTCTCTGCGCGCTGCCGGTTTTCCCGCAAATGGTAATGCCCGGAATGGCGGCGGAAACGCCGGTTCCCCCGCCTTCGTTCACGACGCCGTACATGCCGTCGAGGACCCGATCGACGTTGGCGGGATTCAGATTGGCGCGGCGCGGCTCGCCGGGATCTTCGCCCTTGACCAGATGCGGACGATACCAGACGCCGTGCATGGCGAGGCCGCCGATCGCGTAGGCAAGCTGGATGGGGGTCACGGTCAATGCGCCCTGGCCGATGGCCACCGAGATGGTTTCACCGGCGTACCACTTTTCGCGGAAATTGCGCAGCTTCCATTTCGTCGAAGGCACGACGCCTTCCGCCTCACCGGGCAGATCGATTCCGGTTTTATGGCCGTAGCCGGCCATTTCCGCGTACTCGGCGATGGTGTCGATTCCGGTCTTGTTGCCGATGTTGTAAAAATAGACGTCGCAGGAGTGGACCAGGCCGGTGTGCAAGTTCATCGGCCCGTGCGCGCCCTTTACCCAACATTTGAAAACGCGGCCGTACCAGAGTGCCGAGCCGCCGCAGCGAACGGTGTAGTTTTCATCGATGGCGCCGGATTCAAGACCGGCGAGGGCGACGATCGGCTTGAAGGTGGAGCCGGGAGCCAGTTGGGCTTGAATGGCGCGATTCAGCAGCGGATTGCCCGGATCGGTGGTGAGATTTTTCCAATCATCGGCGCGGATTCGCGTAGCGAAAAGATTGGGATCGAAAGCCGGGCGGCTGACCATCGCCAGCACTTCCCCGCTGCGCGGATCGAGGGCGACGACGGCGCCGCGGCGTCCTTCCATGCCCAGTTCGGCGACGGCTTGCAGATCGAGATCGAGCGTCAACTGCAAGTTGTGGCCGGGAGTGGGTTCGACGTCATCGAGAACCTGGCGCTCGCGGCCCATGCTGTCGACGACGACGCGCTTCTGGCCGTCGATGCCGATCAGCGTGTCGTTATATTGCCGCTCGAGGCCGAATTTTCCGACCATGTCGCCCTGGGAATATTTGGCGAATTCGGGGGAATCGAGCTCCTGTTCGCTGACCTCGCCGACGTAGCCGATAACGTGCGCGGCCAGGCCGTTTCGCGGGTAGAGGCGGCCTTCGTGCTGGATCAGCTCCAGCTCGGGGAAGGTTTGGGCGTCGCGGTGGGCTTCGACGAAGGCGAGCTCGCCGGGCGTGAGTTCCTGCTTGATGGTGATGGGGACGTAGGAGGGCCGGGAGGCGAAGCGGCGCAGTTTGGCGCGAATGTCGTCGGCGTCCAGATGCAACCCGGCGGCGATGGCGTCGATGTGTTCGGGTTTGAGATTTTCTCGGCCGAGGCGAACTTCCCAGGCGAGGTGATTATCGACGATGACGCGGCCGTCGCGATCGAGCATTTTTCCGCGGGGCGCGAGCAACGGAACGGTTTTGACGCGGTTGCGCTCGGCCAACTCGTCGTTGGCGGCGTGCTCGCGGACTTGCAGGATCCAGAAGCCGGAGATGAGCAGCAGAAAAATGGCGACGGCGAGATATTGAAAGACGACGATGCGTCCCAGGGCGAAGCGCGTGTCGTCGCGGAGCTGCCGTGGCGTTTCCGGGACTTGGCGTTCGGTCTCGATCGGTGTCAGCATTCGCCGTTGACTATCCGGTAACCTTCAGCTTATCCAAAATGTGAAACAGCGGGACCGCGACGGCCGCGTTCAACATGGCCAAAACGATGGTCTGCTGCGGGTCGAAATCGAGGCCTTCTCCGAGCAGGGCCCGGGCGAGGACCCAATAAAAGAACTGGTGAAAGAAGCAGAAAAAAAACGCGAGAATGAGGCGCACCAGGGGATTTTCGACTTCAAAGCGCTGGCTCATCGAGGCGGCGAAATATCCGACCAGGGTTTTGACGATGCCGAACATGCCGAGCGGGTGCGAGGAAAGAGAATCCTGTGCGAGGCCGATGCCGGCTCCGAACAGAACGCCGGCGATCGGCGAGCGCTTCATCAGGGAAAAATAGACGGTGACGAGCAGCGGCAGCTCTAAATACGAAAGATATTTGATGAATTGCGGGACATAAACCTGAAAAAGGATGGCGACCAGCGGGATGGCGATGATGGCCGCGGCGCTGAAGCGCGAAGCGGCATCCCGTTTCTTGCGGGGTTCGGTGAACGTGCCGGTGAACTCCGTCATGGGGCAACCTTTTCAATGGCGGTCCGGCTCATTGGTTCTGTTTTGGTTTGGGCGCCTCGGCGGGCTTTGCGGCGTCGAGCGGCAGGTTGAAATCGGGAGCGCCGCGGCCGCGGACGCCCCATTCATGTTTTTCGGCGATGCCGATCTGGCGGTAGCGATCGAGGATGCGATCGGCGTCGGAAAGGGGAACGGTGGATGGCGGGGTTGCAGCGGGCGGGCCGGAAGGTCCGGATGCGCCGCCGGGCTGGACCGCGCTGGTTTCCGGAGGCGGCGGAGGCTGCACGTGGATCTGTTGATTGGGCGCGGGCAGCTCGGGAATCGGAGCGTGGACGCCTTCGATGATGATGAGCACCTCCTCGAGGCCGTTCTGGAATCCGCTGGGGGAGAGAATAATTTCTTTTTTTGATTTGCCGGGGTGGACGGAGGTCACCTCGCCGGCAGGCAGTCCCTTGGGAAAGATGCCGTCATCGCCGCTGGTGTAAAACCATTCTCCCTGATCCACGTTTTCCTCGTTCTGGACATAATCGACGATAACTTTTGTTCCGCCTTGTCCCTTAAGCGTGCCGTGGACGCGATTTTTTTGAGAAATCACCCCGGCGGCGAAGCTTGGATCGGTGGCCAACAGAACGAAAGAGGCGGTGGGATACACATCGACCACCTTGCCGACGATTCCATCGGGCGTGATCACGGCCATTTCTTTCTGCACGCCGCTGGTCGAGCCGCGATCGACGATAACGGTCTTGGCGCCGGAGCCGGTGGTATTGCCGATGATGTGCGCGGCGATGGTTTTGGATGGCGAACGCGACTGGAAGATCGCCAGCGATTTGGCGCGGTCCGCGGTATCGAGTTCGCTGCGGAGAAACTGATTGTCCATGTTGACGCGATCGAGCTCTTTTTTGAGGCGCTTGTTTTCCTCGCGCACGTCGAGCAGGACGAAATAATCGGAGAAGAAGCGCGAGGCGGCGCCGCGAGCGCCTTCAATGGCGCGGGCCAGGGGAGTAACGGCGGTGACGGCCCAGACGCGAATGAGGCGGACCTCGCCGTTGCTTTTGACCTGATAGGCCAGCAGGATCAGTTGCGCGAGAATCGCCAGGAGCAGGACGCTCAGATTGCGATAGCGGTTGAGCAGGTACTCCATACTGCGCCCCCGCCGTTGCGGGCGGGGCTCAATAAACTCCCTATTCGATGGCGATGCGGCGAAGCAGCTTGAATTCAGTCAACATCTTTCCTGTACCTAATACTACCGAGGCCAGCGGGTCCTCGGCGATGGAGACGGGAAGTCCGGTTTCCTGGCGGATCCGTTTGTCGAGATTTTTGAGCAGCGCGCCGCCGCCGGTGAGGACGATGCCGCGGTCACTGATATCGGCGGAAAGCTCGGGCGGAGTGCGCTCCAGCGCGACGCGGATGGCGTTCATGATGGTCGCGACGCACTCTGAAAGCGCCTCGCGAATCTCGGTGTCATCGACGGTGATCGTCTTAGGAACTCCTTCGATCAGATTGCGGCCCTTTATTTCGATCGTCAAGGGCTTATCCAAAGTGTAGGCCGAGCCGATCGACATTTTGACCTTTTCGGCGGTTGTTTCCCCGATGAGCAGATTGTACTTGCGCTTCATGTACTGCATGATGGCGTCGTCCATCTCATTTCCGGCGACGCGGACCGAGCGCGAGTACACGATGCCGCTCAACGAGATCACAGCCACGTCGGTGGTGCCGCCGCCGATATCGACCACCATATTTCCGGAAGGCTCGGTGATGGGCAGACCGGCGCCGATGGCGGCCACCATGGCCTGCTCGACCAGATACACTTCGCTCGCCTTGGCATGATAGGCGGAGTCGATGACGGCGCGCTTTTCCACCTGTGTGATCTCGCTGGGAACTCCGATGATAATGCGCGGATGCACCAGCATTTTCCGGCCGTGGGCTTTTTGAATGAAATAATTGAGCATCCGCTCGGTGACTTTGAAGTCGGCGATGACGCCGTCCTTCATGGGGCGAATGGCGACGATATTGCCCGGCGTGCGGCCCAGCATTTCCTTGGCTTCCTTGCCGACCGCCTCGACTTCACCGCTGTTTTTGTTGATCGCGACGATCGACGGCTCATTGACGACGATCCCTTTTCCCTTCGCGTAGACCAACGTGTTGGCAGTGCCCAGATCGATCGCAAGATCGGAGGAAAAAATACTGAACAGCGACCGCGTATTCATATGAAAACTAGTATTTAGGACGGCATGGAGGGGGGAACAACCAGCCTCATCTGAAGGTACCACAGGTACGGCGTAACGCGAAATTTTTTGTATTTTAGCGGGCAGTTTCGTATCGGCGGAGCGATCGGCGTATCCGGTAAACGATCAGCCGGCGAACTCGAAAAAAATTGCTTCTACCCGTTACACTGGACGAGATGGTTTCGCGTCGAGCGGTGGTTGCGCTTGCCCTGAGCGTGGCTTGCGGGCGGCGGCGAATGGCGGGCTATCAGGGATACGCGTTTGTCGCCAATCAGGAGGGGCAGGCGATCGCTGCGGTCGATCTGGAGGCGATGGCGGTGGTGCGGCACATTCCGCTGGACGGGTCGCCAGCGCAGGTGATCGCGGCGGCGAAGCGCCCGTCGGTTTTCGCGCTGACGCCGGATACGGGATCGATTCACGAAATTGAAGTGGATCGGCTGACGGCGCGGCGGAAAGCGACGGTGGCGTCGTCGGCAATCGCGATGCACCTGGACGCGGCCGAGCGCGAGCTGTGGGTGCTGGCTCGCGATCCGAGAGCCGTGATTCGGGTCTCGCTGGATTCCTTTGCAGCGACCGGCAGAATTCCGCTGGCCGAAGATCCGGTCGATTTCGCGCTGGCTTCCGAGGGTGGGGCGGCGGCGGTTTCGGGCGGCGGCCTGGTGCGATTTCTCGATTTGGGAGCCATGCGCGCGGGCGCGCCGCTTGCTTCGGGGGACTTCGGATCGGTGAGATTCCGCAAGGACGGCAAGATGATGATCGCGGCCGACCTTGGAGCGCGCTTGTTGTGGCTGTGGGACGCGCCGGCCGAGCGGCTGATGACGAAGCTGCCGCTGGCGGCGCGGCCGGATCATCTCTGCTTCAGCCAGGATGGCGGTCAGTTGTTCATCACCGGCGAGGGACTGGACGGGGTGGTGATCGTGTTTCCGTATCACACGCCGGAGGTGGATCAGACGGTGCTTGCCGGGCATGGTCCGGAGGCAATGGCGGCGTCGCAGGCGCTGCTGTTTATCGCCAGCCCGCAATCGGGCGATGTCAGCGTGTTGAGCATCGACGACCGCAAGGTGATTTCGGTGGTGCGGGTGGGGAGCGATCCGGGTTTTGTGGCGGTCACGCCGGATGACCGCTATGCGCTGGTGCTGAATCGAAAATCGGGCGACATGGCGGTTTTGCGGGTGAACGGGGTGCAAACTCGCGGATATCCAGCGCCGGTGCTGACGGTGATTCCGGTGGGGTCGCGTCCGGTGAGCGCGGCGATTCGAGCAGTGTCGTAGATTATGGCTCGGGGGCCGATTTCCAGCCCTGGTGGACGGCGCGGACCAGAGCTTCGGCCGATTGAGGGACGGCTTCGGCGGCGTGCGGGACTACCGGTGAAGGCGCTGCCGGGGCGGCTTCGGTGTTCCGTTTGATGGCGCGCAGCAGTTCCTTTACTTCACCGACGTCGTTGCTGATCTGGAAGACCTTATAAACGGCGAACAAAACCATCGAATAGACAATCAAGGTAAGGATGCCGCTGACGACAAGCTGCAAGGGTCCCATGGGAGGAAGATCGGCGAGGGAAATGTAAGGCTTTAGGTTAGCGCCGGTGACCATAGATCCCTGGCCTGCGGAGAAGCGTAAATTGCACGTCCCTCTTCCGGCCGAAAGCGATGGATGGGGTGATGTGGCGCGCCCGGAGAGACTCGAACTCCCGACCTACTGGTTCGAAGCCAGTCGCTCTATCCGGCTGAGCTACGGGCGCACTCAATCAAGATCGTATCATCTTGATAGGGATGTCTGTTGAGAACGAGGTGAAGGTCCGGTTCCCCGGTGACGCGGAACAGGCGCGCGCGCGAATCGAGGCGCGCGGCTATCGTCTCATTCAACCGCGAACGCTCGAATCCGATTGCGTCTTCGACCGCGGCGGCGAGCTGCGGCGCTCCGAACAGCTTTTGCGGCTGCGCCGCCAGGGAGACCGGTTCCTCCTCACTTATAAAGGTCCACCGCGAGCCGGGCGGCACAAAAATCGCGAGGAGATTGAGTTCGAGGTCTCCGACGGTGACGCGCTTGCTGCCGTGCTCGAAAGGTTGGGATATGACGTAGCCTTCCGTTACCAAAAGTACCGGACGAAATTTCGCGCCGAAAGCGAGCCGGGGATCATCACGATCGACGAAACGCCGATGGGGGTATTTCTGGAGTTGGAAGGTCCGCCGGATTGGCTGGATGCTACGGCGGCGCGCTTAGGCCTTTCTCCGTCGGAATACTTAACGGCGAGCTACGCAAAACTATACCAGGAATATCGCCGTGCTCGTCCGGGGTTAACGAATGACATGGTTTTTGATGATTCCGCCGATTAGGACTCCTCAAAAACAACCTTAGTACGCAAAAATTTATTGATCGTTGCGGGGGCGAATGGTATGCTTCCTTGTAACCAAAATGGCAAATGCGCATCGGAATCGAGGCAGCAAATGATGGAGCTCATCGCCACCGTCGTGATTACCGCAAGCAGCCTGTTCTTGTTCGTCTATTGGTTCCGGTACACCTGCCTGCTGATCCTGAGCGCGCGAACCAGCCGCGACTACGCTGCGCCCGTTGCGGTCGCCAACCAGCTTGGATTTCTGGAAGTGCAGTCCGCGCTGCGGCAGGAATCGGATCTGGATCGGCTCAAGGATATGCTGGATCGCGATTATCGCGTGCTGACATATTTGTTGAAGAATGCGGCGAATCCTTCGCGGGGAGAGAACGCGGTTGAAAATCGGATGCTTGAGATTGACTACCGCGTGATGCGGGTGTGGTATTCGATGACCCGCCGGATTTCGCCCTCTGCCGCCATGAAAGCTCTGGAGGAGATGTCGCAAGTGATCGAGCACTTCGCCAACGCGATGGGTGAGCGCTCGGCGGCGGCTGCTTAAGCTCGGCCGGCTTAGCGAAACTGCTTCTTCCAGAAGAAATCAACGCTAAAGACGCCGTTTTCATCGCGCGTCGCGACTGCTGAAAATTGCGGCGCAAGCTCCCACTCGATCCGAACCAGCTCGGAATTGGCCTGACTCACGTCCTGCGAATAAGTGAAAGTTACGTTCTGCGTCACCTGCTGTTGCAGAGTGATCCGCGCTTGCGGCAGGGCAGTTCCACTCACAAACGTCGGGGCGATAGTGAGCTGGCTGACGCCGAAAACGCGCTGTAGCCGGCTGGCCACAGGATTGGCGACGGCGGCGCCCACCAAAGCCGATTCGCCCATCTCCATCGCCGATTGATCCGGTGCGGCGGGCTGATTGGAAGCGATCGTCGGGTCCGGCGGAGTTTTTCCCGCCGCCAGCAGCGCGACGATATCCTCAAATTTCAAAGGCGGGTCGGAGCGATAGCTTAGTTTCAAATTATCCATCGGACCAGCCACGGTGAGGTTCACATCGACGCCCTGCGCGACGGTTTCCAAATCGATATCCAAAACAGGCTGAATCGAGGTCGGATCGTAAAAGGAAATCGTGCCGTGGTTCACCGAATATTTATTCGCGAAAAAGATAAGTGTTCCGCTGTTGATGGTAATTCTGCCCAGCATGCCCGGATTCGCCAGCGATCCAAGTAAATCCAAATTGGCTGTGGCGGAAAGCTGCTGGGCGAGCGTCGTCTGAAAGAGAGCGTCAGGCGCGGTCTGAATACGCACGCTGGCGCGAATGAAAGATAATACGCCGCTCGAGGACGACGGCGGCGCCGGCGGCTTCGTCGCAGCGGAAAGAATCGAGCCGATATCGCTCTGCTGGCCGTAGCCGACGCGCGAGATCGTGACCGTTCCACTCAATAAGCCGCTGCGGCCCGTTCCAGAAAGACGAAGAGCGGCATTGGCAGTTACGGAAACACCGGAGTATCGCGTTCTCACCTGGTGTGCGTCGGCCTGAAAGTTATAGCTCAAGCGCGAGCCGCTTATGGAAAAAAATCCCGTGGCACTTACTTTGCCGCCGCCGGATTCGGCTGTTAGCGACTGGATTTGACCGCCGCTTCCAGTCAGCAGAATCACCATATTCGCCTTGTACAGCCCGTTAGGCCAATCGGCGAGTTGCAAAGATCCATCGCTCAACTGAATGCGCCCGCCGAGGACCGGGCTTGCAAGCGTTCCGCGCACCGAGACTTTGGCGTTGGCAACTCCGGCGGCGACCGAGCCGGGGAAAAGCGTCTTGATCACGGCCAGATCAGCGTTCGCGTTCACATCAATGTCGATTGAGCTTGCCCTGCGAAGCGGCACACTACCGGAAATCACAAGATCCATTGACGAGCCGCTGATGCGGGCGCTTGCGATTTGAATGGTTCCATGAACCAGGTTCAGCACGATCGGGCGATCGTTTTTAAACGAAATTCCGCTGGTGGCGCTGACGTCAAGCTTTGTTACCTGTAGCTGCGCTGTTGCCTCCCCCGGCGCCTTCAACGGACCATCGAAGCGGGCGTTCGCGTCCAACGATGCCTCAAGCAAAAGCTGGGATGTCGACAAAAAAGGCTTAATGGCGGCGTAAGTCAGATTGTTAACTCCAAGCTGGGCGTGTGTGACAAAGTCTCCCGATAACGCGATGTCTGCATCTCCCCGAATCGATCCAGTTGAAAGATTCGATTGAAAAGTTACGTTCAGAATTTTGTTATTCGTTTGGGCTTTCACTTCCAGGCTGCCCATCGGCTGATGATTCAACGCGACATCGTGAATTGTGCCTTCTGCCGTAAAACGAATCGGAGTGACTTGAAAATGATTCAGCTCAGTCAGGCCATCCGCGGTAAGCGAGGCAGTCCCGCTCAGGCCCGAACGAAAGTTCTCCAAATAAGACAGCCGGGCGAGATTCGCTTGGCGAATCGCGATATGAAACGCGAGCCGGCCGTCGGCAAAGGAAAACTGCGGATGCGAAAAAGAACCACTCGCATCGGCGCGCCCGGCGGGCGTAGTCATTTGCAGCGAAGAAACGACCAGCATTGTGTTGCTGTAATCGCCCGCAACTGTAAGTTGATCGACACGCTGTCCAAACATTTCCGCGCGAGTCAGTTGGAAGTTAAGTTTTGCTCTAGGATCTCGAGGCGTGCCGTCCAGATGCGCGCTCAGGCTGGTGTTTCCCTTGATCGGCAAGTTCAAGTGAGCCAGCGCGAAGATCTTTTCCAATGCAAGATGACTCACCGATAAATCGGCCGCAAATGGAAAATCGCCCGCAAGGCGAACCGATCCGCGAAGCTGTGTTGCTGAATTCGCGAGTGAAGATGCAAGTGAAACAATTGCGTCCTGGCCACGAGAGTGAACCGACGCGGTGAGATCGCCAAAGTTTTCCTGGCTATCGCGAAGTCCAGTGGCCTTAAAGTCGCCGTTCAAGTTCGTCACTGACCAGACAAACGCACCGGCGCGGCGCGAAATCTCGCCGGCCGCTGCTAGGCTCATCTCGGCATTACCCGCAAATCCCGCACGAGCCGATTGAAGCGTCCCGCTCTTGCTTAAATCGAGCAATGTAGTAGACACTTCCGCCTGAATGGTACCGTAGTTAAGATCGCCGGAACGATGAAAGAACGAAGCCTGCGCCTTCAGCGTTCCGGCCGGCGCCGTCACAATCAGTGAGGTCAACTGAATGAGTTGATCGGACAAACTTGCGCTGAGCTGCGCGGAACTAATCTGTTCCTGGCGGTAATGAGCAGCGGCGATCGCGAGGTTAATGTTTCCTTGCGGTCTGTTGAGCGTGCCGGAAACGTGAGCGGACGCGTTGATATCTCCTGCGGCTTGTATATCACTGTTTCCGGTAAGCAGCAAAAAATCGGCGAGATGACCGTTCTGAATTATCGCGTCGGTCGCAATCGCGCTCGCGGCCTCCGGCTTCCAGTCAAACAAACCGAGCGAACCCGCGAAGCGAACCCGCGAAGCTCCGCTATCGAGCGATGCGTTCCTAATAACGACTCCGCTTGCTGAAGCGGCAAAGCTGGCAGAAAGTTCATCAAAGCGCCGGCCGCCGATAATGAAACCAGTTAGCTTGATCGATCCTGAAAGCTGCGACCGTTTAAGCGGTCCGCGCGCGCGAGCATCGAGTGCCCCCGAGCCGCCGTGCAAAGCCGGACTACCCGGCGAGGAAAAGTACCGGAACAAGGGGGAAACATCGCTGAGATCATGCGACTGAAATGTGAGTCGTGTCTCAATGCCCGGTTCACCAACTAAACTAAAAGTGGAGTGTGGAAGATAAATTGTGGATTCGGGTACGGCGATCGTGCCTGTTTCAACCTTGTAAGTCACGCTGAGGTGACCATTGACCGGGACTCCGGAACCGGCCGGAGAAATTGTCACGCGCGCTACAACTTCGGGGGTCTTGATCGGACCTTGTGCATGAAATGAAGCGGAAATCTCGCCAGCGTAAGCAATCGGCTTTTCGGCAACAATTCGCGCCGCATCTGAAATCGTAAGCCGCTGAAGAGCCGCGTTCGCCTCGATCGTGTTAAAATCGCGAACCGCCGCCGATCCATTTATGGCGGTGTGCATCGCGGTGAAATGCAGATCCGCCAGCGAGATTAGGTTTGGCTCGATACGGAACGACGAAGAAAATGTCGCTGTGCCCAACTCCCTGTCCGGAAGAATTAAACGCGCGGTGGATAGCGATCCCTGAATGAAATAGTTCGGAAATGTCAGCCGGGCATTACCAGATAAGTTCAGGGCTCCGGCAGGAGCTTTAGAAATCGTGAATAGGCGCCTGATCTCATCGAGCGAAATAGAACCCCGAAAAACAGTCGTGTCGGCGGATGCGGCAGCCTCCAAATAAGATGCGCCAAGGCGCAAGTCCGCATGTTGAATCGTGACGCTGTCGCGTGTAGCATTGAACGTAGTCTGCAAGTCGACCGCGGTTGCGGCTTTTTGGTCGACGTGAACCGGAATCGCAAGTGAGGCGCGAAGTTCGCCGACGCCAAGATGCGCATCAACGTGGGCGGAAACGCGCGGCGACTTTAAATCGTACAACTCGGCCGTGACCACGATGTTCGATTGCGGACTCTGAAGCCGGGCCTCATTCAGAACGATTCCGCCCCGCCGCAAAACAAAAGGTATAGTTAGCCGGGCAGTTAGCGGCGCCTTATATTGAACATTCACCAACGCGGTAACCTCGCCCCGGTACTCTAATTTGGACGTAAACGCAATGTGAGCCGCGAAATCGCTGCCGTGAATTGATAAAGGAATCGCTTGGCTGGCGAAGCGTATCTGACCTTCGTTAATGTCAAAGTGTTGAATTGCCAGATTAATAATTTCATTTGTATCAGACGCGAAATCGCTCCTTGAAGGTTTAGCGGGCGTAGGAATATTAAGCTCGCCGTTCGAAAGAGTCACAATTGTCACTTCAGGACGGCCTATTTCAAGTTGTTTGAAGACCAAAAACCTGTGCTGCGAAAATAAGCCGATTTTCAGCGTCACTAAAGACGCATGGAAAAAAGGCGAAGACTTCTCCGGTTCTTTTCCGCGAATCGTCATGCCGCGAATCGTAATTGCCAAGCTGCGGACGTCGAATTGAAATGACTCAATACTGGTCGCGCCACCGGTGGCGTGCTCTACGTAAGCTGCCAATCGGCGCTCCGCATAGCCTTGGAACCAGGAGGTGTGGACGACAATAACAACCGTAATCACCACAATCAAAATTACGGTAGCCAATGCCAGCGCTAGCCGCAATAGTATCCTTAAGGGGCTACTCACGCCAGTGACTTCTCCAAATAGACGATGTGAGCCGATTTGCGGCTTTGATCCAGCCAGCTATTCAGTAGCTGATTTACGCGCTCTCCGGTAATCGTTTCCGTAATTACTGGTTTCACCGAAGCAAAAGGTTGCTTTTCAAACTGAACGGAGTGCGATTTGTAGTAATGCTCAATGTCGGCTTCGGAAACAACGACCTGAGGGCGAAACATCGTGTCGATGAACAGTAACACAGTCAACTGCCAAAACAGGCGCTCGCGTAATTCGGCGTTAGTAATGCCATATTTGCGAAGCGCCTCGTTTAGCTCAGCGGCACTCCCGTAGCGAGACTCGATGTCGCGAAAAAGGCGATCTGTATCGGCTCGAGTGGCGAGTGGATACTCTCCTACGCGGATTGCCTGCCGTATAAGCTGCTGATCGATCAGGCGGCTGGCGGCTTGCTTCCGTGAAGCTTCGGTAATTACGGCTGGCTCCTCATTCAGAAACGCCGTGATTCGGATGTCGCGATCGATTTCGCTATCGAGAATCGGAGTACGATCCACTACGATCGCTGTTCTGTCGATGATCACCGCGGTGGCCAATGGCGACAACGCGATATAAAAAAACAGACGGCGCAGCATTAGAAGGTCTGTCCAATCGAAAAAAAATATTGAAAGTGACTGATGCCTTGCAATCTCGGCTGGCATTGCGCCGGCAGTTGACTTGGCGGAAGATTCGGATTGCAAGCCAGCAATTGCTGAATCGTGCCCGAGAATCCGTAAAAGCTCGGTGGGTTCAACCCATAGGCGAGATCGACCCGCAGCGGACCAACCGGCGTCCGATAACGGATCCCGAATCCGACGGCATGCACCATATAGTCGAAATCTTCGGGATTGCGCTGCCGGTAACGAAATGAAATGCTACTCAGGTTTTCATAAATGTTGCCCATGTCATGAAACAGAACTCCTCCGATATTTTGTCCAATCAAAGGAAACCGAACCTCCAGATTGTTGATAAAGACAGCATCGCCGCCCAGCGGAAATCCGGTCGGCTCGGTCTGTGTTCCGCCCGGTCCGGCCGGAGAGCCGATATCACGCGGGCCTGCCTGGTTTTCCGGAAACGCTCGCAGGGAGATGTCGCCCCCGCCGAAAAACCTTTCGGGTAGCGGCACTGCAACTGCGGCCGTGATTCCTGGTTGAGTATTGAAGGGAACGATGCCACCGAAAACAGTTTGACGCGCGAACACGAGTTGCTTTCCGATTCGCGTGTAAGTTGCATTTCTCAAAAGAAACTTTGTGAAGTTCCGCTGCGAGCCCAACGCCGTAGATGCCACACCGATATCTGCCGTGTTGTATATGC
This sequence comes from Terriglobia bacterium, assembly GCA_021325175.1. Lineage (GTDB taxonomy): Bacteria > Acidobacteriota > Terriglobia > Bryobacterales > Bryobacteraceae > Palsa-187. The sequence goes on from JAJPHS010000145.1 coordinate 104,872, forward strand.
CGCTGTGTGGATCGACGGAGTTATCTCTGTGGTCCTGCACAATATTAGCCGAAACAATTCCGATTCGCACCGGCTGCAAAAACTGGGGAATTAAAAGCGCGGGAATAACCAGGTCGCTGATGCTGACTCTTCGATAGGCAAAGCGGAACAAACCCACCGTGCGCCGCGTGAAATGCTCCGCAAACTGAACCGATCCTTCCTCGCGGTGCGACGAAAAAGTACGAATGTCGCGAGATGTGTCCCAGAGAAAGCTGTAAGTCACCGATCGTGTGGGGCTATCAAATAGCCGCGGCACGATAAAGCTAAGTCCAATCCGCTGCTCAAGCGTCGACAGTAGTGTTTGCAGCGCCAAAGTGTGACCAACGCCGCCCACATTCAGACGATTGACGTTAACCGAAAGGCGCGGGCTAAAACCGGTCGCGCCCACCGGCTCGGAGATGGCCGTGGTCGTCGGTCCAAGCTGGGCGATTTCAGCTCCCACTCCCAGATTGAGAGTGTACCGGTGAGCTTCAGTGAAATCGAATAGCACGTATTTATAAGTTTCGTCGCCATCGCTGTTTTGAATTGCGGTGTCGATCTCCGCGAAAATTCCGAGATTATACAAGCTGCGCTGGATTTCGCGGTCCGCCGGCAATGAGAGAGGATCTCCCGGACGAATCGTCACCTGTTTCTGAACTAACTCCGGTTTGGTGGTGTGTAGCCCACTGATCACTACATCTCGTACGAACTCCTGAGTTCCCGGATTGACTCGATAAGTCAACGCGACTTCATGCGGGCCCGAGGGGGACGCCCGGAATTGAAATGTCGCGTGACGAAAGCCGCGCGCGGCTGAAGCTTGCAAAATCACGGAGCGATCCTCCGCGATCGTCGTTTCGCTGTAAGGCTGCCCCGGCCCGGCGCCGAGAATGCTCACCAGATGTTCTCCGCCGATCCGATCGAGCCCGGTGGCGGAGAACTCTGAAATTCGCCACTGCGCCCCTTCTTCGATGGAAAATACGACAGCAATCTGGGAAGCGTTTCCGCCGTAGCGTGTTTCGACGCGCGAAGTTACATTGACATCGCGAAAGCCGCTGCTTTTATAAAGATCGGCGATACTCTGTTCATCTTTTTTGCGAAAGGAGTCGCTATATCTTCCCCACCGGTCGAAAAGCGACGCGGGTTCCAGATACATCCGCTCGCGAATGGTCACCGTGTCGAAATAGTGATTGCCGCGAATGAAGACGCGCACGAGTTTGCGCCGCGGGCCTCGCGTGATGAAGTACTCAATCGTCTTCTGATCGTCAGCCGGCGGGAGCTGGCGAAAGGTAACATTTACGTCGGGATAGCCCTTCGATTGGAAGTAGTCTCGAAGGTTGCGTTCGCCCTCCACCAGAAGATCCGGATCGACGGCGCCTTCCTGATACACTGGCACGAACCGTCTTAAGCGGCTCTTCGAAACCCGCGCTTCCGGCATCCGGATGTGAACCTTCGGACCGGCATTGATATCGAGTGAAGGTTTCACACGCACGGTTTCCGGATCGTAATCAAGAGCGGTTAGAGTTGTCGTCGCGGTCAGGCGGTCTTCTTTTTGATACTTTTTCGAAATGCCTTCGATCCCCTCGTTCGTCAGCGCCTGAGTCACTTTTCGCCATCGCCCGATAAAGCGAATGCGCCAGCCGGTGGCGCGTACGATCGTCGCATCGGATAGCTTCGGCTCGCCATGAATCGACGGCATCGAATAGCGGGCCCGGGGACCCGAGTTCACCACGATGCGCACGCCCATCTGTTGATCCGGTTCTTCGATCGTTTCCAGGCGGATGTCGGCATCATAAAGGCCATTCGCGGCGAAAAGGTGCTCAATGTTTTTCTTGGCTGCCGTCAGCAGGTCCGGATCAAATTGGCTGCCGAGCGGCAACTCCGCCGTGTTGACGATCAGCGCCGGGCTGGGCGGATTCGAAATCTTTCCGCTCGCCTGCACGTGGCCGAAAAAGCGCGCCGCCGTGGTGCGGAACACAATCGCCACGCCATTCGCGCGCGGCTCCGCATCCACTTGAATATCGGTGTAGCGGCCGGTCGCGAACAGGCGATTGATCGCTTCCTCAACGTCTGAGATTTTCAGCGGCGCGCCCGGCACAAGAACGGTCACACGTTTCAAATCGGCCTCGGCCAGAGGCTGAGTGGATGGTTCGTAGCCGACGGAGACGATCGTCTTGCCCTCAAAAGACGATTGCGCGCGCAACAGCGCGGGCAACACGACGCTACAGGCAGCAGCGTAAACCATCAGGATCCATCGTCGTGCCGCACGCCCGTTCGCTGGCATACTTCCGCATTTGCAGCCGCGTAGCCGGCCGCGATTAGTTTGACGCGGGGTCTTCTGCCGCGTTTCACCCGCATCAAAGGCGTAACGAATCGACGCCGCGGGAGTCGTAATCATGTAGGATCGTCCTTGCGAAGCACGCTTTCGGTGATCGGCGCTACCTTTGCGCGCTGGAGCGATCACGATGGGCAGCGGCTGGGAGCAGCGCTGGCCTTCTACACGCTTCTTTCGGCCGCGCCGCTGGCGGTGCTGGCTCTTCTCATCGGATCGATGTTCGTGGGCCGCGAAACCGCGCAAGGGCGAATCGCGAGCTTCGGATCGGAGGTCCTGGGTCCGGCCGGCGCGGCCGCGCTCAATTCAATTCTGGTTCACGCGCGCCAGCCCAGGCAATTCAATATCGCTGCGGCGATCGCCATCTGTGCTCTCGTTTTCGGCGCCTCCAGCGCCTTCCTCGAACTGCGTGACGACCTCAACCGCATGTGGGATGCGCATCCCAAAAGCAGCGGGTTGATTGGCATCATATTGCAGCGGTTTTTTTCCTTTCTGCTCGTGCTCGCAGCCGGAGCGGTTTTGATCTTTTCCATGCTCGCCACCGCCGCCGTTTCCGTGATCGCCAGGTTTTTTAACAACGTCGTGCCCGTGCCGGCATGGGTACTGGAGAGTGCGAATTTCGCCGTATCGGTCGTTTTGCTGACCGCGATCTTCCTGCTGATTTTCCGCTTCGTGCCGGACCTGGCGCTGCCCTGGAACGCGCTTTGGCCCGGCGCGCTGGCCAGCGCCATTCTTTTCACGGTGGGCAAAGCGGTGCTTGGTTTGTACCTGACCAGGGTCGGAGTCGGTTCCAGCTACGGCGCCGCCGGATCGATCATCGCCGTCGCCTTCTTCGTTTACTACGCCGCGCAAATTTTTTTGCTCGGCGCTGAATTTACGTATCTGTGGGCGCGCCGCAAGCTGCAAACCAAGCGCGAAGCTCTCGCCCGGCGCTGACGCCCGCCGATGATATACTTGACCGTTGTGAAAGGCATTGTTCTCGCAGGCGGCTCCGGCAGTCGTTTATATCCGCTCACCAAGATTACGAATAAACATCTGCTGCCGATCTACGACAAGCCAATGGTCTATTATCCCATTCAAACTCTGGTGGACGCCGGAATTCGCGATATTTTATTGGTCACCGGCGGCCGTAACTCCGGCGATTTTCTTCGCCTGCTCGGCAATGGCAAAGAGTTCGGCCTCAAGCACCTGAATTACACCTACCAGGAAGGCGAAGGCGGCATCGCCGAAGCTCTCGCGCTCGCCGAGCACTTCGCCGACGGCGATCAGGTCTGCGTCATCCTCGGCGACAACCTGATCGAAGGCAACATTCGCGACGCCGTCGACGATTTCCGCCAGCGCGATCGCGGCGCCCGGATCTTTTTAAAGGAAGTGCAGGACGCGCAACGATTCGGAGTGGCGGAGCTCGATGGCGATCGCATCGTCGGCATCGAAGAGAAGCCGGCCCGGCCGAAGAGCAATTACGCGGTCACCGGAATTTATCTATACGACAGCTCCGTCTTCGACAAATGCCGCAATTTGAAACCATCACATCGCGGCGAATTGGAGATCACCGACGTGAACAACGCCTACATCGCCGAGGGCACCATGACCTTCGCCCTTCTGGACGGCTGGTGGACCGACGCCGGCACCTTCGACTCACTCCTCCGCGCGACGAATCTGGTAGCCCGCAAATTAAAAGTCGCCGACGCAGCCGCGGACTAAGCCCGCGCGGTGCTTCACCGATGTCGCCGCCATGCCCACCCTTCCAGGCTGGATTATACAAACGCCGTTGCATCCTCGCGAAGTCTCTCCCTGATTCTCAGTTGGCGTCTTGCTGCCATCCTCGATCACAATAACGTCAAGCGACATCTTCCGCGGATCGAGTTTAAGTCCCAGCCCCGCGATCACAGTAAAGATCGACGGCGCGGAATCTTTGCCGCTCTCTTCTCTGCTCATATCGAGCGCGAAATCATAATGTCCGGCGAGCCCGGTGGCATCGACAACGGGCCGGCGCAGCATCAGCGATGTAAATTGCGCGAGCGCAGCCATGTTCATGCTCCTCATCTCCCGGCGCCCATCGATCATAACCACGGAGCTATTCTCGCTGCCTTCGTTCTCGCGCAGCTTAAGTCTCCGGCGTCCCTTGACCAGCGCATAGCCCGGCAATTCCCTGGTTTCATGGTGCAACACGAGTTTGAATCGCTCGATCAGCAGTGCCCGCATCATCCGCGGGAACTCCTCTTTCGGAGTATTTTCTGGCGCTTTTGCGGCGATATCGTACCGGTTTTCAAACACCCACGCAGGGCCGGCAACCTGATTCGCCGATTTCAATTCGAAGGCTCGGGCCAAGGCATTCAACAACGTCGTGTTGTGATAAATGATCGTATTTCCGCGAATCGAAGTTCGCGCCTCACTCGTGCCTGGCCTGGACGGCTTGATCGTCGCCACTTCGAACGCTGGCGGCGCGGAACGCTGAGCCGATATCGCCGATAACATCGCCAACCAAATGCTCGCGCCGCGAATCCTTCGCATCGAGAGGACAGACGTGTGAACTGCCCCTCCCGTGCAGAAACGCCGCGTCCAAACCGGCGCGAACGCCTCAGTGTGGCAGCGATTTCAGGTACGCCAGCACGGCCTGCGCGTCCTCGCGCGTCATGTGAAACTGGAGCATCGGCGGACGCGGCGCTCTCCCGGTGCGGGCGATTCCCGTGGTCAACAAGCGAATGATTTCTGCATCCGTCCCCGGCGGCGTGCCCGCAATCCGCGGCAGATCACCGCCCAATCGGGCGACGAATAGGTCGGCCGGAGCTGCGTCGGACCGCCCATCAGCCAGTGCTCGCGATCGGGAGTGCCGTCGGGATTTCGAGGCGTATGGCACTGTTCGCACATCACCTGATCCTCGACGATGTAGCGCCCGCGATCGATCAGATCCTTATTGCTCTTCACCGCCTTGACTTGAGCGTGAGAGCTCGACGCCCAGTTCATCATCAGCGCAACCACCGGGACAAGGGAAAATCGGAATAATTTATTCATAAGCCGCTTGCGAAGCGGCCCCCGGCGCTGCCCAAGCCGGTTAAGCCAACCGGCCCTCGCGCGCCTCGTACGCCGCGATCGCTGCTTCCTGTTGAAGAATATACCCCAATTCATCGACGCCTTCGAGCAGGCAATATTTCGAAAAAACGTCGATGGGAAACTCCACCACGCGGCCATTGGGCAAGGTCAGCGTCTGCGTGGCCAGATCAATGTGCACCCTCGCGCCGGGCGAGCTCACCAGCTCGGCGTGAACCTCCTTCGCCACAACGATCGGAAGCAAGCCGTTTTTCAGCGAATTTTGCCGGAAAATGTCGGCGAATGAGGTGCTGGCGACGGCTCGAAAACCGAACTGTAGCAGCGCCCACGGCGCGTGCTCCCGCGAGCTGCCGCATCCGAAATTATCCCCCGCCACCAGGACCTGCGCGTCTTTCGCCGCCTCCTGATTCAGAACGAATCCCGGATTCGGCGCGCCCCTGGCGTCATAGCGCCAATCATAGAAAAGCTGATCGCCCAGCCCGCTTTTCGACGTGGTCTTCAGAAATCGCGCCGGGATGATCTGATCCGTATCGATGTTGTCGATCGCCAGCACCGCCGTTTTCGCCGAAAATTGCGCCGCAAAGTTCCCCGTCAACTTCAAAGCAATGTCCTCACATCGGTGATCTTTCCGGTGACCGCCGCTGCCGCCGCCGTCAGCGGGCTCGCCAGAAACGTGCGGCCGCCTTTTCCCTGCCGGCCTTCAAAGTTGCGATTGCTGGTCGAGACGCTGTACTCGCCCGGTTGAAGAATATCGCCGTTCATGCCGATGCACATCGAGCATCCGGCTTCGCGGAAATCCGCGCCCGCCTCGCGGAAAATGCGGTCGAGCCCTTCGGCGGCGGCCTGCGCCTTCACCTGCCGCGATCCCGGAACCACCATCACCCGCACATTCGGCGCGACCTTGCGTCCCTTCATCACCGCCGCCGCCGCGCGCAGATCCGAAATTCGCGAATTGGTGCAGCTCCCGATGAACACCACGTCTACCTTATGTCCGGTCAGCGGTTTGCCCGGCTCCAGATCCATATAGCGCAAAGCCTTGGCGAGCGTGTCGCGTTCGGCGGCGCTCGCTGCGGACTCCGGATGCGGAATCGCCCCCGAAATCGGAATGCCCATGCCCGGATTGGTCCCGAATGTAATCATCGGCTCCAGCGCGCCGGCGTCGAGCGAAACTTCGCGATCGTATCGCGCGCCCTCATCGCTCGGCAGCGCGCGCCACTTGGCGAGAGCCGCGTCCCAGGCAGCGCCCTTGGGCGCGAACGGGCGCCCGGCGATATATTCATACGTCGTTTCATCCGGCGCGATCAATCCCGCGCGCGCGCCCCCCTCAATCGACATATTACAGATGGTCATCCGTTCTTCCATCGAAAGCAAACGGATCGTCGAGCCGCAATATTCAAAAACGCATCCCGTTCCGCCGCCCACGCCGATCCTGGCAATCAGCGCCAGAATAATATCCTTCGCGGTCACGCCCGTTTTCAACGCGCCCTCCACGCGAACGGCGAAGCTTTTCGATGGCCGCTGCAACAAACATTGCGAGGCAAGCACATGTTCCACCTCGCTGGTCCCGATGCCGAAGGCAAGCGCGCCGAAAGCTCCGTGCGTCGCCGTATGAGAATCGCCGCACACCACCGTCATGCCCGGTTGCGTCAACCCCAGTTCCGGACCGATCACGTGAACAATCCCCTGCCGCTCGCTCCATAGGCCGTAGCATTCAATCCCGAACTCGCGGCAGTTTCGTTCCAGCGTTTCCACCTGGCTGCGCGCGACGTCATCGACGATCGGCAGACCGCGCGGCGTGGTCGGCGTCGAATGATCGGTGGTCGCGATCGTGCGATCGGTCCGCCGGACTCTCAATCCGCGGCGGCGCAGCCCGTCGAACGCCTGCGGCGACGTGACTTCGTGGACCAGGTGCAGGTCGATATAAAGCAGCGCCGGCGCGCCTTCCCGCTCGGCCACCACGTGGCGCTCCCAGATTTTTTGCAGGATCGTTTTCATACCGCGGCTCCCGTCCCTTGAGCGCTTTCCACCGCGTCGCAAACCGCTTTCGCCACTTCCGATGTCGTCGCAGCCCGCGCCGGATGCAAATCCGCCGTCGCGATACCCGATGCCAGAACGCGCCCCATCGCGTCCTCAATCGCCCGCGCTTCTTTCGCCAGCCCGAACGAATAATCGAGCATCGCCGCCGCCGAGCCGATCGCGCCGAACGGATTCGCTTGATTCTTCCCCGCAATGTCCGGCGCCGATCCGTGCACCGGTTCGTAAAAACCTTTGCCGTCGCCGAGCGAGGCCGACGGCAGCATCCCGATCGATCCGGCCAGCACCGCGGCTTCGTCGCTTAAAATATCGCCGAACATATTTTCGGTGACGATCACGTCGAAGCGGCGCGGATTCAATACAAGCTGCATCGCGCAATTATCCACCAGTAAATGATCGAGCTCGACCTCGGGATATTCGCGCGAAACTTCGCTCACCACTGCGCGCCAGAGCTGCGAATTTTCGAGCACATTCGATTTATCGACGCTGGTGACCCGCTTGCGCCGGCCGCGCGCCAGCTCGAACGCTTTCCGCGCGATGCGCTCGATCTCGCCGCGCGTGTAACTCATCGTGTTGGTGGCGCGATCGCCGTCAATGCCGCGCGGCTGGCCGTAATAAAGCCCGCCGGTGAGCTCGCGCACAATCAGCAGATCGGTCCCCACCACGATTTCGTTCTTGAGCGGGGAGGAGTCAATCAGCGAAGGCCACATCTTCACCGGCCGCAGGTTGGCGTAAACCTGAAGCGCCTTGCGAATCCCGAGCAGTCCTTTTTCCGGCCGCTTTTCCGGAGGAAGCGAATCAAACTCCGGCGCGCCGACCGCCCCCAGCAGCGTCGCGCCCGCTTTCATGGCCTTTTCTAGCGTCTCGGCCGGAAGAGGCGATCCGGTTTTGTGAATCGCCGCGCCTCCGATCAGACCTTCGCTCAGCAGCAGCTCGTGCCCGAATCGCCGCGCGATGGTTTTCAAAACGTCCACGGCGGCGCTGGTCACTTCGGCGCCGATCCCATCGCCGGGCGCGATCAAAATGTTCAACCGCATGTCAATTGATTCTAGCGCGCGTGCTTTCTCCGCCCGCCTAATCGGCCGCCGCGCCGGAAGCTTTCAACTGCCCGATCACCTCGCGCGCCAGCGCCGCGATTTCGTCGTTCCGCACGCCCTTCTTACGGTCGGCCAGCGCCGTAAATCGCGTGTAAAGAACATCGAGCTCCTGGCGCGTCAACGGAATGCCCAGATCCTCGCAGCGCCGCGCCAGCGCGTGACGCCCGCTGTGCTTGCCCAGCACCAGCCGCGTTTCCGGCACTCCCACCGTCCTCGGCTCGATAATTTCATACGTCGTGCGCTCCTTCAGATAGCCGTCCTGATGAATGCCCGCTTCGTGCGCGAACGCATTCTCGCCGACAATCGCCTTGTTCGGCTGCGGGCCGAAGCTGATGATCGAGCTCAGCAACTGGCTGGCGGAGAAAAGATGCTCGGTGGCGATGCGCGTCTCAAACGGCAGACGATCGCGGCGCGTGTTCATGGCCATCACCACCTCCTCGAGCGCGGCGTTTCCGGCGCGCTCGCCGATGCCGTTGATGGTGCACTCGATCTGCCGGGCGCCGGCGTGCAGCGCCGCCAGCGAATTCGCCGTCGCCATGCCCAGATCGTCATGGCAATGCACGCTGACCACCGCCGAATCGCCCAGCGCGCCCGCCATTCTGCCGATCATCGCCGCATATTCTTCCGGAACCGTATACCCCACCGTATCGGGAAGATTCACCGTGCGCGCGCCCGCCGCCACCACCGCCCGGCAGACCTGCTCCAGATAATCCGGATCTGTTCGCGTCGCGTCTTCGGCCGAAAATTCGACATCGTCAACATAGCTGCGCGCCAGCGCCACCGCCGCGCACGCCTCCTCTAAAACCTGCTGCCGCGTCTTTTTCAATTTGTATTGCAGATGAATGTCGCTGGTCGCCAGGAACGTGTGAATCCGTGGCCGGCGCGCCTGCTTCAACGCGCGCGCGGCTTCATCCACGTCCGCCTTGTTGGCTCGCGCCAGCGCCGCAACGTTGGCCCACGGAAATTCCCTGCTGACCGCCGCCACCGCCTCGGCGTCCCCTTCGGAAGCGATCGGAAAACCGGCCTCTAAAATATCCACGCCGGTCTCGATCAGCTTCGCCGCCATTTTGATCTTTTCCGGCACGGTCATCGAGCAGCCGGGCGACTGCTCGCCATCGCGCAGGGTCGTATCGAAAATGTATACGCGTTCGGGCATGGCCCAAGAATGGCACCTTACTCCGAATTTGACAAATTTATAATTTTCAATATTCTATAATCTGTTTTTATGGATCTGAATCCGCTGCGGGTCTTTCTCACGGTCGCCTCTGAAAAAAGTTTCTCACGCGCCGCCGAGAAACTGCTCCGCACCCAACCGGCTATCTCTCTGGCCATCCAGCGGTTAGAGTCCGAACTGGAGGAAAAACTGATTGACCGCTCGGCCAAGGAGCTGCTGCTTACCGACGCCGGACAGATCGTTTTCGACTATGCCCGGCGATTCGACACGTTAGAAAGCTCTCTCGAAAATGCGCTGGCCGAGCTGCGCGACAAATCGGCCGGGCGGCTGATCATCGGAGCCAACGAATCCTCGACGCTCTATTTACTCGACCACATCGCCCGCTTCCGCGCCCGTTATCCACGGATCAAGCTGCAAATCCGCCGCAGTTTTTCAAGCAAAATTCCAGCGGAGTTGATCGATGGCGAGCTCGAGCTCGGCCTGCTGAGCTACGATCCCGAAGACGACCGGCTGATCACCACCGTCATCTACACCGATCATCTTTCCTTCATTGTGTCGCCGCGGCACCGCCTGGCGTCGCGCGAGGAAGTTTCCATCACCGATCTCGGCGAGGAGATTTTTATCGCGCACAACGTCATTTCACCCTATCGCGCGCAAGTCATTCGCGAATTCCAGCGTTATAAAGTTCCGCTGCACATGGATGTCGAAATGCCGACCGTGGAGGCGATCCGCAGGATGGTGCAGCGCGATCAGGGAGTTGCGTTTCTGCCGCGCATGGTGGTGGATGAAGAGATCCGGCAGGGAACACTGCGCGAGGTTCGGGTGCGGGAAATCGGGATGGAGCGTCCGATCCGCCTGGCCCATCCCGCCCGCAGGGCGCTGAGCCACGCCGCGGAGGCGTTTCTCGAACTGGTGCGCGCTTAAATCGCGCCGACCTCGCGATCGAGCCACGTCAGATATTCTTCCGAGCCATCGACGATCGGCATCGCGATCACCTCCGGCAGTTCGTAGGAATGGACGCTTGAAAGCTCGGCGCGCAGCGCGGCGAAAAGATCGCGGCGCGATTTGATCAGCAGCACCAATTCCCCCGCTTCTTCAATCGCCTCTTTCCAGCGATAGATGCTGCGGGCGCCCGGCACAATATTGACGCAGGCGGCCAGCCGTTTTTCGATCAGGCGCCGCGCGACCTGTTCGGCCTCTTGTTCGGAATCGCAGGTGGTCAGCACGACAATCTTATCCGTCACTCTTCCACCGATACCATAGTGTCGGGCGCTATCCGAGCAAAGCTCGCGCGATCCCCCCCGGTGTTCGCGATTCGATCAGGCAGCGCGCCGCCCCTTGCCGTCCTTCGACGCGAATAGTTCCGCAGCGTTCCGAGACGCGATACGCGGTCTTCGCGCCGTGGTGCCACAGCAGCGAATCGAGCGGCCAGTCGGAATCTGCAATCACCCGGATCCCGGATTCGCCAAGCAGGATCGTCAGATCCGAAGCTGAGCCGGCCGATTCTGCCGCCCGAAAAATTTCTTCCGCCTGCTGGGCGAACCCGCTCATAAAGTACTTATCGCAAAATACCCGCGAAACTCGAAGCCGGAGACGGCCGATTCACGAAAAAGTGTTGCTGTGGAGCCGCTTAGGCGTACGCCCGGCCGAGCCATTCGGCAACCAGCGCCGGTTTTTCGCGGCCCTCCACTTCAACCACCACTCCCCAGGCGATTTCCACGCCGCCTTCGACATCCTTGAGCGAGTTCAGCGTGAAGCGCGCGCGAACGCGGCTGCCGGCCGGGACGGCTCCGGTGAAGCGCAAGCGATTAAATCCATAGTTGATCGACATGCGAGCGCGCAGCGCCACGGCTTCGCGAATCAGAACCGGCAGCAGCGAAACCGTCAGAAAGCCGTGCGCGATGGTTGCCCCGTAAGGCGACTCGCGCCGCGCGCGCTCGCAGTCGATGTGAATCCATTGGTCGTCGCCGGTGACGCGCGCGAAATCGTCGATCCGCTGCTGCGTGATTTCGCGCCAGGAACTGACGCCGATTTCCTGGCCGGCGCGCGACCGCAATTGGTCGATGGTCACTTGCCGTCGATCGAAAAAGCGAGCAGGACGTTGCCCGGCACGCCGCCGAATAATCCGTAGCCCGAATTCACGTAGACCATGCCATGCGCGATCGTCGGCCCCGGACCGTCAATCGAGCCGCCCTTGGCGTCCACGCCGTTGACGGTGTCGAATTTGCGATTGGTGTCAAAATTCCACAAAATGGCGCCATTTTCGGCGGAATAAGCGCTAAAACGACCGTTTAGCGCGCCCGAAAAAACCACTCCCGGAATTACCGATACCGCCGCCGAGTGGCCCTTCATGCCCGGCACATCGGCCGGCGGCGCGAACCATTTCTGCTCTCCGGTGGCGAGATCCAGCGCATAAAGCCCCGGCGCGCCATCGTTTCGCACCAGGCGATCGGAAATCGCCGCGTAAACCAGATGATCGTCGGCGGCATGGCCCCATTCTACGCCGCCCAGCGCGCTGCCTTTGCCCAGTCGCTTCTGCCACAAAATCTTGCCTTTATCATCCGGATCGAGACCGTAAACGACGCCGGATTTCTGCCCGGCAATCAGAATATCCTTGCCATCCGGCAGCGTTTTTAAAATCGTGGATGTGCCGAAATCAAAATCCGGACCCGCTTCTTCCGGGCAATTCGGATTGTTGGGACAGCCGATGATGAAATTATCGTTGGGCTGCACCTGGCTCGCCCAAAGCAGCCGGCCGGTTTCCAGATCAAAGGCCAGAATCGAGTCGCTGGTGTTGATCGGGACGCCGGTATAGGAGTTTCCGCCGCTGGCGTAAAGCCGCTTGCGTTTCAAATCGATCGTCGGGGCGGACCAGACCGCGACGCCCGCGGGTCCGTAAAGTTGAGTGCCTTTGCTGTTGGTTTTATAGGGCTTGGCGGGATCGGGGACGGTGTACGTTTTCCAGATCAGCTTGCCGGTTGCCGCATCGAGGGCCGAAACGCTGCCGCGAAAAGTGCAGCAAGGATAGTTCGGATTCATCGCGGCGGCTTCCTCGGAGATCGAGCTAATCGGCACGTACAGACGGCCGTTGGACAACACCGGCGCGCCGGTGATGCCGGCCACCGGATGATCGTCGATTTTGATTTTCCAAAGCAGCGCTCCGGTTTCCACATCGACGGCGTAGGTTGTGGCGCGCTGATCGCCGAAGTAGGCGGCCCATTTGCCGTTGGGAAGCTTGCCGATGATGACGGCGCTGCGGACGCCCGCCGTCGCCGCAAACGACCAGTAAATGCACCCGGTCCTGGCATCCAGCGAATAAACATTGCCGGACATGCTGCCGGCGAAGATGCGCCCGCCGGCGACGGTCGGCTGCGCCCAGGCGCGCGCGTCGTTAGGGAATCCGAAAGCCCACTTCAGCTTAAGCTTCGCTACATCGGAGGCCGAAAGGCCGGGATGGCGCTGATAGTGCGAGTTGCCGGGATCGATGCCCCATCCGTTCCAGTCTCCATCGGCCAGCGAAAATTGCGGCGCCGGCGCGGAGCACTTTCCCGCGGCGGCGGTGTTGATAGAGGCGGCGAACTCCTTGCCGGTCAGATAGCGCGCGACGGCGCGGCCTTCCTCCTGGCTCAAGCCTGCCGCCTGCTGGGTCATCGCGCCGTGGAACATCGCGTCGAAAATAAATTCCGGCGTTTTCGCCGCCAGCTCGGAGCGACCCGGCATCCGTCCCTGCGGAGCGCCGTCGTGACATGCCGCGCAGCGAGCTTTATAAAGCGCGGCGCCGTCGGGAGGAGCGGCGATCAGACAAAGTGCGGCGGGGATTGCAAGCAGCAGCCGTCGTAGGCGCATGGTATGTTCCTCCGGATAAATTTAGCAGATTTATGCCGGAGCGGCCTATGCCGGCGAACCGAGCTTTTCGCGAAGCAGGCGATTCACCGCCGCCGGATCGGCCTGGCCCTGGCTGGCCTTCATCGCCTGGCCGACCAGAAAACCGAGCACCGCCGATTTCCCGGAGCGATACTGTTCCACCTGTTTGGGATTGGCGGCGATCACGTCCTCGATGATCTTCATCACCGCCGATTCATCGCTGATCTGCTTCAAGCCCTCGCGATCCATGATGGCCCGCGGCGATTCGCCGCTCGCGAACATTTTCGGGAAAATTTCCTTGGCCAATTTTCCGCTGATTTGTCCTTCTTTGATCAATGCGATCAGCGCAGCCAGATTTTCCGCGCTCACCGGAGATTCTTCGATTTCTTTGCCTGCCTGCTTTAACAGCGCCGCCAGATCGCCCATCACCCAGTTGGCCGCCGCGCGCGGATCTTGCGATCGGGCGGCGGCGGTTTCGAAATAATCGCTCATCGCGCGCGTGGCGGTGAGGACGCCGGCGTCGTATTCGCGCAGCCCGTAGGATTCGACGAAGCGGCGGCGGCGCGCGGCGGGCAACTCCGGAACCTGTTTGCGAATTTCTTCAAGCCACGCCTCGCTGATCTCGAGCGGGACCAGATCCGGCTCTGGAAAATAGCGATAATCGTGCGCCTGTTCCTTGCTCCTCATGCCGGCCGTTTCGCCGGTTTCGACATTGAATAGCCGCGTTTCCTGCATCACGCGCCCGCCGCTTTCCAAGATCGCGGCCTGGCGCTCGATTTCATGATCGAGCGCCATTTTGAGGAACCGGAACGAATTTAAGTTTTTGATCTCCGCTTTTGTACCGAATTTTTCCTGGCCGCGCGGCCGCAGGCTCACGTTGGCGTCGACGCGCAGATGGCCCTTTTCCATATCGCAGGTGGAGACCTGGACGTATTGCAGGATTTGCTTCAGCTCGGTCACAAAGCCATAGGCTTCCTCGGAGCTTCGCATATCCGGCTCGGTCACGATTTCAATGAGAGGCGTGCCGCTGCGGTTCAGGTCCACGTAGCTGTAGCGGTCGGAATCCTTGAAGCCCTCGTGAATGCTTTTGCCGGCGTCATCCTCCATGTGGACGCGGGTGATTCCGATGCGCTTTCCGGCGATTTCGATGAAGCCGTGCCCGGCCAGCGGCTGATCGTATTGAGAGATCTGGTAGCCTTTCGGCAAATCGGGATAAAAATAATTTTTCCGGGCGAAAATGGACCGGCGGTTGATGTGGCAATTCAAGGCGAGCGATGCCTGAATGGCCAGCTCCACCGCCCGGCGATTCAAAACCGGCAGCGCGCCGGGCAGTCCCAGGCAGGTGGGGCAGACGTTGGAGTTGGGCTCGGCGCCGAAGCTGGTAGGGCAGCCGCAGAAAATTTTGCTTCGCGTCGCAAGCTGGACGTGCACCTCCAGGCCGATGACCGGCTCGTATTTGGTGATCACGTCCGCGGAGAGAGTGCCGGCGGACATGCTTCATTATCGCGCGGAATGTGTTTCGGCTTGCGCGCTCTTCAGAAGACGATCTGCGCCTTGAGCTGGATGATACGAGCCGAGGCATCGGCGCCGGCAAACGAGCCCAGGATGCTCGTCGGAGGCGACAAGGCATTGATTATCAGACCGAAATTGGGATCGCTGACATCGGCCACGGGCTTATCGAAGTTCGGATGATTGAACAGATTGAAGAACTGGAATCCGACCGAGAAGCGCGCCGATTCCGAGATGGCGAATCCCTTCATCACCGCAAGATCCGTATTGAAATAATCCGGCCCCCGGTATTGGTTGCGCGTCTGCTCGCCGAAAGAGGCAGGCTTGGCGGTGGGACCGGTGAACTGATCCGCGCCGAGACACGGAGCGTTTACCGCGTTTGGCCCGCAGGTCGTGTAGCCAGCCCTCAGCGGCGTGGCGAACAGAAACATCGGACCGGTGCCCGCCGCCGCGTTGAAGTTATGCGCGCCGAGGGCCGCCGTGCCCTCGTTATCGATCACCGTGAACGGCAGGCCGCTGCGCGCGAAGATCGCGCCCGAAAGCACCCATCCGCCGAAAATGTGATTCGGTCCCCAACGGAAGATGTGCCGGAACAGATCGTCCCAGACCCAGCTCACGCTGCCGTAGTGGCGGACGTCGTAATCCGCGTTGCCGTAGTTGTAGAGCTTGAGATTGTAGGGGTCCTGCGCGGCGAGAACGCTGTTGTTGGTTGCGCCGGCGTTGACGTAGGCAAGCGGCTCGAATCCGCCGTTTGAAACCTCATCCAGAGCATGGCTGAGCGTATAATTCACCTGGAAAGTTAAGCCGCGCGAGAAGCGGCGGCTCAGGCTCGCCACCAGGCCCTGGTAATTCGAATTGGCTCCGGTGTCGTAAAAATTGACGACGCCGAATCGCGGATCGGGAGCGGTTTGCGGAAGTCCGGCGAATCCGGGGAAGTAGCCGTTTAATCCCGGATTGTAGATGAATTCGTGATAGCCGTGATTGCCGACGTAGTTCAGGCTCGCCACCACCTGCTTGCCGAGGCTGTGCTGGACTTCGAAATTCCATTCGAGATATCGCGCCTGGTTGTATTTCGGCTCCATGCTGGTGTAGTTGGGCGGGACAAACGCCGGATTGGAAGCCGAAATCGAGGCCAGCGTTCCTCCATTGGCGAAGGCGCTGCGGAAGGATTGATTGGCTTGGGCGGCTTGCGTAAACAAGCTGTTGGGCGCTCCCGGCGCGATCGCGCCGCCGGAAATCGTGAAGCTGTTCAGCTCCGGCGAGTTGCGCGCGAACGGTTCGGCCGCGGTCCCGGGATAGGTATCGCCGAAAATCCCGAAACCGGCGCGGATTACGGTTTTGCCGCTGTTTCCCGGCGTCCAGGCGATGCCGATGCGCGGCTCCCACAGGATATTGGTCGTGGCGCTGAACGCCTGGTGCAGGCCGGTGTCGATCACCTGGTTATAGGGAATCGCGGGGTTGTGGCTCAACTGATTAAACGGAGCCGTCATGCGCGCAAAACAGTTCGTCTGGCACACCGGATTGGAGTTATGGTCGATGCGCAGCGCCGGGATGATTTTGAGCGAGCTTCCGACCTGAATCTCATCCTGGACATATGCGCCCAAATTGTAAAAAGCAAAGGGTTGTTCGGGCGCGGTGGGGAAACGCTGCGTCAGGGTCGCGGCCGGTCCGCCGCCGTTATAAAAATCGCCGAGATTGGACTCGGTGATGCGGCCGTTGGTGAATTCCTCAAAGCTCAGATCGGTCAAATCGACGCGATGAAAGTTGATGCCGGCCTTCAGGTTGTGGTTGCCGTGCGTCTTTGAAAAATCGTCAATCACCTGATACTGGGTGACGCGCCGGCCCTGCGGGAATAAGTAGCCTTCGTTGTTCAATCCGTAAAATGCCGAACCCGAAAATTGAAGGGTGGTCGGGAAGGTGCTGGTTACGGTGGACTCGTTCGGCGGCCCGAATCTGGCGCTGTAAAATTGGCCGGACAAAATAAAGTTATTGAACGCGGTCGCGCCCAAGGTGTGATTTTCGCTGATTTGCCCGTTCATCTCCGGCTGGGGGCTGAAGGCGTTAAATACCGGATTGATCGGATCGGTGTAGGTGGGCTGCGTGCCGCGGTCGATCTGAATGCGAACGAAGGCGCGGTCGCGCTCGCTGAAGGTGTGATCGACGCGCGCGGTGCCGAGATCTTCCTGGGTGCGATTGCCGATGGTGGAGCGGAACTGGACGGCGCAGGGAACGCCCGGGCCCAGGCCGGTGAAGCTCCCGCAGCCGCCTCCCGGCGTCGGCGTGGCGCGCGAAGCTCCGGGTGCGCCCGCATACAGCTTGAAAATATTCTGATAGAACGGCACTTCGGCAGGATTGGCGGTGGCGACATTGGAGAGGGTCGCGGAAGCAAACTGCGGGCTCGGGATGCGAACCAGCTCGTCGGTCGGAAGAACGATCCGCAAGCCTTCATAATCGGCGAAGAAGAACGTCTTATCCCGCTGGATCGGCCCGCCAATGCTGGTGGCCCACATGTTCACGTTCGAAAACGGGCGCGGCGTATCGCTGGAATTGTTGAAGAAATTGTTGGCGTTCATGGCGCGGCCGTTCCAGTAATAGATCGCGTTTCCATGAAAAACATTGCCGCCGGATTTGGAAACCATGTTCGTCTGGGTGCCGGCCAAGCCGCCATATTGTCCGGAATATCCGTTATTGACCACCGCGACGTCCTGGATTTCATTAAATCCGAGCATCAAATTGGACGCGCCGCTATTGTTTAAATTCAGAAAAACGTCATTGTTCACCTGCCCATTGATGGTAAATACGTTGGAGGTCGCCGGCAGCCCGAAGGCGGAAAAATTCCCGTATCCCGGCGTGGTGTTCATCTCGACGCCGGGAGCGATTTGCGCGTAATAGGTCAAATCGTTGCCGGGATTGGGCAGATTTTGTACGGTTTCAACGCCGACATTGGTCGTGATATTGGCATTGTCGGTCTGAACCGAGACCGCCGCTTCGCTGACCTGGATGCTGGTGTTTCCGGCGGCGAGGGCGAGCTGAAAATCGACCACCGCTCCTTGCCCGACGGCGACCGGCGCCGTTTTCTGCTGCGGCTGAAATCCCGACGCGCTGGTGGAAATGGTGTAGCTGCCGGGGGAAACGAAAGAAAACCGATACACGCCGTCGCTGTTGGTGCGCGTGGTCTGCGTGGCGCCGGTGCCGTTGTTTTTGAGCGTCACAGTCACGTCGCGCAAGACGCCGCCGGTTTGATCGGTGACGGTTCCGCTGATGTCTCCGGTGGTCAGCGTTTGC
Source organism: Terriglobia bacterium (assembly GCA_021325175.1). Taxonomy (GTDB): domain Bacteria; phylum Acidobacteriota; class Terriglobia; order Bryobacterales; family Bryobacteraceae; genus Palsa-187. The sequence continues at coordinate 123,233 of JAJPHS010000145.1, forward strand.
GGGAAAAGAATTGGAGCGCTCAGCAACAAGACCGCGCAAAGAAGGAGCCCCCTACTGTATCGCATATCTTCATGACCCTTTCGTGCTCGGATCCGGAGGCGTTATGCCGCGGAAAACGAGCATGCTTTGCACAGTTAGATATGCTTGGGATGAAAAAGTAACGCGGGGCTGTTTCGTTTTTCGCGGAATCAGGCAAACGAAGCGGAGACAATCGTGACGTTACCGCGCACGGATATGGCTTGATTTTCTCCAGAATACATCAAAACATCTCCGCTTTTCATCGAATTTCCGTCAATTTCGCCCTGGCCGGAGACGGCAATCACAAATCCGGGTTGGCGGAAGGAAAAGTCCAGGCGGTCGCGGACCTCGAATTTACGGGTTACGAAATGCGGGCAGGTGACCAGCGTTTCCGCATCCGGATCGCGACGGGCAGGATGCGGGCCGAGGCGGCTCACTTCGCAGGCGTGGTCGAGGTGGAGCTCGCGCGGGCGGCCGTAATCGTAGAGGCGATAGGTGACATCGGAGTTTTGCTGAATTTCCAAAAGCGCGAGCCCGCCGCCGATAGCGTGCACGGTTCCGGCGGGAATAAAAAACGTATCGCCGGGGCGGGCCTGGTGCCATTCCAGCAACTGCTCGATCGCTCCGGTGCGCGCGGCCTCGCGCAGATCCTGGCGGGTTAACGGCTCGCGAAATCCCGCCGCGATCCTGGCGCCGGGCTCGGCCGCGAGAATGTGCCACATCTCGGTTTTTCCGCGCGAGCCGTGATGGCGGCGCGCGTAGTCATCGTCGGGGTGCACCTGCACCGATAATTTTTCAGAAGTGAAGATGAATTTGACCAGCAGGGGCAGCCCGGCGTCAAACCATACTTCGCCGATTTTGCGGTCGGAATCGGGGAACCATGGCGATAATTTGGTGGCGCCCCAGATTTTTTCGCGGAAATCCGGGCTCAGGCGCCGCGGCCGCATGCGAGTCGGGATTGAATGAATTTCTGCATGCGGTCCAGCCCGCGCTCCAGCTCCTGCATCGAAGTCGCGTAGGAGATACGGACGTGATCGCCAGTGCCGAAGGCCTCGCCGGGCACCACGGCCACCAGAGCTTCCGATAAGAGCTTGCCGGCGAATTCGAGCGAATTGGAAATGCCGTTGCGAAACGCCGCGCTCACGTTCGGATAGGCGTAGAATGCCCCGTGCGGCAGATTGGCGGTGACACCGTCGATGGCGCGCAGCCGCTCGATTACGTAGTCGCGGCGTTTTTTGTATTCCGCGAGCATCGCGCCCACCGATTCCTGGGGGCCGCGCAGCGCTTCGATGGCGGCTTTTTGCGCGATCGAGGTGGGATTGGAGGTGGAGTGGCTTTGCAGCTTCATGATCCCGCCGATCACCGGCGCGGGCGCGAGCACGAAGCCGATGCGCCATCCCGTCATCGCGTAGGTTTTTGAAAGCGAGCCGGCGACCACCACCGTTTCCTTCATTCCGGGGAAGGCGGCCATCGAGTACGGCTCGCCGTCATAGAGGAAGCGATGGTAGCACTCGTCGGTCAGGATCCAGATGCCGCGGTCGCGCGCGATGGCGGCGATCTGCTCCAGCTCGCGGCGGGCGAAAACGGCTCCGCTGGGATTCGAGGGCGAATTGATGACGATCATTTTGGTGTGCGGCGAAAGATGCCGCTCCACCATCGCCGCGGTCAGCGCGAAACCTTCCTTTTCGTCGGTATCGACGAACACGCAGGCGCCGCCGGCGTAATTCACGACGTCTTTGTAAGTCACCCAGTAGGGGACCGAAATCATCACTTCGTCGCCGGGCTCGATCAGAGCCTGCATGAGATTGAAGATGGCGTGTTTACCGCCGACGGTGACGATGCATTCCTTGGTCGAGTAATCCGTGCCGTAGTCGGTTTGATGGCGGGAGCAGATGGCCTGCTTGAGCTCCTCGACGCCGCCGGTGTTGGTGTATCTGGTGAAATTCTGTTCGATGGCCTTGAAGGCGGCCTGCTTGATGTTATCGGGCGTGGGAAAATCCGGCTCGCCCGCGCCGAAATCCACCACGTCGGCGCCCTGCCGCCGGAGGCGGTCCGCTTCGGCCGAAACCGCCATCGTGGACGAAACGCTGATCGTCGAAATTCTCGCGGCCAGCTCCTGTATGGTTTGCAATTTACTTCCTCCCTATCCGCCTATGCGCATTCGGTCTAGGCTCCGCCGCGCCGTTCGAAAAAACGGCTCCTGAGCCGCTCCTCGACCAGCGGCGGCACCAAGCCGGAAATGTTTCCGCCGAGCTTGGCCACTTCCTTCACCAGCCGGCTGCTGATGAACGAGTACGCCTCGCCGGACATTAGGAATGCGGTCTCGATCCGCGGCTGAAGGCGCCGGTTCATCAGCGCGGTTTGCAGCTCGTATTCGTAATCGGAGATGGCCCGAATGCCGCGTAAAATCATGTTGGCTCCGCGCTCGCTCGCGTAATCGACCAGCAGGCCGTGAAACGTTCCCACTTCGACGTTGGCATACGGCTTTACGACCTCTTCGAGCATTGCGGCGCGTTCCTCGACGGAGAACAGAGGCTGCTTGGCCTCATTCCTTAAAATAGCGACGATGAGCCGGTCCACCAGGCGGCTTCCGCGAGCGATCAGGTCCAGGTGGCCGTTCGTAATGGGATCGAACGAGCCCGGATAAATTGCGGTGATCTTCTTCGCGGTTCCAGCGACGCTCGCGTCGTTCAAGTTGGCACACCTCGGAGGGCACGGCGAAATCCCGGCTGAATGGACTATTGTATCATCGCGTAAATCGTCTGCCCGGGCCAGGAGGTACTGGTCGGCGGCCATCAGCACGTTGGCGCTGATGGCTGTATTATGGCGCAATAATTTAAGAGCATGTCCGACTTTTTCTCACGACGCGGCGTCTTTACGAACGGAGCCGAGAGTTGATCTTCCGGGAAGTCGAGGATCGCGATCTGATCGCCAAGGCCAGACGCGGCGACGTGGAGGCTTATAACCTGCTCGTGTCGCGCTGGGAACGGCGCGTCTATTCGTACCTGGTCCGGCTGGTCAACAATCGCGAAGACGCCATGGATTTGAGCCAGGACGTATTTCTGAAAGCGTATCAAAATCTCGGGAAATTGGACGATCCGGCGCGATTTTCGTCGTGGCTGTTTCGCATCGCCCATAACGAGGCGTTTTCGCTGCTGCGCCGGCGCCGGCCGGAGGGCGAGCTGAGCGAGCCTTCCTATCAGGACAAAGGTTCGGCGCTGCTGCCGATGGAGATGTCGCTGGCGGTCGAAAGCGCCCTCAAGCGTCTTTCCGAAGATCAGCGCGAGGCGGTGCTGTTGAAGATTTATCAGGGGTTCAAGTTTGAGGAGATGGCGGAAGTGCTCGGCTGCCCGGTGTCGACCGTGAAATCGCGGCTGTACAGCGCGCTTGATCTGCTAAAGACGACGCTGGCTCCGGCGCTGTTGCGAGGGGAGTTGCGAGGGGAATCATGAGCTGCTCGAATTACGACTGGAACGCTTACGCGCTGGGAGAGATGACTGGGGCGGCGCGGGGCGAGGCTGAGGCGCACGCCGCCTCGTGCGCGGCCTGCCGGGAAGAGCTGGCGGGCACTCGCCTGATGCTGGATGCGCTTTCCACCTTGCGCGAGGAGGAGCCGCCGCGGCGCATCGCGTTTGTATCGGATAAGGTCTTCGAGCCGCGCTGGTGGGAGATTTTCCGGACGCCCTCGTTTGCCGGCGCGCTGCTGATCGCGATGGCGATTCTGGTTCACGCCTTCGCGCGGCCCGCGGTCGACCAGAAGGAGATTCAAACCGTGGTCGCCCGCGCGGTGGCGGATGTGCAGGCGAACTATCAGAAGCAACTGCTCGCCGATTATGAGGAATACCAGAAGCAAGAGCGTTTGAATTACATGAAGAATGCGAGACTCGTTCGCCAATAAAGGATCATTTATGAAAAAAATTGCCTTGAGTTTCCTCCTCCTTGCGGCCGTTGTCCTGGCCGCCGCGCCGCGCGTGAGCCGGGCCAGTTTGCGGGCCATGGAAAGCAGCCTGGATGAGCGGATCAGCCGGCTTTGGAACGATGTTCCGTATCTGCTGATCGGGCCCACGCGCGGCGTGTATCTGGAAGGCTACGGCGCGGTGTTCACGGCCGAGGTGCACCTGGTGAGCGACCGGCGCTCGCTGATGGCGGCCGCGGTCAGCAAGGCCGACGTCGCGCAGGCGCATCAGACGAGCCTGGAGCGCATCCCGGTGCTCAAGAAGGCGCTGCGCGAGGCGCTGGTTTCGACCGCGGCGTCGCTCGATACAGTGCCCGGGCAGGAGCAGATCGCCATTGTCGCTTTTCTCGATCATTATCCTTGGGAAGACGTCAGTGGCATGCCGGCGTCGGTAATGGTGACGGCTCCCAAGGGAAAGCTTCTTGAAGCGCAGCGCGCCGGCAATGCCGAATCAGTGATCCAGGTCAGTGAGAATTAGGGGAGCATGAAGCTTGGCGAAATTCTTCTCGAACGCCGCCTGATTGCGCCGGAGGATTTGGAGCGCGCGCTCGAATTGCAGCGCGAGCGCAACGACAAGCTCGGGAAAATTCTGGTGGATCTGGGATTCGTGGCGGCGCGCGACGTGCTCTCCGCGCTCGCCGAGCAGTTGCAGGTTCCCGTGGTCACCATTGACGGCGCGGCTTCGTCTCCGGAGACCGAGGCGCTGTCGGCGAAATTTCTGCGCCAGTTCAAGTGCCTGCCGGTGGCCCTGCACGATCATACGATGACGCTGGCGATGGCCGATCCGCTCGATTTCGAGACGCGCGCGTCGGTGGAAGCCTGTACCGGGTTGAAAGTGCAGGCGGGCATCGCGGCCGAGCAGGAGATTCTCGACGCGATCGACAAATTTTACGGGCAGGCCGAAAAGCAGGAGAGCGAACTGGCCGTCCCGGCCGGAGACGCGGAAGATCTGGAGCATCTGCGGGACATGGCGAGCGAGGCGCCGGTGATCCGGCTGGTGAACGCCATGATCGCGCAGGCGGTGGAAAAGCGCGCCAGCGATATTCACATCGAGCCGTTCGAAAAAGAGTTCCGCATTCGATACCGCATCGACGGCGTGCTGGTGAATCAGGACGCGCCGCAGCGGGAGCTCAAGGCGGCGATCATTTCGCGCGTGAAATTAATGGCCAGGCTGAATATCGCCGAGCGGAGGCTGCCGCAGGACGGGCGCATCAAGGTAAAGACGCTCGGCCGCGAAGTGGATTTGCGCGTTTCCACCTTGCCGACGCTGTATGGCGAATCGGTGGTGATGCGGCTGCTCGATCGCTCGGCGGGGGATTTTTACGATTTGGAGCGGCTGGGCTTCGATCAGCATATGCTGTCGCGGATGGAATACTACACGTCCCTGCCGCACGGCATTTTTCTGGTCACCGGGCCGACCGGCAGCGGCAAATCGACGACGCTGTACTCGGCGCTGAAGCGCATCAATCAGAGCGACAAGAAAATCATCACCATCGAAGATCCGGTGGAATATCAGATGGACGGGATCAACCAGATTCACGTGAATCCGACCATCGGGTTGACGTTCGCCGCCGGGCTGCGGCACATCGTGCGCCAGGACCCGGACGTGATCATGGTCGGGGAAGTTCGCGACCGGGAGACGGCCGATATCGCGATTCGCGCCGCGCTGACCGGGCATTTCGTGTATTCGACGCTGCATACCAATGACGCGCCGAGCGCGATCACGCGTCTGACCGACATGGGCGTTGAAAATTATCTGATTACCTCCTCGCTGGTGGCGGTTTTGGCGCAGCGCCTGGTGCGCGTGATCTGCGCGGAGTGCAAGGGTCCGGGCGGAACGGCGCTGACGCCGGAAGGCGAAACCATTCCGGTTTTCCGCGGCGCCGGATGCGGCCATTGCTTCGGCACCGGCTTCCGCGGGCGCGTCGGAATTTTCGAGTTGATGGAGCTGAATGAAGAACTGCGAGCGTCGATTATGCGGAACGAAGATGCGAGCAAGATCACCGCGATCGCGCGCCGGCAGGGCATGAGGAATCTGCGCGAGGACGGGTGGTTGAAAGTCCGCCGCGGCGTAACCACGGCGGAGGAGGTCATGCGGGTGACGCAGGAGTTCTGATGATGAGGGACTTCTGACTCTGAATTCTTGTGGCAAGCACATTCCACTTCCGGGCGGTCTCGAGCGACGGCAGGCTCCGCAGCGGAGCCATCACGGCGGAAAGCGACAAATCGGCCGCGGCCGAACTGCGCCGCCAGGGACTGATCCCGGTCTACGTCGGCGTGGAAAAGCAGAAAAAGCTGGAATTCAGGCTGCCGTCGCTGGCGCGCGGAAGGCGCAAGGACATTTTATTTTTCACGCAGGAAATGTCGACGCTGCTCAACGCCGGCGTGCCGCTCGACCGGGCGCTGGCGATCACCGGGGAGTTGACCGATCGCGGTCCTTTCCGTTCGATCGTGCTCGACGTGATGCGCGTGCTGAAGGGCGGAAAATCGCTGGCCGATTCGCTGGCCACGCATCCGGCGTATTTCTCCGAGCTGTACATCAATATGGTCCGGGCGGGGGAGGCTTCGGGGTCGCTGGCGCAAATTTTCGAGCGGCTGGCCGAGTTCGAGCGCACGCGCGACGATCTGCGCGGCTACATCATCAGCTCGCTGATTTATCCGGCGCTGCTCGCCTGCGTGGGGGTGGCATCGATCTTCGTGCTGCTCAACTTCGTGGTGCCGCGCTTCGCCGAAATTTTTTCCGATCCGCGGATGAAGATCCCGACGCCGACGGCGATCCTGCTCCAGGTGAGCGCGATGGTGCAAACCTATTGGCTGCCGGCCGCGGCGACGCTGGCCACGGCGCTCATTGCGATGCAAAGCTATATCCGCACCGTGCCCGGAAAATTGTGGTGGGATTCGACGCGGCTGCGCGTTCCGTTGCTTGGCGATGCGCTGCGGAAGGCGGAAACGGCGCGCTTCGCGCGGGCCATGGCGACGCTGGTGGCGGCGAGCGTGCCGCTGGTGCAGTCGCTCGGCATCGCCCGCGGCATTTTGAACAACCGGCGGATCGCCGGGACGCTGGAGGGGATTGCGCAGGGAGTCAAGCGCGGCGAGGGAATCTCCGGGCCGCTGGCGAAGGCGGGCGAATTTCCGCCGCTGGCCGGGCATCTGCTGGCGGTCGGCGAAGAGACCGGACATCTGGACGCCATGTTCAACCGCATGGCCGATATCTACGAAACCGAAACGCGCACGGCGATCCGGCGCTTCACGTCCATTTTCGAGCCGCTCATCATTTTGGTGATGGGCGTGATGGTGGGAACATTAATTCTGAGCCTGATGCTGGCGATTACCAGCATCAACGACGTGGCGGTATAAACCATGAGAAAAACATCTGAACGCGGAATTACGCTGATCGAAATGCTGGTGGTGGTGACCATCATCGCGCTGTTCGCGGCGCTGGTGGCGCCGCGCATGATGGGCCAGGCCGATAAAGCCAAGCGCACGCAAGCGCGGGCGCAGATCGAATCGTTCATGACGGCGCTGGGCGCTTATAAGCTCGATACGGGAACCTATCCGACCACGGATCAGGGATTGAACGCGCTGCGCGTCAAACCGGAAAATCAGCCGCAGTGGGCCGGTCCGTATCTGCCCAAGGATATTCCGTTCGATCCGTGGGGCCGCGCCTATCTTTATAAGTATCCGGGCGAGCACGGCGATGAGCCGGATATCATCTCGCTCGGCGCCGACGGGCAGCCCGGCGGGGACGGGAATAATGCCGATATCGTCAGTTGGAGCAATCAGTAGCGGCCGGCGGAATCGTGGCGTCACGCTCATCGAGATGATGGTGGTGGTGACGCTGATTGCTTTGCTCGCCAGCCTCACGTTTCCGTCGGTCGCCGCCGGGCTCGATTCGCTGCGCCTGCGCTCGGCTTCGGATTCGATCCTGGCTTTGATCAACACCGCTGCGGATCGCGCCGAGCGCCGCCAGCAGCCGGTGCAGCTCATCATTTCGCCCAAGGAGAATACGCTCGCGGCGGTCTCGGCCGACGCGGGATTTAGCAGGCATATTGAGCTCGGCCGGAATATTCACATCCTGTCGGTCGCGCCGGGCAATGCGCCGAGCGGCGCGAGCCGGCAGTTTCTGATTTATCCCGGCGGGACCGTGCCGGCGATCGCCATCGAGATCGCGACCGCGGCCGGCCACCGCCGCGTCATCGCCGTCGATCCGATCACGGGAAGCGCGCGTTCGGAGATCGCGAAATGAGGCAGCGCGGCTTTACGCTTCTGGAAGTGATGGTGGCGACGCTGATCATGGGCATCGCCGTCGCCGGATTGCTGGGCGCGCTTTCGGCGGCCTCGCGCAACGCCGCGCATTTAACCGAATACGATCGCGCCGCGCTGCTGGCCAAATCGAAAATGGACGAACTGCTCGTCGATCAAAGCCTGCCGCGCGATGAACCGCTCCAAGGAACCTTCGATCCCGCGCTGGACGGCGGCGTGGTGGCGGGCTGGACGGCCACGGTGACCGCGTTTGAAAAACCGCCGGGCGCCGGAAAAGGGCAGTGGGTGGTGGATCGGATTGCGCTGGAGGTGTGGTGGATGGAGGGCTCAACGCGCCGGGTATTCCCGCTCGAAGCATTTCGCCGGAGCATTCTGTGATCCGGGATGAGCGCGGCGTTACGCTGATCGAACTGATGATCGCGGTGACGCTGGTGGCCGCCATCTCCACCGGGATGCTGCTGGCCGTGCGCGTGGGACTCACCACGATGGAGAAGACGGATCATCGCGTGGAGGCGAATCGCCGGGTGATGGCCGCCAATCAGATTCTCTATCGCGAGCTGGCCGACGTGATGCCGGTGAAGGGCGCCTGCGGGCCGTTTTTTCACGGGGAAGAGCAGATGGTGCGGCTGGTGTCGAGCTACTCGATCGCGCAAGGCTCGCGCGGTGCGCCGCGGATTCTGGAAATCGCGGTGGTCCCCGGCGGCGCGGGCGGGGTGCGGCTGATCGTGAATGAATCGCTTTATTTCGGACCATCCAGCACGCAGCGGTTCTGCGCCGATGCGGTTGCCGCGCCGCAGCCCAATCCGCAATCGTTCATCCTGGCCGATCGTCTGGCGTCGTGCAAAATCAGCTACAAGGACACGATCCGGGACTCCGTGCTCAGCGGGCTGTGGCTCGACGCCTGGGCCAAACCGGATCTGCCCGCGGCGGTGCATTTCGAACTCGTTCCGCTGGCGACCGATCGGGCCGATCTTCCGCTGGTCAGCGTGACCATCCCGATTTACGTCAATCGCGAGGTGATTCCGGATTATGTCGATTCCTGGTAGCGCGGGGCGCCGGCGATCGAAGGCGGGCGAGCGCGGCGGGGCGCTTCTGGCCGTGCTGTGGATTTCCGCGGCGCTCACCGCGATTGCGTTTTCCGTCTCGGCCACGGTCCGCTCGGAAACGGAGCGCGCCGGCAACTCGACGGACGGTCTTCGAGCCGCTTATCTCGCCTCGGGATCGGTGGAGCGCGCCATCCAGTGGATGTGCTGGGGTCCGCAATACCGCCAGCCCGACGGAAAGCCTCTTTTTTACGAATGGAAAATGCCGCGTCTCGCGATGAGCTTTCCGACCGGCGATGCGGTGGTGGAAATGATCCCGGAATCGGCCAAAATGAACATCAATCAGGCGCCGGCCGAGGATATCGCGCGGGTGATCGCGGCCATTTCGGGCGATGCCGGGCAGGCGCAGCAGATTGCGGCGGCGATTGTCGATTGGCGCGGCGGGGGTTCGGGCCCGTTCGACGCGCTTTATGCGGCCCTCGATCCGACTTTTCAGGCTCGCCATTCGTCTATTCAGGAGATCGAGGAATTGTTGGACGTGCAGGGCGTCACACCCGAGCTTTTTTACGGCAACTACGTTGCGGACGCGCAGGGCCGGCTGTACGCAAGCGGCGGCCTTCGCGACTGCTTTTCGGTGTGGGGCAGTTTGGGTCCGTTTGATGTGAATACGGCCGCGCCGGCGCTGCTGCTTGCGTTGGGCGTGCCGGCCGATGGCGTCGCGGCGATCATGCGCCAGCGCCAGATCGCTCCGTTCACAAAAATGACGGACGTGAGCGCGTTAGGGGTATCGGCGCCGCGGCTGGCGATCGGCGGAAACGTGATCTGGACGCTGCGCGGCGTCGCGCGCTTGCGGCGCCCGGACGGATCGCCGTCGGAGGTGGTGCGCAGCGCGGCGGCGGTGGTGAAAATCCTTGACCCGATGTATTATCCCGGCAATCCGGTGCATGTGATCCGGTGGTATGACGATGCCTGGTCGGAAAATGAAATCGCGCCGCCGGCGGCGTTGATGGGAGCTCCAGGGCAATGAGGACGTGCGGCAGTTCGACCTCGCATTTGGCAGGATGGAATCTTTTAGCTTTTGAAGGCGGCGATGGATTTTGATTTAAAAAAACTCCTGGCCTTCGGCAGCGGCGTCGGCATTCAAATCGCCGGACCGCGCGGCGCGGAATCGCTGGAAATCGCCGCGGGGCGGGTGCGGCCGAATTGCGCGCAACTGCTGGGGCGGCTGACCATTCGCGATTTTTCCCGCCAGCCCGCGGCGGTCTGGGGCAGCGATTATTCCGCGTTCCTTCGCAAATACGACGTTCGCCACGTGCCGGCGGCGGTGATTCTCCCGCGGCACGAGGTTATTGTTCGCCAGCTTTCGCTGCCCGGCGTTTCCAATAAGGATCTGGACGCGGCGGTCCAATTTCAACTGGAAGGGCTGCACCCGTATGGGGACAACGATATCGTCGCGAGCTGGTCGCGGCTGGGGGGAACTTCGACCATTCTGATTGCGATCGCGCGCCGCGCGGCGATCGAGCGGTATACGTCGCTGTTTGCCGAAGCGGGCATCCGGCTGGGATCGTTTACCTGTTCGGCCGCGGCGATCTACTCCGCGCTGCGCTTTACGCAAGCGCCGCGCGGCGATCTGCTGCTTTTTGAGGCGATGGGGGAATACGTCGAATATTACGGGGAAAGCGCGGCGCGCCCGCTCTTTTCCGCCACTTTTCCCGATTCGGAATCGCGCGCGGCCGCGCTGGCCGCCGCGGAATTGCGCATCGATCCGTCGACTCAAGTGAAAACGCTCGAGGAAGTTCTGTCGGCCGCCCCGGCGCTGCCTTATGCCGCCGCGCTCACTTCGGCCTGCCCGCGCCTGTCGCTTCCGCTGAATCTTTTGCCGGCCGAGCTGCGGCAGGCCAGCTCGCGCGCCAACTGGGTTCCGCTGGCGATCGCCGGATCGATGGTAGTGGTCTCGGCCGCCGCGCTGTTCGCTGTTCCCGCGATCGAAAACCGGCGCTATGAAAGTACGTTGCAGAACGAAATCCGGGTGGTGGAGCGGCAGGCCAATCGCGCCGCGGCGCTCGACCGGGAAACGGCGGCGGTGCGCGCGCGAACTTTGCTGCTCGACGATTTTCACCGCCAGACCAAGGCGGATCTCGACATTTTGGCGGAGATGACGCGTCTTCTGCCCAATACGGTGTGGCTGAATCAGCTTGACGTGATGCGCGGGCAGGTGACGATCGCCGGGCAGGCCGATCAGGCGGCGCCGCTGCTGAAGCTGATCGACGCCTCGCCGTGGTTTGAAGGGTCGGAGTTTATCGGGCCGCCGGTGCGCGCCCAGGATGCGGAAGCGTTTCGCATCCGCACCAATCGCGAGGGCGGCAGATGAGGCTGAGTCCTTTTTATCGCCGTTCACTGGCGTTTTTCGCGGTGTCGCTGATCCTGGGACTGATCATCCGGCTGTGGCCCGACGATACGCGGCAAACGGTGGTCGCTCCGACGGCCGAGACTCTGGCCGCGGCCGAAAGACGGCTGGCGCACGCGCGCGAGGTGGCCGCTACGGTTCCCGGCAAGGAAGAGATTTTGAAGCGCGCGCAAGCCGAGCTGGCGCTGCGGGAAAAAGGATTGCTCGCCGCCGACACGGCTCCGCAGGCGCAGGCGCAGCTTGTGCAGATCCTGCGAGCGGTGGGCGGAGCGGAATCTCCTGCCGTCGATATTCGCTCGGAATCGTTCGGCGTCAGCGCGCTTTCCGGCGATTACGGCGTTGCCAGCGCGGGCGTCCTGTTCGAGTGCCGAATCGACCAGCTCGTGAACATGCTGGCGGCGATCACCGCCCGGCCGGAGCTGCTTTCAATCGCCGATCTGCATATCAATTCGACCGCGAACAAGGACAAGCGCATTACGGTCCGGCTGACGCTTTCGGCGGTGGTGCCACGAAAACTGGTCCCGGGGCGGCGCGCATGAACCGGCGCGCGGTGCTGCTGACGTTCGCGCTGCTGGCGCTCGCCGGATTCTGCGCCTGGCGGCTTCGGGAAAACTGGCGCGAGGAAAAATCGCACGAACGCGAGGTGCTGTCCCGCGCCGTTGAGCGGAAAAAGCTGCTTCCGCCGGCGCCCATCGATCCGCCGCAGCCGGTGGTGGCGGCGCAGTACTCCGACGTGGCCCAGCACACGCTCTTTTCCAAGGATCGGAACCCCACCGAAATCGTGGAAGTGAAACCGCCTCCGCCCAAGCCGCCGCTGCCGCCGCTGCCTTCCTACTACGGGCAGGCGAGGCTCGGCGATCCGGTGATTTTTTTGAGCGCCGCGGGCGAGCCGCAGAAAACCTATCGCGCCGGCGACAAAGTGGGGGGCAAGGACAAATTCGTGATTGTCGGCTTCGACGAGGAAAAAATCACGCTGAACTTCAACGACGAAACGGTGGAGAAAAAGCTCGACGAGCTGCGCCCCAAGGAGGCTCCGGCGGCGAAGGCCGCGGGTCCACGCCCGGCACAGGCGCAGCAGCCCGCCTCCAGCAGCGCCTCGCTTTCCTCGAATTCGTTATCGCTGGAACCGGGCGCGGAAAAAAAGGATGAAATCATCGGCGCGCCCTACGGCGGCGGCTTTTTCGCTTGCGTGGCGGGTGACAACTCACCGGACGGGACGGTCAAAGACGGCAAGCGCAAGGTGATTTCGCATACATTGTTTGGACAAAACTGCCACTGGGAGACCATCAGGTAAAAAATGCATCGACTGACTCGGATTGCGATTTTCGCGGTACTTGCATCGCTGATCGTTACGCGGGCTCGCGGGCAAGCTCCCGCGCCCGCTCCGCAGAATCCGGCGCCGGCGGCTCCCCAGCAAAACGCGCCGCCGGGGCCCGCCGCGCCGATCGGCGCTCTGAACCTGCAAAACGCCTCGCTGAGCCAGGTGGTGGACCAGCTCGCGCGCTACCTGCACATGAACATCATGGTAGATTCGAAGCTCGACGGGAGCGTGACGTTCAACACCTATGGCCAGACGAATAACCTCGACGCGCGCGATTTATTGAACCAGATCCTGCGCATCAACGGCTTCGGGCTGACGCAGGCAGGCGATATTTACCGCGTGGTTCCGCTCAGCGATATCGGCCACCAGCCGCTGCGCCCGCAGCAATTGAGCGCCGCGGATATTCCCAACGACGATCAGACCATCCTCAACCTGGTTTTTCTCAAATATGTCGCGGTGGACGAGCTAATGAAGGTTCTCGACGCCTTCAGCGGCGAACATGCCCAATTGCGCAGCTACGCTCCAGCCAATCTGCTGTTCATTCTGGACAGCCGCCGCAATATGCGCCGCACGATGGAGATTATCAATCTGTTTGACAGCGACACGTTCGTGAATCAGCGGATCAAGCTATTCGAGCTCAAGAACACGCGGCCCTCAGATATTCAAAAAGACCTGGAAAATATTCTGAAAACGATCGCGCTCGATGCCAAGAGCGCGGCCGCGAAATTTCTGCCGATCGACCGCATCAACACGCTGATCGCGATCGCCTCCAACCCGGGGATGTTCGAAACCATCCAAAGCTGGATCACCAAGCTCGACGTTCCGGTAAAGATCGCTCCGGGGGGTGCCATTGAAACGCACGTTTATCGGGTTCGCTATCGCGAATCGTACTGTCTGGCGATGGCTTTATCGCAGCTTTATAACATCGGCGCGCCCGGCTACGGCGGCGGATATGGTTATGGCGGATATGGGGGAACCATGCCCACTGCGGGTTATGGCGGGTACGGTGGATATGGCGGCTATGGCGGAGCGTACGGCGGCGCTGCTCCGGGCTACGGCGGATACGGCGTAATGGGCGTGCCGGGCAGTAATCCGGGCGGTTACGGCAGCATGAACAGCTTTACGCCGGGCTTCGGCGGCGCGGGATCGTGCGGCGGGATGATGGGCTCGCCTTACGGCGGCGCGGGATACGGAGGAGCTTACGGCGCTCCCGCTTTTGGCGGCTACGCCGCGCAGGTCCCTTACGGGATGAATCCGAACGGCGGCACGGGCCAGACCGTCGGCACCGCGCCGGCGGGCGCCAATGCCAACGCCGCCACGGCCGCGGCTTCGCAAAGCGCCAATTCCGAGAATGAGAAGGAGAAGCCGCCGCGCATTGTTCCCAATCCGCTCGATAATGCGCTGATCATCCAGTGCGACGCGCAACAATATCAGAATATTTTGTCGATTTTGAAGGAACTCGACACGCCTCCGCGCCAGATTCTGCTCGAAGCGAAAATCATGCAGGTGGACCTGACCGACCAGTTTGCCAGCGGCGTGACTTACGCGCTTGCGCCGAAGGGCAACGACCGGGCGCTTGGACTTGGCCTGAACGGCGTGGGAACCGCCCTGCTCACCGGCGGCGCGCTGGTCTCCAACGCCAAGGAGCTGCTCGCCGCGCTCAGCCTCAATGAAAACGCCTCGCATGTCCATACGCTTTCCGAGCCGAGCCTGATCGCCACCGACAGCATTCCCGCCACGATCAACGTCGGCACGCAAGTGCCGGTATCGACCGGATCGACGGCGATTCCCACCAGCGGCGGCGTGGCGACCACCTCCAGCCTGTCTTCGGAAGACACCGGCGTGACGCTCCAGGTGAACGCGCGGGTGAGCCCCAGCGGCATCGTGACGCTGTACATCGGCCAGCAGATCAGCGCGGTGAATAACAGCGTGGCGCTGAACGGATCGCCGGGCTTCGATCAGCAGGTGGTGCAGACGCAGATCACGGTGCAGGACGGCGATACGATCGCGGTCGGGGGCACGATCAAGGATGTGGTGAGCGATCAGGTGAGCGGCATCCCCGGACTGGTGCGGATTCCCTGGCTGGGGGCCTTGTTCGGCAGCAAAATGCGGCAGCACACCCGGACCGAGCTGATCATGTTCATGACCCCGCACGTCATTTGGGACGAAACCAGCCTGATCGAGGCGAGCGATGAGCTCAAGACGCGGGTTCATCTGCTGAAAAAGATGGTTAAAAATCTCTAACGCCGATTTTGTAACGTTCGGGCAGGTTCTGTATCCACTCAAGCCGCATCTTCTGCCATTCAATGCAGATTAACTCCATTCACTGCCTGGAATTGACGCCGGGCGGTGTAACGTGCTCGAATGTGGGGAGTGAAAGGCTTGCGGCGGGGCGTCCCTTGGGGGGCGCAAATGCAACTTTTTCCTTGACTTGGACCGCCGGAGAGTGTTATCAATAACTGACTGCGTCCAGGGTGTAACAGAAGTAAAAGATTTTCGTGCGGCATTCATGACCGTGAATCCCGCGAGCACAGAAGCAGTACCAGTTGAAACGAGAAATAGAGAAGTCAAGCAATGAGCTTTGCAGTAAAGCAGTCGAGCGGAGATCAGCCAGGTCCGTGGTTGGGAAGGTCGGCGGAAGACGCCGGCTGGAACAGGCGGGCTCGAAGTGGTTTGGGGTTTTTGAAGTCAGGCTGGGGGGAAGCTCGGATCCCGCGCGGTTTAAAAGACGTGAGCGGGCATCGCAAATTGAGGCTCAGGTTGAAAAAGAGAACTTCCATCAATTCAATTCCAAGAATTCACAAGGAGAAGGAAATGGCAGATTTTCGCAAATGGCTTTA
>JAJPHS010000118.1 GCA_021325175.1 Terriglobia bacterium
ATCGGCAGCGGCTGCGTCGGCGAGGCCCAACTGATGGTATCCGAGTACACGCAGGCGTAGCCATAATCGCAGTGGCCGGACGAATCGACGCTCTCGATGCAAAGCTGAATCGACGGCAGCGGCGTGTCCTGGCCGAAGCGCTGCGCGTACATCTGATCGATCGAGGTGCCGCAGTAAATATCGGCGCCCATGGTCAGCTTGGGATGGGCGGCGGTGAGAAAAACCGAGCTGGAGCGGAAATGATCGCCGCCCTCTTCGGCTTCGGCGTAGGCGCCGGCGGGCCGCAGATCGGTTCCGGTGATGACGGTCAGGTATTCGCGAAAGTCCTGGAGCGGCTCCAGCGTTTGGGTGAACTCGAAGTCGGGGCCGTCCTTTTCCGGCGACCAGTAATGCTTATTCGATCCATCGACCGTGCTGCCGGCCGAGCCGTGAACCATTTCGATGCAGCACAGCCGCGGACGCGGCGCCGCCGCGGTCTTGGCCATTGGTGTTTGCGCCGGCATCATCGCGTCGAGAAACGGCAAGGCCAGCGAAACGCCCGCGCCCCGCAAAATCGTGCGCCGCGATAGATGTTTTTTCGTGAGGAACGTCATTGGGTTCTCCGGGCGGCGGAAGCAGCCTCGCCGCAATACAATCTCAATGCCCGCCTCCCGCCGATTCCACCTGCTCGGCGCGCCGCATCTGGAACGGCGAACTGTTGACGATCGCCAGCACGAAAGCCGAAAAACGGTTGTCGTCCCGCGCCGCCGCCCGCTCGATCGAACGGACCATCGGCATATCCTTGTAACCGACGACGCGGCCCAACGCGTAAGCCAGCAGGCGCTCGGTGAAGGTTTCGATAAACGCGTCGGAGTGATTCAGGATCGCCTTGCGCAGGCTCACCGGGCCGTCGAGCGGAGTACCGTCGTACATTTTGCTCGCGGCGTCGATCGGCAGGCCGGCGTCGCGGGTCCGCCAGGCGCCCACAGCGTCGAAATTCTCAAGCGACAAACCGATCGGGTCCATTAATTGATGGCAGGAATGGCACGGTTCATTCTTGCGGTGCTGCTCCATCGTCGCGCGGACGGTTTGGCGTTTGCCGTTTTCTTCCGCTTCCTTAAACGGCGGAACGTTGGGCGGCGGCGGCGGAGGCGGCGTGCCGAGTAGAACGATCATCACCCATTTTCCGCGCTGCACCGGCGAGGTGCGATTGGAAACAGAGGTTAGCGTGAGAATGCTTCCCTGCCCCAGTAATCCGAAACGATTCGGATCGGTCAGCGTGATGCGCCGGAAGCGCGCGCCCAGCACGTTGGGGAGGCCATAATTCTTCGCCAGAATCTCATCGACGAAAGTGTAATTCGCCGTCAGCAGCTCCAGAATATTGCGATCCTCGCGCATGATGCTGTCAAACAGCAGTTCGGTTTCCTCGCGCATCGAATCGGCCAGGTTGCGATCGAAATTCGGGAACAGGAACGCGTCGGGTTGAACATCGTTGAGGTTTTGCAGGTTCAGCCACTCCGCCGCGAAAATTTTCGAGAGCGCATCCGATTTGGGATCGGCAAGCATACGCCGCACCTGCGCCTCCAGCACCCGCGGATCTTTCAGCTTGCCCTGGCTGGCGGCCTGAATCAACTCGTCGTCCGGCGCCGAGCTCCACAAAAAATAAGACAGCCGCGAGGCCAGCTCGAGATCGCTGATCCGATAGGTCGTGCCCGCGGCGACTCCGGCCGGCGTAGGCTCAAAGCGGAACAGAAACTCCGGATCGGAGATCAGGTTCTGCACCACGGAGCGAATGCCCTCCTCAAAGCTCGTCCCGTTGCGGGCCTTCTGAAACACGCTGAGCAGATCCTCCATGTCGGCGTCGGTTACGGGACGGCGATACGCCTGCCGCGCGAGCGTCGAAATAATTTTTCGGGCGCACGGAATTTCGTCGGAGTTGGGCGCCGGGCGGCACGAGAAGATTTTCTTGCGGCTCGGCGTATCGGAAATTCCGGTGACGTGCGTCGGCCCGATGATGCGCAGCTCGCGAAGATGATGTTGCGCGGTGACGCCCGGCATGTCGGAGTTGTTGAAATCGATCAGCGTCTGCTCATAAGGCATGATCGGATCTTCCACCGGGCCTTCGAATTTCTGAATGAAAGCGGCCGCGACGTTTTTGGGCCCCGCCGTCACCTTGACCGGCGGCGTGACCAGGTCATCGGTGAAGACCGAATTGGGATCGATGCTCAGCAGCGCCACGCGCGCGCCATTGATCGAAACTTCGATCTGTCCGCCCTTGCCCTGGCTTTTGCCCCAAAGCGGGCCGCAGATGTCGTAATAGAGCGACAGGCGGAACACATATTCGCCGTCGGCGGGAAAATTGTGGATCACCGAAAGACCGCCGCGCGTGCCGAAGGGCGTTCCCTCGATGTGCCGGATCTGATTGACCACGCGCGCGATGTGATAGGTCTTCGTCGAGGCGCTGACGTTCGGGTCGCCCACGGCGTCGCGGCTGATGCGGTCGCCTGCCCGGATATAGCCTTCCATCAGCGCGGGCGAGACGCGCAGAACTCCGACATATTATCGAAGCCGTGCGACATGTCGTCGGGTGGAAGCAGGGACGCGACGTCCACGTTAAGCCCCAACAAATCGCGAATCGAGTTGCGATACTCACTGCGATTGAGGCGATGCAGACGCGGATTGCCCGGCTCGGGGTCGCGCGCGGCCGCCTCATCGATGCGCGTTTCAAGCGACGAGATAAAATTTTTCATCGCCGCGGGATCGGGACGCGGCAGCCCCGGCGGCGGCATCATGCCGGCGTGCAGCATCCGCAAAACATTTTCCAGGTCCTCGGCGTGCCCGGCCGGATGCGCCAGATCGACCCGCTCCCAGGAGAAACTGCCCGACTTCAATTTGTTGTTGTGGCAGCCGATGCAGTAACGCTGGACCAGCGCCTGCTGGGAGGCGACGACAGGATCCGGAACAGGAGTTTGAGCGCGAAGCGCCCCCAGCAGAATTAACGCGACAGCGCCTAGACCCCTCATCGTGGCCGATTGAATTATATCCAATTCAGCAAGTTAGCGGGAATCGTATTCACAACATGCAAAGCGCCGCGAATCTTGTGTATGCTGCAACAAATGTATTTCCGAAGGAGTTCCCTGATGCGCTGGAGAATCGGCACCCTGCTTTTCGCCTTCATTTTTGCCGCCTGTTCAAGCAATCCGAAGAAGGCAGCGGAGGCCACCGCGCCGGCGGCCAAGGCGCTCGGCATTCGCCCGCACGGCGATGAGACCATCGAACCGGATTTGAGCAAAACGCCGGACGATCTCAAGAAAGTTTTTACCTACATCGACGAACACATCGACGAGCACGTCGAGAATCTCCAGAAATGGATTCGCCAGCCCAGTATTTCGAACACCGGCGAGGGCATTCCGGAAAGCGCCGAGATGGTGAAGGGATTTTTCGATCAGCTCGGCTGCCAGCAGACGAAGGTGTATGACGTCGGCATCACCGAGTACGGCACGCCGGGAAATCCGGTGGTGTACGCCAAGTGCGATGAAGGCGCGCCGCGAACGCTGGCCGTTTACTGGATGTACGACACGATGCCGATCACGCAGCCGGACGCGTGGAAGTCGCCGCCGTTTGAAGCCAAGCTCATCGAGCAGCCGCCGTTCAAAAAAGTTTTGATCGGGCGCGGCGCCACCAATTCCAAAGGTCCGGAAATGACGCAGTGGAACGCGATGATGGCCATGAAGGCGGTGCTCGGGAAGCTGCCGGTGAATTTAGTCTTCATCGCCGAGGGCGACGAGGAGCGCATGGACATCGGATTGCGCAAATTCGTGAAGGATCATCCGGATCTGGTGAAGGCCGACGCCATGCTGATGTTCGGCGAGCAGGC
>JAJPHS010000104.1 GCA_021325175.1 Terriglobia bacterium
GCCGTCGAAAAAGGAAACGGAAGATTACGTGACCGGCCGGTTCGGGTAGCCACGTTTGAAGAGGTTCAAAATTGCGTCATTTCGTCGAAGAACTTGAACAATTAAAGACCAAATTGCTCGAAATGAGCTCGCTCGTGGAGGCCGCCATCCAGCGCAGCATCGGCGCGGTGATCAATAAGGATCGCAGCGCCGCGGAAGAGGTGTTTCGCAACGAAACGCGCATCAATGAAATCGAGCTGGAAATCGACGAATTCGCCATCAATCTGCTGGCGCTGCATCAGCCCATGGCGGCGGACCTGCGGCTGATCATCGCCGCGCTCAAAATCAACACCGATCTGGAACGAATGGGCGATCTGGCGGTGAACGTCGCCGAGCGGGCGCAGTCGCTGCTGAATGAGCCGGTGAGCAAGCCGATGATCGACATCCCGCACATCGCGGCGCTGGTGCAATCGATGGTGCGAAAGGCCCTGGATGCTTTCGTGGCGCGCGATCCGGATCTGGCGCGCAGCGTTCTCGCCTCCGACGACGCTGTCGATAGCCTGCGGACCGCGTGCTATCACGAACTGGTAAGCTTCATGGAAAAAGATCCGCGCAACATCCGCCCCGCGCTCGATCTGCTGGCGGTGACTCGCAATTTAGAACGGATCGCGGACCATTCAACCAACATCGCCGAGGACGTGCTGTTTCTGGTCAAAGGCGTCGATGTGCGCCATCACGCCGAAGCGAGAAGGTAGGGCTGGACTTTTACCATCTTCGCCCGATAAATACTCCCGGCCCGAAGAAAACTCCGCCGTAAAAAGCCGGACCCCAATAATAGGGATAGGGATAATAATACGCCGGGCCATAATAGGGCGGCGGAGGCGGATAGGCTGGGCCGCGCGTCTGCATTCTCGGCGCCGGCGCCTGATAATCGGCGGGTTCCACCGGCCGGAAAGTCTGCGGCGATTTCACGGTGGAGATGGTTACGGGCTCCTCGATGCGGAAGGTTAGCACCGATTCCGGCGGGATGATGGTCGGCTGGCCGCGCGTGAGCAGCACGCCGAGCGTGGCGGCCGCAAATCCCGCGCCCGCGCCCCATGCGGCTCCCGTGCCCCACGCCGCGGCCGCGCCGACTGTAGCGCCCAGGGCGGTTGTGCCGGCAATCGCGGCGGCATCGCGGCCAACCGACGTTGGTCCCTGCCGGCTCACGAGCGACGTCTTCACCGGAACCTGATCGCCATTGGCCAGCGGAATATCGGTCAACTGAACGCCAAGGCGCGAGGTGCCGGAAATATGGCCGGCTTTTTTCGCTTCGGTGACTCTGCCGCCGAGTGTCTGGCCGCGTTCGGCGACGACCCAACCATCGACGATGATCGGCCGGACCAGAGTCGCCGAGAAGGCGTCGCCCACCTGATTACGATCGGAAGAGAGCGGTTGACTGATTCGCACCGTGATGTAAGTGCCCGGTTTTAACGTCAGCTCCGGGGGCAATGTCGGCTGCGGCTGGGAAGCGGGAGCCGCCGCGGCCTGCGCGCCGTCACCGATGCGTCTCCATCCGCCGTTATCGGACGGCTGAGGCGGCGGAGCCGGCTGAGGCGGGTCGGCTGGAGGTTGCGCAAAGGCAATCGCGGAAAAGATCAGAAGACTGAGCGCCACGGTTCGAGCAGGTGGAAGCCTCATCATACGTTCCTCGAAAAACCCGACAGAGCATGTTTCTCGCCATTTGTAACCTGCGAAAAAATAAGCTGCTTTCGTTGCGGAAGTCTGGTCGAAATCCACCGCATGGTGGTTTTGAGCCACTACGGTCGTATTGCGGGAAACTTGCTACTCTTTCAGGAATAGCGATAAGGGTAGACATCGGATTCCTGCGGTTCTTCGCGCTCTTCTTTTGACCGGAGCATTGCGGCGAGCAGCAGGCATGCTCCTACGGATGCGCCGATCCACAGATAGGGGTGCTTGCGGAACTCGAAGCGCCACTCCGATTCACCGGCGTTTGTACGCAACCGTTCCAGATCGTCAAGCAACCGTTTGCCGGCTGCGAACATATTTCGGCCGGTCTCAATGACATCACGAATCAGATCGTTGGTGCTGGGCGGGCGGTGCTCGAAATCGTCGCGAGTTGGTTCCATGCCGA
Source organism: Terriglobia bacterium (assembly GCA_021325175.1). Lineage (GTDB taxonomy): Bacteria > Acidobacteriota > Terriglobia > Bryobacterales > Bryobacteraceae > Palsa-187. The sequence continues at coordinate 2,114 of JAJPHS010000104.1, forward strand.
ATCAGACGCGAAAACCGCAATGGTGAAAACGATTGTTACGTGACATTATCCGGGGCGTCGGCGGAACTCGCCTGCTCGATGAAAGAGTAAGCGATCATGTGGCAGATCACGTGGTGCGCATCCTCGATGCGGCCCATGTGCGGCTCCGCCACGTTGAGATGAAGCGCCGCGAGGGCGCCCAGCTTGCCGCCATCGCGCCCGGTGAGGGCCATGGTGCGGCAACCGATCGAATTGGCGTACTCCATCCCGCGGATCACGTTGAGCGAATTGCCGGAACCGCTGATCGCCATGTACAGATCGCCGGGGTTGGCGAGATTCTTGAGCTGCTCGACCACCGCATCGGCGTAGCCGACGTCGTTTGAATAGGCGGTCACGGTGGGCATCGATTCATTCAACGCCAGAATCCGAAAGCGCGAGGGGCGGCCGTAGCTTGCGCTTTTGACCATATCGCAGACAAAATGCGCGGCCGTCGCCTGGCTGCCGCCGTTGCCGGCGACGAAGATCCCGCGGCCTTCCGCGCGGGCCTGATCGAACCATTGAATCGCCAGCGCGACCCTATCCAAATCCAGCGTGGCGAGAGTGGAGGCCAACTGGTCACGATAAAGCGCGGCAAACGTCATTTTCGATGATTATATCGTCCCCCGCCTGAGGGAGCGACGTCTGCTACCGAAGCAGAGATCACGGACCACGTTGGGGATCTTGCGGAGTTGCTCGCCCAGACAGACTAAAATCGCACTAAGGGCCATCAGGTATAGAGCGGTTGAAATCTACTCTTCGGGCTCTTGTCCCAGGTCCTCCGCGCGATTTTCGAAACGCGTGTAGGCGCCCAGGAAACGGAGCGGCACCGTGCCGATCGGGCCGTTTCTCTGCTTGGCGATAATCAGATCGGCCAGGCCCTTGATGTCTTCGCGATCCTTCTTATAAACTTCCTCGCGATAGATGAACGCGACCAGATCCGCATCCTGCTCGATCGAGCCGGAATCGCGCAGATCGCTCAACTGCGGTTTGTGATCGCCGGGGCGGGTCTCCGAAGCGCGGCTGAGCTGCGAAAGAACCAGGAACGGCACGTCGAGATCCTTGGCCATCAGCTTGAGGCCGCGCGAAATTGCGCTCACCTCCTGATTGCGATTTTCCGAGCGGCCGAAGCTGCTCATCAGTTGCAGATAATCGATGACCACCAGGCTCAGGCCATGCTCGTTCTTAAGGCGGCGGAGCTTGGAATGAACATCCATAAGGTTTACGCCGGGCGTATCGTCGAGGAAAATCGGCGCTTCGGTGAGATCGCTCAAGGCTACTTGCAGCTTGCGGCGCTCCTCGCCATTGAGATATCCGATGCGGAATTTGTGCTGATCGACGCGGGCGGCCGCGCAAAGAAGGCGGGTCAGCAGGCTTGCCGACGACATTTCGAGCGAGAAAACGGCCACCGGCTTGCGAATTCGCGGATGGGTGGCGACGTGCTGCGCGATGTTCAAGGCGAGCGCGGTCTTGCCCATCGAAGGGCGCGCGGCCAGAATGAACAATTCGCCGCCGTGCAGGCCGCCGGTCATTTCATCGAACTTTTTGAATCCGGTCGACAGGCCGCTGATGCGCTGGCTGGGATCGAGAAAGGCATTGACGCCGCCGGGAAATTTTTCGATGATGCTCGCGGGCGAGGCGAGCTCCTCACGCGTGCTCGATTCGCCCAGCTTGAGCAGCGTTTCCTCGGCCGAGGCAAGGATCGCGCCGGGCTCTTCCTCGGCGATCAGGCAGCGGTCGATAATTTTCTGCGCGCTGAAGATGAGCTTGCGCAGCGTCGCTTTGTCCTTGACGATGCGGATATAGCTGTCGAGGTTCGGAATCTCCGGCAGACCCTCGTCGAGCGAGAGGATATACGACATGCCGTCGACCGATTCGAGCTGGCCCTGTTTCATCAGCTCATTGGTCAGGGTGATGCGATCGATGCGCTCGCCGCGATCGTAAAGATCCTTCATGCGCGCGAAGATGCGGCGGTGCTTTTCGAGGCTGAAATCCTCGGGCGCAACCGCGCCGGCGACCTGGAGATAAACGGAGTCGTTCAGCAGAACCGAGCCAAGGACCAGACGCTCGGCGTCCAGATTCGCCGGCAGACCTTTTGCGAATGCCAGATCGGTAGTTGCCATGAAGTGTCGGGAGATTCTACGTTAGCGTCTGCGCTCGCGCAGGGCAATTGAAATTTTCGCCGTTTCGATTCGCATGTTTAGCCTCTCGAAAACTGCGTGGAAATCGGTGGCGGGACCTTAGGCCGCAAGTTGAAGAGGACGAAGGCGCGCTGCGGCGATTTCCACAGACTCTCCTCAGAAACATCCGGTTTCTCCGAGAACAATTTTATCGCGAAATGTTTTGTACGCGGGCGGCGTCCGGCGAGCCGGGGAAAATTTCAAGCTCCAGCTCGGTTCCGGCCCCGCAATTGAGAAGATTCGCGGCGGAGGCGTGGTTCGCGGCGATTTCAAGGAATCCCGCGCTTCCGGGGATAGCGACTGATTCGCCGATTTCGGCTTCCGCGAAGGTGAGCGCGAGGCGGCGGATGCGTTTCCCGGCGATGCGCAGCTCCATCGGAGCCGTTTTCACTTCTGCAAAATCATCGATTGAAAAATTCGTGATCAGATTCCCGAAATGATCCACCTTGAGAATCACGCCGCGCCAGACGTTTCGCGAAACCGGGCGTGGCTTCAGCGCTTCCAGGCGAATGAAATCGGCGATCGGCCGGCCGAATCGCGCGGGAGCGAGGCCGCGAGCCAGATGCGCGGCCGCGGGCGCGAAAACATCGCGGCCGTGGAAGGTCTTGCTGATCTCCTTGCGCATGACTCTGGCGTTTGAAATTTCCCGCACCGCCGGTTTTGCCGCGTCATAAATCATCGACAGCACGCCATTATCGGGAGCGATGAAAAATTGCCCGCCCGCCTGGCACAGAATCGCCCGCCGCGCGCTGCCGACCCCGGGATCGACCACCACCACGTGAACCGTCTTTTGCGGGAAGTATTTCCACGCCTGGCCGATCACAAAAGCGCCTTCATTTACGTTCTGCGGCGCGATTTCGTGGCTGATATCGACGATCGTCGCGCGCGGAGCGATGCTCAAAATGACGCCCTTCATCGCGCCCACAAAATGATCGGAGGAGCCGAAATCCGTTGTGAGGGTGATCACCGCCATGTCAGAATTAAGATAAGTGCATCGTTATTACTTCGATCACAACGCTACCACGCCGGTGTCGACGGAAGTGCTCGAGGCCATGCTGCCGCTGCTGACGGAGGTCTACGGGAACGCTTCCAGTATCCATTATTTCGGCCAGGCGGCGCGGCAAAAGCTGGACGAGGCGCGGCGCGAGGTGGCGGCGATGCTGGGCTCATCGGCGGAAGAAATTGTGTTCACCAGCGGAGGAACGGAGGCGGATAATCTTGCCCTGCTCGGGATCGCGCGACAGGGACACGCGATTACGACGGCGGTGGAACATCCGGCGGTGCTGGCGGCGGCGGCGCAGTGCGCGTCGATGACCGCGGTGGGCGTGGATGGCCGCGGCGTGGTTGATCCCGATGAGATCCGGCGCGCGCTGCGGCCGGACACAAAGTTGATCAGCGTCATGCATGCCAACAACGAGTTGGGCGTGATCCAGCCGATCCAGGAAATTTCAAGAATCGCGCGCGAAGCCGGTGTCGCGTTTCACTCCGACGGCGTGCAGGCGGCGGGAAAGACGCCAATCGATGTGAGCGGAATCGATCTCTATACCATCAGCGCGCACAAAATCTACGGGCCGAAGGGCGCCGGCGCGCTGTTTGTGCGCAAGGGAACCAAAATCGTGCCGCAATCGCACGGCGGCCATCATGAGCAGGGGCTGCGCGCGGGAACGGAGAACGTCGCGGGCGCGGTCGGCTTGGGGCGGGCCGCGCGCTGGGTGATTGAGTGCGGCGCCGAGGAGCAGGCGCGGGAAGCGGCGTTGCGCGACCGGCTGGAGCAGGGAATTCTCGATCGCGTACGCGGCGCTCACGTCAACGGAGCCGGCGCGCCGCGCACCGCCAACACCACCAATATCCGGTTCGACGGCGTCGACAGCGATGCGCTGCTGATTGCGCTCGATCTGCGGGGTTTCGCCGTTTCGAGCGGCGCGGCCTGCTCAAGCGGAGCCACCGAGCCGTCGCACGTGCTGCTGGCGATCGGCTTGACGAAGCTTGAGGCGCGATCGAGCATTCGTTTTTCGCTGGGACGATCGAACACGGCCGAGCAGGTGGATGGGTTGATCGAAGCTGTCGTGGATTCGGTGGCGCATCTGAGAAAGCTGGCGCCTGCTTATGCCTGAGGGGACGATCGCGGTCGCGATGTCGGGCGGGGTGGATAGCTCGGTGGTCGCGGGAATGCTTGCGCGGCGCGGCGAGAATGTCATCGGACTCACGATGCAGCTCTGGAATCAGCGACGGCTGCCGGAGCTTGCGCCGGATGGTCCCAGCGGACGATGTTGCTCGCTCGACGACGTCTACGATGCGCGGCGTGTCGCGCAGCATTTAGGCATTCCCTATTACGTTGTGAACTTCGAGGAACAATTCGAGCGGCAGGTGGTGAAGCCGTTTATCGAGGATTATCTCGCCGGGCGCACGCCGATTCCCTGCACACTTTGCAACAACTTCATCAAATTCGATCAGTTCCTGGAAATGGCCGAAGGCGTGGGTGCGCGGCGAATCGCCACCGGGCATTACGCGCGGCTGAACTGGAACGAATCGAGCGGCAGGTTCGAGATGCGTCGCGCCGCGGATCGCGCCAAGGACCAGACGTATTTTTTGTTCGGCCTGACGCAGGCGCAACTGGCGCGAACCCTGTTTCCATTGGGCGGATTTCAAAAAGCAGAAGCGCGGCAACTGGCGCGCGAGCTGGGCCTGCCGACTTCGGAGAAACCGGATAGCCAGGAGATCTGTTTCGTTCCGAACGGCGATTACGCGGGCTTCATCGATGCGTATTTTCGCGAGCAGGGCCTTGCGCCGGCAGCCGTTCGCGGCGAGTTGGTGACCACCGACGGCCGCGTTGTGGGCGAGCATTCCGGCGTGCATCATTTCACCGTCGGGCAGCGGCGCGGCATCGGGATTGCGGCGCGCGAGCCCTTATACGTGATCGCGACCGAGCCGGCGACGCGGCGCGTCGTGATCGGCCGCAATGATGATCTGCTGCGGAGCGCGATGCGCGTGCGGGACATTAATTGGGTTTCGATCGCGCCGCCCGCCGCGGAAATTCGCGCCGCCGTAAAAATCCGCAACAAGCACGCCGCCGCGGAAGCGGTCATCCGGCCTATCGACGCCTCGCGCGCCGAGGTGCGTTTCGATGAGCCGCAGCGCGCGGTGACGCCCGGGCAGGCCGCCGTCTTTTACCAGGACGATCTGGTGCTCGGCGGCGGCTGGATCGAGTAAGTGCGCGCGATCGAGTATTGGGCCGCGCGATTCGCCATCGCCACGGTCGCGCGGTTTCCGCCGCTGGCGCGCGTCTACATTCGTTTGCTCGATCTGCTGGTTCCGCGGTTCCGACGGACGGCGCGCAAAAACCTGAGCATCGCCGGGATTTGCGAGGACGGCGTGATCGACGGGATGTTCCGCTCGATCGCGCGGATGCTTGAAACCTTCGCCCGCTTTCCGCGGATCACGCGCGAAAACGTTCACGATCTGATTCGTTATGACGGGCTTGAACATTTCAAGAACGCGCTGGCGCGCGGGCGCGGAGTATTGGTGGCCACCGCGCATTTCGGCAATTGGGAACTGAGCGCGTTCGCGCATGCGCTGATGACCGCGCCGATGCACGTGGTTGCGCGTCCGCTCGACAACCGGCGTCTCGATGAATTCATCGAGCAGCGGAGGGCCATGAGCGGAAATCGGATTATTTCGAAACGCGAAGCGGCGCGCGAGATTTTACGCGCCCTCAAGTCCGGCCAGGCGGTGGGCATTTTGATCGATCAGAATACGGCGAGGGAGGAAGGCGTGTTCGTCGATTTTTTCGGCGTGAAAGCCTGCGCCGGAACCGGATTTGTGAAGCTCGCCCATCACAGCGGCGCGGCGGTGGTGCCCGGATACGCGCTGTGGTCGGCCGCGGAGCGGAGATACGTGCTGCGCTTCGATCCGGAGATTCCCATGAGCGGCGGCGTGCCGGAGGATACGCAGAAGATTCACTCGCACTTGGAAAAAGTGATCCGGAAGCACGCGGATCAATATCTATGGATTCACCGCAGATGGAAAACGCGTCCGCCGGGCGAGCCGCCGCTCTACTAAGCTACGGCTTGCGGCTCATCTCTTCGGAAAGAATGATCGCCTCGGCCAGTTCCTTCATCGGGCGGCGAAGACGGCGGCTTTCGTTTCTCAAGCGAAGATAAGCATCTTCTTCGGTGAGGTTGTAGCGGCGCTGGAGCAATCCCTTGGCGCGCTCCACCATCTTGCGCGTTTCGAGCTGGCGCTTCATTTCCGCGGTTTCTTCCGCCAGACGCGCGTTTTCCATCTCCAGCATGCTCTTGGCGATGGCGCCGCCCATCTGTTCGCCGATGAAGGCCAAGGTGGAAATTTCTTCCTCGGTGTGCGCGTGCTCGTGCCGATGATGGACGTTGATGACACCGATGGCGCGTCCGCGATTCACCAGCGGGACGGAAAGCAGCGCCTCATAGGTGTCTTCAATGAGCGTGGCGAAAATCTTGAAGCGCGGATCTTCCGATGCGTTCGCGGCCAAGGCCACCGGCGCCTGATTTTCGGCGACCCAGCCGGTGACTCCCTCGCCCATCTTCAAGCGCAACTGCCCGACGTCGGAGGTGTGAGGAACCAGCGATGCGCGCAGGACAAACTCGCAGGTCTCGTCTTCGACCAGATAGACCAGACATGCGTCGCAGCCGGTCACTTGAGCCGCCAGCCCGATGACTTCTCCCAGCATTTCGTCCAAGGAGATTTCGGAGCTGACAATTTGGCTGACACGGCGCAAAACCGACATTTCAGACTCAATCACCATGGTTCGAGCGTAAGGCGCGATCCCGGGCGAGTCCAATTAAAACTTTCTATAAGGGTTATTGTTTCGTTTAATTTTCAAGAATACTGGCGGCAATCCGGAACGTGTTGGCGTGCGCTTCCACCGTGTGTTCAATAGGATGAGAGTAGCCGCCGCCGAGGGTGACCACCAGCGGTATTTGACGCCGGCGGGCCCCGGTAATCACTCGCAAGTCACGCAATTTTAATCCTTCCTGTGTCAACGCCAAACGGCCGAGTTTATCGCTGGCGAGCGCATCCACGCCGGAGAGATAAAAAATCAGCCGCGGCGAAAAATCCCACACCCGAGCGAGCGCGTCATCGAGCGCCTGAAGATACTCCGCGTCGCCGGTGCGATCCGGCAATTCGACGTCGATGCGGCTGCGTTGTTTTCGAAACGGAAAATTATTGGCGCCATGCAGGGAAAGCGTCAGCACGCCCGCATCGTCTTCGAAAAAGTGGGCAGTGCCGTCGCCTTGATGAACGTCCAGGTCGACGACAGCGTACGGCCCCGATTCATTTTGCGACCGCAGCCAGTAAATCGCGATGGCGACGTCGTTGAAAACGCAAAAACCCGAGCCTTCCGAGCGAAAGGCATGATGCGTGCCGCCGGAAAGGGTCCCGCTGGCGCAGGAGAAAACGCTCAATTGCGAAAATCACAGTAACCGCGACCGGATCACGCATTGCGAGATCCGGGAGCAGCCCGCCGCTTATTCCGGCCGGCTGAGCGTCGATGCGGGCACGAACGGCGGCGTTTCGGTGAAAGGATGGGACAACGCGGGCGTGCTGGTGCGCGCCAAGGTGGAAGCCTCGGCCGCGGATGAGGCATCGGCGGCAGCGATCGCCTCACAGGTGCGCGTCGACGTATCGGCGGGACAGGTGAGCGCTTCGGGTCCCTCGCAATCGCGCGATGAAAGCTGGAGCGTGAGCTATGAGATTTTCGTCCCGCGCCACGCCGACCTGAATCTGAAAGCGAACAACGGCGGGATCAATATCAGCGACGTTCAAGGCAATATCCAGTTCCAGACGAAGAACGGCGGGGTGAGCCTGAAGCGGCTGGCGGGCGATGTGGAAGGCTCGACGATGAATGGCGGGTTGAATATCGAGCTGGCCGGCACGCGCTGGGATGGAGCGAAGCTCGACGCGCGGACGACCAACGGCGGCGTGAATCTGAAAATGCCGGAGAATTATTCAGCGCACCTGGAAACCGCGACCGTGAACGGACATCTGAGCATGGATTTGCCGGTGACGGTGCGCGGCGAAATCGGCAAGCGGCTGGCCACCGATATCGGCTCCGGCGGCGCGACGATTCATGTGGAGACGACCAACGGCGGCGTCAACGTCAAGCGCGCCATGTAGCCCGGTGGGCGGTTTCCAACGTTTACAAACCTGCTCCACGACTGCGCGACACAAATCCCCGCGCCGTCGAACGAGGCCTGGCCGCCGATGTTCACCGTCGCGTTCGACTGATAAACTCCGCCGCACGGCTGAAGCGCGACCGGCGCGGCGGGGATGGTGACGTTGATCTGATACAGCCCGACATATCCAGGCGCGAAGTAAGCTGGAACCGAGGTCGCGGGCACGTGCGAATCGCCGGGCGATGACGATCCTGACCAAGGCATGCTCGGTCCGGCGTTGGGTCGAAAATCGAAATCGACGTTGACTTTGGTGGTGAGCGGAGGACTCGGATTCGCCGCGCCGGTCGCGACCGAGCCGGAAGAGGGCAGCCCGAGCCCGACGGCCCAGATGGAAATCGTCTCGCCGATCTTGGCGGGGTTGGACGCGGAGACGATTGATCCGTCCGCGTGAATGATCGCGGGCGGGAGCAAACCTTGGGTAAATCCGCTGCTTCCGTGTTGGTCGGTTGGATTGGTGAGAGTATCACCGATTCGTACGATGTGAATCGCATCGCTTTGGAGAGTGATGCCTATCTGTGCGACAGACGTTGGGGGAGCGAGACTCGTTGAGAAGCTAAGGACGAGACCGGAGCTTTTCAACACGCCACCGAGCGGCGGGGTCAGTTCATAAGGGATCTGAACGGTGATGCCCGTCCCCGAGCTACAAAGGGTTGTAGTGATTGCACCGCCAATAAAAGGACATCCAAACAGATATGGGAACGCGGACGCGACAGGAACCGGAATTGTGTTGGTGACTCCATAATTGTCCATGGACGTGATCGTCGCGTAGATCCCGCCTAGCGTCGAGGGGAGCGGAAGCTTCGATGCCTGAACCGGAGCGGTCAGGTTACCGATGCCGGGGTAAACCGTGATCAGTTGGCCGGGCGCGACAACAACGGGGGCGGGTTGAGAATAGCCGCCCCCTGCGACCGCGAACCGTTGTACCTGTGAGAACAATTGCGCAGACGGGAACAACGCCGCGACAAGAATGGAAAGTCGAGCCAGTATCATCTTCACTTTCACTCCTACTTTAACCCCGCCACCGCGCTCGGCCCATAGGTCGGTGTCCGGCGCGCCAACTGAGCCGATGTAAGCGTTCCGTTGTACGTCGTGTTCGACCCGAACTCCATTGCCGGGCCGACCGAGAGGCCCGGGACTGGCGCCAACCCGGTAGCGGGATCCTGGATGAAGCTCTGCATCAGCTTGGTAGCGTACGAGAAGTCGCCAAGAATGAACGGCAGCGTCGCACGGGTAGACGTGCTCATGGCGGTGCGCATGTAATCTCCCGCGCTGAAGCAGGCATCACCCGGACATCGATTTTGAGCTTCGTTCGTTCCCGCGGCCCAATAAGTCCACCACGTCGGATCGATCATCGGCCCCGGCGAGCCATTTGCCGGGCAGTTGCCGGGTGCCGTGCAGTAAATGGCAATCTGCTGGAGTGGGAGGTTTCGGCTCGGTGCACCGGAGTAGGTCAGCATTGAAAGCCACATGTCGCCGTTCGGGGAGGTAGTGATCCCTCCAGCGAAAAGGTCGGTTGAATAAGAGATTGTCGAGCACCCGCCTGATTGCGTGCAGAAATTGAAGTTATTGATATCGGGGTTGTCGGAGCGGCCGACAGGGTATAGGACGGCCCATCCGGCAGGCGTCGCCCGGGCATCGATGTGTACGGAATAGTGAATATTACCGCAGTCTCCGTAGTTTTGGCTGCCCGGCGTGGTATTACAGTACTGCTCTGGGGACGCCGAGTTCGGGCCGTCGTAATAATTCGGAACGGCCGTTAGGCTCCATAAGTCGCCGCCAGACGGGCACCCGGAGGCGCTGAACTGATAGACGTCAAGCTGGAACGTAGGTGCATAGGTTGTGTCGGCGATCAAGACATAGAACGTGTTTCCAACTGCGACCAGCCGCCCATAGATCTTGTTCAGTGTGCTGGTTACCTGGTATTGCTGAGTCCAAGTCGTACCGCCGTTACACGAGAAGACGGAACTGAAGCCAGAGCCCGTCTCAAGCTGGGTGAGCGAGTCGTACCCGATTCCAATTACGCCGTTAGAGGCAACCGCGACCGACGGGTAATCTACTTGGGTTGACCCCAGCGGATATGAAACGGCGCTCCAATTCTGGCCGTCCGTAGATGTCTTGAGGGATAGGTTATACCCAAGGCCAAGACCGACTAGCACAAAGCCGCCCGACGGCATGGATGTCAGGTTCAGATCCTGAATTGGGCCCCCGCCTGTACTCTGGTTAAGCGGCACCGACCATTGATTGCTTCCGTCCGCGGAAACACTCGTGTATCCCTGTGCGCCGTTCGGATCTCCCGGAGGGAATTCGAACCAACTGTGAACCCAGGTATTTCCCGAAAACGCAGATGACGGTTCATACCTATAATACGGTCCTGTCTGGCTACTAACTTGATTCGTGGAAAGGACCTGGACGGCACCACCGCTTGCGTGCAGGATGGCGGCGCCTGTGATCATCGAGATAAGCGCAATGGTCGCCGCGATGGCCCAGGGTGATTTGAGAGCGCGGTCGTCACGCGATTGCGAACGCCGATTTGCTGGAACAATGCAGACACACTTCTCCTCATATGCGTACCTCTTCCTTTTTTCAATTGGCTATCGCCTGGACGCGAATGAAGTGTCCCGATCGGTTTTCGAAATCAGCTAACTCGGAAACGCTTCAGGAGGATCGTACCACCCGTTCCAGCGTAGTACTGATCGATTTCTGGTATGTAGCTGAAAAATTTGCAAATAAAAAATGTTGACAATTTTCAGCCAACCCGCTGCGCGGGCTGATGGCGTCTGAAATCAGTAGATTGGAAATCGTTAATTTCGCGCTGATTCAGCCGAGTGGTTGGCATATGCGGTCTTAATCACGCCTGTATTCGTATTTTCCTGGAATGCGAACACGAAAGTCCCACCCGAATTCATCTCGGCTTTCCCCGTATTTTTCCACGTCGTACGCCCTGCGAGGCTTCAGGTTCAGCACGAAAACGGCTTCCGCATTGTGGCCCGGGACTCCATTGACTCCGGATTATCCGCCGTCAACGCCAACGCTTCGGCGATCTTTAAGGTTCGATTCGCTTCCGCGCCGCAGCGATTCTATCCGGCTTTCAACTGAAATCATGCGAGGGAACCGCAGCCACATTTAATTCGAGCGGCTCCACATGCCGCAGCTTGATCGAAATCGCGCCTTGCTGGTTTTGCAATATTCCCTGGACAATCACATAGGGAGCTCGAACCAAAGTTTCGCGGAATTCGTCGAATTTTTTCGGCTCCACAATCGCATTGGCGATTCCGGTCTCGTCTTCGATGCTCAGAAATATGAATCCGTTGGCCGTGCCGGGGCGCTGGCGGCAGATGACGAATCCGGCGACCTTCACGATTTGATTTGGACGCGCGCGATGCAGATCGGCCGCGGTGCAAACGCCGCGCATTCGATCGCGATACAGTTTCATCGGATGCGCGCCGATGGTGACGCCGGTTCCGTAAAAATCGGAACGAATGCGCTCCGGCGCGGTCATGGGAGCCAGGGGAGCGCGCTGGGGCTCTTCTTCGGATTTCACTCCGGGCGCGAACAATGGCCCCGCCGGACGGATCGCGCGCTCGGATTCCCACAACGCCTCTCTTCGATGCGCCGCCAATCCATTCAACGCGCCGATTTCGGCGAGCATCCGCAGCTCGTCCTTGCGCAACTCCGGCACGCGATGCGCCAGATCGTCAATCGAGGAAAAAGGCCGCGCCGCAATGATCGCCTCGGCCGGCTCTTTTCGCAGGCCGCGAACATAATTGAAGCCCAGCCGCACTTCACCGTCTTCAATCGTGCATTTCCAGCGCGAATGGAGAACATCGACGGGGCGGAAGTGCAGGCCGTGGCGCTGCGCGTCCTTAACCACGGTCGCCGGATGATAAAAACCCATCGGCTGGTTGTTGAGAATCGCGGCGGTGAACGCGGCGAGATAGTGGCATTTCAGATACGCGCTCGCGTAGGCGATCAGGGCGAAGCTGGCGGCGTGCGATTCGGGAAATCCATAAAGCGCGAAGGAGGTGATCGACTGCACGATGCGCTCCTGCGTTTCGCCGGTAATTCCGTTGGCCGCCATGCCCGCGCGCAGTTTCGTTTCGATCTGCCGCATGCGCGCTTCGGATCGCTTGAATCCCATGGCCCGGCGCAATTCTTCCGCTTCCCCGCCGGTGAAATTCGCCGCGATCATCGCGATGCGCAGAAGCTGCTCCTGAAACAGCGGCACGCCGAGCGTGCGATCCAGCACGTCATGAAGCGAGGGATGCAGGCAGGCCGCTTCCTCGAATCCCTGGCGGCGATTCAAGTACGGGTGCATCATTTTTCCGACGATCGGGCCCGGACGGATGATGGCCACCTGCACCACGATGTCGTAAAATTTTTTGGGTTTCAGCCGCGGCAGGCAGGACATCTGCGCGCGGCTTTCCACCTGAAACAAGCCGATCGTGTCGGCGCGCTGGAGCGCGTCGTAAACCGCGGAATCGTCCCGCGGCAGATGCGCCAGATCGACCTCCTCGTGATTGTGCTCGCGAATCAGCTCCAGCGATTCTTCAAGCACCGCCATCATTCCCAGGCCGAGCAGATCGACCTTCACCAGCCCCAGATCCGCGCAATCGTCCTTGTCCCATTGAATGACGACGCGGCCGGGCATGGTCGCCGGCTCGAGCGGCAC
>JAJPHS010000057.1 GCA_021325175.1 Terriglobia bacterium
CAATTGTGCTGGACCGCACGCGGCGGTCACCGAACGAGCACGATCTCGACGCCATATGGGAGATCGGCCGCGCCGGGAAGATTAACGGCCAAGGGCCTGTTTCATCGCGGCGGCTTGCTGGTAAGCCTGACCCTGATAGGGACCCTTCATTGAAGCGGCCTTCTGCATGAACTGCTGGCCGGCTTCCATCTTGGTCTTATCAAGGGTAAGCTTGCCGAACTGAAAATCGCAGATGCCCAGCGTGAAATATGCCGCTTCCAGACGATCCCCGCTCAACATCTTTTCCGCCGCACGAAGATTCGTATCGCAATCCCGCCAGTTCTGCTTCTGGCCGTTGATGAATCCGGCGTAGTAATAGCCATTGGCCAAAGCTTCGTTCTTCAGCTTGTCCCATTCGGCCTCCGGAATCGATTCGGGCCGGGGCTTCTTCGCTGCCGCGATCAGGTGCTCGGCGTTGGCGAGCGATCCGCGCCCGCCTTCAAGCAGCGCGATATTGGCGGCGATGTTATCCGGGTGCCCTTTGACGATCTCCGCCATGCCCTCCATCTGCTTGGCCTTGTTGCCGGTCTTGCCAAGGGCCACCAGGTAGGCGTTGGCGAACACTTCGTCGATGTACTGGCTCTTCGGATTCTGCGCCAGCAGCATGCTGCCGAGCTCGACGGCCTTGGCCGGATCGATGCCCGGCTGCTCCATGGTGGAGGCCAGCGCATACTCGGTATAAGTATCGTTAGTCTTTGCGGCGTCCTGATTGGAAGCCCACGTTTTGGCTTCTTCCGGATCGGTCGGCTTGGGGGCCTTCAGCAGATCCTGGGCGAATTTGTGCGCCTGCGGCTCCAGCTTCTTGACGGCGTCGGCGTCCTTCTTCGTCACGGCCTCGCGCAACTGATCAAACGGATTCTTTTCTTCCTCCTGCGCGAACAGAACTGCGCAGAACGATACTGCGGCGATCGCGGCCACAAGAGTCTTCACAAAATGTTCCCTCCCAAGTAGATCGATTATACATCGTCGCGCGGCGGCGGGAGGGCGCTATAATCCCCTCATGCCGACGATTGATCAGCATGCTCCCGGCTCCTTCTGCCTGGTCGAATTGGCGACCAGTGATCAGGACGCGGCCAAAAGATTCTACTCGCAGCTTTTTTCCTGGTCGGTGGTGGACTATCCGATGGGCCCGGGCGGGGTCTACACCATGTTTCAGATCGGCGGGCGCGACGCCGCTTCGGCGTACACGATGCAAAAAGAGATGCAGGGGATTCCGCCCCACTGGGATCTCTATATTTCCGTGGAAAACGCTGACGCCGCGGCCAATCGCGCCAAGGACCTGGGCGGGCAGGCGATGGTAGCGCCGTTCGACGTGATGCAGTACGGGCGCATGGCCGTGCTTCGCGATCCCACCGGCGCGGTTTTTTGCGTCTGGCAGCCGAAGCAGAGCATCGGGATCGGGGTTGCGGGCGCGCCGGGGACGCTGTGCTGGGCCGATCTGAACTCGCCCGATCCGCCGCGGGCAAAGCAATTCTACGAGTCCTTGTTTGGTTGGAAAGTGACGACCGGAGAGAACGATTCGTCGGGATATCTGCACATCCAGAACGGCAAGGAGTTTATCGGCGGGATGCCGCCGAAGGAGCATCAGCCGCCCCACGCTCCGCCGCACTGGTTGCCGTACTTTCTGGTGGAAAACGTGGATTCAAGCGTGAAGACAGCGGAGTCCCTGGGAGGCAAAACCCTTATGCCACCGGCCGATATTCCCAATACCGGGCGATTTGCGATTCTGGCGGATCCGCAGGACGCGGCATTCGCGATTTTTCAGGCGGCGGCGCGCGGATAAAAGCCGAATCCGCCCGCACTCATGCCCGATTATTGCGACGTCAGTCTACCGGTTCCCCTCGATCAGTCCTTCACTTACGCGCTGCCGGAAACGATGCGGCATCGAGTGCGGGCGGGCTGCCGCGTGCTGGTTCCGTTCGGCGCGCGCAAGCTGACCGGCGTCGTGCTGCGCGCGCACGACGATCCGCCGGGCTCGCCGGCGCGCGAAGCGCTGCGCCTGCTCGATGAAGAGCCGGCGCTCGACGAAGCTTTGTTGAAGCTCGGCTGCTGGATCGCGTCATATTATTGCGCGCCGCTGGGCGAAACGCTGCGCGCCATGACCCCGCTTTCGGGCGAGCTTCGCCAAGGCAAGATTTATTCCCTGACGCCTGCCGGACGCGACGCCGCGCGCCAGCTTTTTTTCGGCGGCGGCGAGCAGGACGCGGCTTCGCGCATTCTGCGCATGCTGGATGCGCGGCAATTATCGGCGAATTATCTGGCAAAAAAGATTGAAAACGGCGCCAGAGTCCTGAAATCGCTCGAAAAAAGAGGTTTTGTCGAAAGCGAAGATACCGCGGCACAGCGGGATCCGCTGCGGGCGCCGGCCGTGCGGCTGCGCGTCGAATTTAAATCGCGGGCGGACAAACTGCCGAAGCCCGAACGCGAGCTGCTGGCGTTTCTGGAGCTGCATCCGGGAACGCACAATCTGGCGGAGGTGGAAAAAGCGATCGCCAAGGCCGGCCGCTCGGCCCGGAGTCTCGCCCGGCGCGGGCTGGTGTCGCTCGCTCTGGCGCCGGCGGGCGCTCCGGAGACGGCGGCGCGCGGGCCGCATTCGCTCAACGAGCATCAGCGGGCGGCGCTCGATGCGATCCACGCCGCGCTCGAGCGGAAACAATTTCAAACATTTTTGTTGCAAGGCGTCACCGGATCGGGCAAGACGGAGATTTATTTGCGCGCGATCGAGGAAGCCCTGGCTTCGGGACGCGGAGCGCTGATGCTGGTCCCGGAAATCGGGCTGACGCCGGCCGTCGCCGGACAGTTCCAGCAGAGATTCGGCCAGCGCGTGGCGATTCTTCACTCTGCCTTTCACGACTCCGAGCGCGCCCGGGAATGGCGGCGCATCCGCGGCGGGGAGGCGGGCGTGGTCGTGGCGACGCGATCGGGCGTGTTCGCACCGGTGCGCAATCTGGGCCTGATCGTGGTCGATGAGGAGCACGACCAGAGCTACAAGCAGCAGGAAACGCCGCGCTATCACGGACGCGACGTGGCCATCGTGCGCGCGCGCGATGCCGGAGCCGTGGCCGTGCTCGGATCGGCGACGCCAAGTTTAGAAAGCCGGTACAACGCCGAAAGCGGCAAATACGCGCTGCTCGCGCTGCCGCAGCGCGTCGAAAGCCGCCCGATGCCCGAAGTCACATTGATCGACATGCGGCGGGAGTTTCAGGAGACGCGAAAATTTTCGACGTTTTCGCGCGCGCTGATCGAGGCGGTGAACCAGCGCCTGGAGAACGGCGAACAATCGATGCTGCTGCTCAACCGCCGCGGTTTTTCGAGCTTCGCCGTGTGCCGCTCCTGCGGCGAGCGGGTGCAGTGCGCCAACTGCTCGGTGGCGCTGACCTATCACAAGCGCGACCGGCGGATGCTGTGCCATTACTGCAACTATTCGGCGCCGGTGCCGGAGCGCTGCCCGCGCTGCGACAGCGATTACGTTCAGTTCCAGGGCACCGGATCGGAGCGGGTCGAGGAGGAGTTGCACGCCGCCTTTCCCCGGGCTCGCATCGCGCGCCTGGATCGCGACACGGTGGGGAGAAAGCGCGATTACGAAACGATTCTGGCGGCGTTTCGCGGCGGCGATTACGATATTCTCGTCGGCACGCAGATGATCGCCAAAGGGCACGATATCGCCAATGTGACGCTGGCCGGCATCGTAAACGCGGACATCGGCCTGGGGCTGCCGGATTTTCGCGCGGCGGAGCGAACCTTCCAGCTGTTAACGCAAGCCGCCGGGCGCGCCGGACGCGGCCAGACGCCGGGCATCGTGCTCATCCAGACGATCAATCCTGAGCATTACGCGATTCAATGCGCCGCCTCGCAAAACTACGAGGCCTTCTACAAAAAAGAAATCGAATTTCGCCGCGCGATGTCGTATCCGCCATTCGGCGCGCTGGCGAACGTGTTCGTGCGCGCCCCGAGCGAGGAGGAAGCGATGTCGCGCAGCGCGGCGCTGGCGCGATCGATCCAGCCGGCGCCGGAGGGCGTGCGCGTGCTCGGTCCGGCGGCCGCGGCGGTGGCCCGGCTCAAAAACGAGTATCGTTATCAGATGCTGGTGAAATCGAACAGCCGAAAGCGCCTGAACGAAATCCTGCGACAGCTCCGCGCCTTTGCGTTAAAGGAAAAATGGAGCGCGACCGCGCTGGTGATTGACGTAGACCCGGGAACCATGATGTGAATAAACCGATGTCCGATTTCCTGACCATCGACGGAAATTTGCGCGCCGCCATGCGCTTTTTCGGCGAAGCGTCGGGATCGGGCGAGGTGCGCGAGCTGGACGGCAGCATCGCCATTTTTTCCGGGCTCGATTACGGCGTGTTCAACATTGCGCTGCTCACTTCGCCGGCCCGCGGCGGCCAGTTGCAGCCGCGTCTTGAGGACGTCGCGAAATTTTTTCGCGAGCGCACGCTGCGCTGGTCGTTCTGGCTGTGCGACGATCTGCTCGATCCCGCGGCGGCCAGACGGGAGCGGCAGACATTTCTAAATTACGGGATGCGAGTGATCTCCCATCCGCCGGGAATGCTCGCCGAAGCGCTGGCGCCGCCGGCGCGGCAGCTTCCGGAAATCGAATGCCGTCCGGTGTGCGATGCGCAGTCGCGCGCTGCCTTCGCCGAGCTCACTTCGATATCCTTCGATATTCCTTACATGATCGCGCGGGCCGTCTACACGCGCGAGCAGGCATGGCGGGGAGACTATCGCGGATTCGTGGGCGTGACGCAGGGGCAGGTAGTCGCGACCGTGGCGATGGTGGCGGCGGGCGACGCCATCGGGGTCTACTCGCTCGCCACCGTCCCGGCGTTCCGGCGGCGCGGCTACGGGGAGGCGCTGCTGCGAGCCGCGGCGCTGGAGATGACCGCGCGCACCGGGCTTCGCCGTCTGGTGCTGCAATCGACCGAAGCGGGTTATTCGCTCTACCGCCGGATGGGATTTCGCGACGTGACGAAGTTCACGGTTTACCTCACAAAGTAGGATCCGGCGGCAGAGTAAGGGCGAGCTTGGCCGCGCTGATAGCCTGGCCGACGTGGCGCTGCGTGTGTTCGGCGATGTGTGTCAGCAGGCCAATGACGGTGGACGGCAGACGCTTTCGTCCAACCTCGCGCGCCTCCGCCAGCCGGGACGGATCGAGCGCCCGCACAACGGTTTCGGCCTCGCGAAAAGCGCGATCGAGCCCGGCCAGCAGTTCCTCGCGCGTCGCGCCGGGCCGATGCTCGGCCGCGAGCGCGGCCATTTGAGAATCCGAGAGTTGCTGCTGTTTCACGTACGTCATCAACCGCTCGACGCTGCCGGCGATATGCCGGATATGAAAGCCCACCGATCCGAAGCCATGCGGCGTCGCCCAGATTTGCGCGGTGGAAAGCGGCGCGGTGTACTGCTGCAGATCCTCGCGGGCCTGCTCGAAGGCGTAAAGGATCGGCGCGAGCAGCGGATCGAGCCCGTGGATGGGTCCGCGCAGCCAGGGTTCCGGAACAGGCATAATCCCAGCTTAATCCGTTTTAGAAACAATCCCCGGCATTCATGCCGGAGCTAGCTCGGCGCGAGCGAGCGCAACCCTGGGTTCCGCTCGCACCCCAGGCGCAGCGGGCACGAAACGGAGAATTTCGCGAGGGGGACCGATGCGCGCAAGTTGTTGCGGAAACACGCGAGGAACGCGCACGCGAAATCAGCCGGGAGAACGGTAGTGCGTTAACGGTTGGGGAGGTCTGGCTCGTAGGGCAAGAGTTTGGCTCCCCGGCATGGATTCGAACCACGAACTTGACAG
>JAJPHS010000153.1 GCA_021325175.1 Terriglobia bacterium
TAAAAGAAAATCGCCGCGGAAAGCAGAAGATTCACCAGCGGACCGGCGAGCGCGATGCAAAGTTCTTCCTTCGGCTTGAGCATTCGCTCCATGCGGGAAACGCCGCCGATCGGGAACATAATAATTTCGGTGGTCCGGACGCCGAAGCGGCTGGCGATGGCCGCGTGGCTGGTTTCATGCAGCAGCACGCTGGCGAACAATCCCGCCAGAAACAGCGCGTAGCTGCTGATCGCCTGGCCGCTGCCGAGCCCGGTGACCGCCAGGAAAACGATCAGCAAAATAAAGGTAAAATGCAGCCGCACGGGCACGCCGAACAGGTTGAAGCCGCGCATTGTGCCGGCCGTGGCGCTGTGTTGGTTCGCCGCTCGCGCAAGTTCCACGAGTCAACAATAACAGAACCGGTTTGAAATCAGCCTAAGGAGAAAACCCGAGACAGGATGCAGGGAAACGCTGATTTGGCCGCTTAAATCGGCCAGCGATGCCCCATTTGCGCTTTTTTGCTGGGCATCGGGCCGGGACCGTCGCTTGAGCCTTTATGCCCGGGCACGTTCGAAAAGTCGATTTCCGAGCTATCGAACTGCACCTGGCGATCGAGCACCATTTCCAAAGTCGTGCCCTTGGCGAGCACGGCTTCCGGTCCGCGGGTGAACAGGACGCCGATCAGCCCGGCGGTTGCGCCGGCGGCCGCGCCGATACCCGCGCCCATTCCGGCGGCTCCACTGGCTGCGCCGGCGAGCGCGCCGACGCTGGCGCCGGCTCCGGCGGTTTCGGCAACGGTCTTCAGATCGCCGGCTTTGTTGCCCTCGCTTTTAATGGTGCCTTCCTTGCGATCCAGTTCTTCACTGGCGCGGCCGTCGAGCCCGCTGACCCGCGCGCGAAAATCGCGAGTCGTGCCATTGGGCAGCGTCAGCGAATCGAAGCGCAGATGAAACTCGCCGCGTCCCTTCACTTTTCCAGGACGCTGCACTTGCGTGATGGTGCCTTCCACGTAGCTCCCGGGCGGGATGACGATACGTCCATCGACGAGAATAGGAAAAACGGTTTCGAGATAAACGCGATCGCCCGGCGCGGAATTCTTGGTGCTGACGCTGTTTATCAGGCTGAGCGGAATGTGCGTGCCCGGCTCGACCGTGTAGACCTTTTTGGCTTCCGGCTGCGCTTCGGCGGGTTTGGAGTCCTGTTTCGCATCCTGGGCGAAACCAAGCGCTGCGATACACACCAACGGAACTACGCGCGAAAGCATAGCGGCTCCTCGAAATCAGTTTAGCGTAGAAGCCTCGCCCGCGGAACGGCGCGGGCGCGCTTCATCTCGACGGCCGTTTTACGCCAGCGCGGATTTATACAGCGCCACGAGCTTGGCCCATGCGCGCTCGGCGTCCGGCTTGTTATAGATCGGCTTGCCATTGGGCTGCGGTGGCATATCGGGCACGCACCAGCCGTGCAGCGATTCGGAATAGACCTCGATCTCGGCCCGATTTCCGAACGCCTCGCGAAGTTTGTCCTTGGCGTCCGGCTGCCGCTGATCGTCGTTGGAGGCGATGCCGAAATACATCCGGGCTTTGATCTTCGGCGCGAGCAGGTGCGGGCTGTCGGGCCGGTCCGTCACCAATCCGCCGCCGTGAAACGATGCGCCCGCGCCCAAACGATCCGGCACGGCGGCGCAGGTTCGCACCACCAGCGCTCCGCCCATGCAGTAACCCTGCGTGCCGATCTTCTTCGATTTGTTCACCTGTTTCTGGGAATCGAGAAAGGCGACGTAAGCGGCGGCATCTTTTTCGCAAGCGCCGGGAGCATTCACCGACGCCATCAGCGGATTGATCTTGCCGCGGTCGCGCGCGAAGTCGACCGTCGAGGCGTCTTCAAACTGCGGGGATTTACTGACGCGATAGAACGGATTCGGCACAAGCACGCAATAGCCGTCGGCGGCGATTCGTTTGCCGATTTCGCGCATCGCCGGCCGCAGCCCGAACGCGTCGGTCCAGATCAGCACTCCGGGATGGGTCCCGCTGGCCGGGTGGATAAAGGCGGCATCGCAAGTGCCGTCCGGGGTTTTGATTTCGACGTTGGTTTCGACCACGGGCAGTCCGGCGGCCGAGGATGCTCCGGCGGCGGCGATTCCCGCCGCGACGGATGCGACGAAATCGCGGCGATGAGGATTCGGGTTGTGTTTGTCTTCAGCCATGGAAATCCTTTCTTTGAACCGAGTATATCCCGCCCCGCGCCCGATCGGCGAAAATCGGATCGAGGCGCATTATGCGCGCGATGCTCGTTTTTCTTATGCAGTGCGCCCTGGCGCAGCAAATCCAGTTGCCGCGAACCCTGCCGCAACTCCAGGGCAGGATTCTGGTCGCGACCTCGAAATCGCGGGATCGCGACCTGGGCCAGTCCGTGGTCCTGGTGATTCATTCCGGCGCCGATGGCATCATGGGGCTGGTGGTGAACCGTCCCGCCGCCGGCACAAAGCCCCCAACCTGGTTTGGCGGACCGATCGCGCTCGGGGTGCGCGAATTGTTTCGCTCCACCGCGCCCGCGAAGGATGCCGAATGCATTTTCGCCGACGTTTACCTGACCCGCAAAATCGACGATCGCCCGGGAGCGCGCGTTTATGCCGGATACGCCGGCTGGTCCGTTCCGCAGTGGCAAAATGAAATGGATAATGGCTTGTGGCGCGTGATTCCGGCCGAGGCGCGCATGGTGTTTGATCCCCATCCGGAGACGTTATGGCGGCGGATTTCGGTCCAACAGCCGTAAAACGCGCCGGCGGCGCGGCGGAAAAGCCAATTCCGGATCCGGGTTCGCGATATCGCCGTGTTACAATGGCGTTTTTGCATTTCAATCGCTCATAATTTACCTGGAGGAAGTGCGCGTGGCTGATCGTATGCGACATATTTTCACGTCCGAGTCGGTGACCGAAGGTCACCCGGATAAAATGGCGGATCAGATTTCCGACGCGGTGCTCGACGCGGTCATGGCGGAAGATCCCACGGGCCGGGTGGCTTGCGAAGTGCTTGTCACCACCGGAATCTGCGTCGTTTCCGGGGAGATCACCACCAAGACGTACGTCGACGTTCCCAAGCTGGCGCGCAGCGTCATCCACGAAATCGGCTACACCGACGCGGAAATGGGCTTCGACTCGAAAACCTGCGGCGTCCTCAATACCATCCAGAGCCAATCGCCCGATATCGCCATGGGTGTCGATACCGGCGGCGCGGGCGATCAGGGGCTGATGTTCGGCTACGCCTGCGATGAAACGCCGGAGCTGATGCCGATGCCGATCATGCTGGCCCACAAGCTGGTCCGGCGGTTGAGCGAGGTTCGCCGCGCCGGCGGGCTGAATTTTCTGCGGCCGGACGGCAAAAGCCAGGTAAGCGTGGAGTATATCGACGGGAAACCGGCGCGAATCGACGCGGTGGTGGTTTCCACCCAGCACGACGACGACGTTTCCACCGAAACGCTGCGCGCCGAAGTGAAAAAGCACATCATCGATCCGGTGCTGCCGGCGAACATGATCGACGCGGCGACGAAATATCACATCAATCCCACCGGACGGTTCGTGATCGGCGGCCCGCACGGCGACACGGGATTAACCGGACGCAAAATTATCGTCGATACCTACGGCGGCATGGGCCGGCACGGCGGCGGGGCGTTTTCGGGCAAGGATCCGACGAAAGTGGACCGCTCGGCGTGCTATATGGCCCGCTACATCGCGAAAAACGTGGTGGCCGCGGGGTTGGCGCGGCGCTGCGAGGTGCAGCTCGCCTACGCCATCGGCGTGGCCGAGCCGGTTTCGGTGATGGTGAATACGTTCGGCACGGGAACGGCGCCGGAGGAGCGCATTGTGGAGCTGATTCGCGAGAATTTCCCGTTGACGCCGAAAGCCATGATCGACCATTTGAAGCTGCGCCGGCCGATTTATCGCAAAACCGCGTCGTTCGGGCATTTCGGGCGCACCGAAGACACCTTCAGTTGGGAAGCGACGGATAAAGCCGAACTGCTGCGGCAATCCTGGGCGCCGGCCGCTGCCGCGCGAACATAAATTCAGATGGCGTTAGTTGAAGGCTGCAAGCACTCAATCGAGATCACCGTCCCGGTCGCGGAGGTGGAAAAGGAAACCGAGCGCGTTGTCGCCGAGATCCAGAAAAAGGCCCGGCTGCCGGGGTTCCGGCCCGGCCACGCTCCGCTGTCGATCGTCAAGACGCGTTTTGCCGGGGAAATCCGCCAGGATGTGCTGGAAAAACTGGTGCCGAGATTTTTCCAGGCGGCGGTCGAGAAGGATCATCTGAAGGTGGTCGGCCGGCCGGATGTGACCGATGTGCATTTCCATGCCGGCGAGCCGCTGAAGTTTAAAGCGGAGTTTGAGGTCGCGCCCGAGTTCGAATTAGGCGAATATCGCGGCATCAGCATTCCCTATGATGAGCCGAAGGTCAGCGATGAAGATGTGAACGAGCGCCTGGAAGCGCTGCGGCAGCAAAGGGCCGAGTTCGTCAACGAAGAGCCGCGGCCGCTCGCCGATGGCGATTATGCGCTGGTTTCGCTTGAAAGCCTGTCGGGACTGGCGGAAAAAATTCAACAGGACGAGATCAGCTTCAAGATCGGGGATGAGGCCACGCTTCCGGCGTTCACGGAAAATCTGCGCGGCGCCTCGCCCGAGGAGTCGCGCGAATTCGAAGTGACCTATCCGGAAGATTACGACCGCAAGAATCTCGCCGGAAAGACGGTAAAGTTTCGCGCCACGGTGAAGGCGGTTCGCCGCAAGGAACTGCCGGAATTAAACGACGAATTCGCCAAGGACCTGGGCGATTATCAGACGCTGGAAGAGCTCAAAACGGCGGTGCGCTCCGCGATTTTGCGCGAACGCGAGCAGAGGGCGCAGGAGGAAGCCAAGGAAGCCCTGCTCAACAAACTCGTCGAGCAGCACGATTTTCCGCTGCCGGACGCCTATATCGACCGGCAGATCGAGATCAACGTCGATAATCAACTGCGCACGCTCGCCGCGCAGGGCATCGATCCGAAAAGCATCAAGCTCGACTGGAATAAAGTTCGCGAATCGCAGAAAGATAAAGCGGCGCGCGACGTCAAGGCGTCGCTGCTGCTCGACAAGATCGCCGAGCGCGAGGCGATCAACGCCACCCAGGAAGAGGTCGACCGGGAAGTGCAGCGCATCGCGCGCCAGCAGCGGGAGGCCGTCGCCGTCACGCGGGCGAAGCTGCAAAAAGACGGCGCTATTGCGCGCATCGCCGGGCACATCCGCACGGAGAAAACGCTCAATTTTCTGTTCGAGCAGGCGCGTAAGGAAGCGCCGGCGCGGCCAGAGAGCTAAGATGGAATGCAAAAAACAAAGGAGCTTTATGAAACTGCTTTTTCTGTTCAGCCTGCTGTCCGTTTCCCTCTGGGCTGCGGAGGAAGTCCACGCTGTTTCCGGGACCGTGCAGGCCATCGATCGCGCTGCGAAAACCGTCGCGGTCCGGACCGCGGACGGAGCCGAGTACATCTTTCATGTCGCCTCGAAAGCAGCTGTTCATGGCGCCGGCGCGATCGGCAGAGGCAGCGCCAGCGCCTTCGACGCACTTAAGACAGGTGACGAGGTCGTGGTTCATTACACCGTCCGCGGCGCCGAAAAGACCGGCGAGGAATTCGATCGTATCGGCCGCGAGGGACTGCACGTGGTCGAAGGAACCGGCCAGCACATCGATCGCGCGGCCAAAACGATTTCGATCAAGACCGCGGATGGAACCATCCAGACTTTTCATTTCACGGACCGCCTGGCCAAAGAGACCGGTGAAGATACGGCTCGCGGGACGGAGAAGGCCGCCAAAGTCACCGTTTACTACACCGAGGACGCCGGCAGGAAAATCGCGCACTTTTTCCGGAGCGAATAGCGCTCCAGCGCAGTTTTCGGGCCGCGGCGCGATCGGCTAGACTGAAAGGGATGACGCTCGAGGAACTGGAAAGAGAGTACGCTGCGCTCCGCCAGCAAGCTGACGCTGTGCGGAGCTATCTTTGACGCCCCCGCCCGCCGTGAACAACTGAACAAACTGGAAGAACAGACGCACGCGCCGGATTTCTGGTCCAATCCCGAAAAGAGCCAGAAAATCATGCAGGAGCGGAAACGTTTGGAAGAGCAGATCGAGCAGGATGCCCGCATCTGCTCGGCCAGTTCCGACCTGGAAACGCTGTTTGAGCTGGCGCATGAAGGGGAAAACGTCAACGGCGATCTGGAGCATTCGATCCGCGTTTTTCGCGAGCAGCTTGAAAAGCTCGAAGACAAAATGCTGCTTTCCGGCGAGAACGCCACGCGCAGCGCGATCGTGACGATTCACCCCGGTGCGGGCGGCACCGAAAGCCAGGACTGGGCCGAAATGCTGCTGCGCATGTATCTGCGTTGGGCCGAGCGCAACCATTTCGAAACCGTGATCACGGATCGTCTGGAGGGCGAAGGCGCGGGCATCAAATCGGCGACTTTTGAAGTCAACGGCGAAAACGCCTACGGGCTGCTGCAAAGCGAAGTCGGGGTGCACCGGCTGGTGCGAATTTCGCCGTTCGACGCCAACGCGCGGCGGCACACCTCGTTTGCGTCGGTGTTCGTGTATCCGCAGATCGACGACGAGATCAAGATCGAGATTCGTCCCGAGGATCTGCGCGTCGACACCTTTCGCGCTTCCGGCGCCGGCGGCCAGCACGTCAACCGCACCGATTCGGCGATCCGCATGACGCATCTGCCGACGGGCATCGTGGTGCAGTGCCAAAACGAGCGCAGCCAGCACAAAAATCGCGCCGCCGCGATGAAACAGCTTCGCGCCAAATTGTATGAGCACGAAATGGAGAAAAAGCGGGTCGAGGAGCGCAAGCTGGAGGATTCCAAGCTTGAAATCAACTTCGGCAGCCAGATCCGCAGCTACGTGCTCGCGCCCTATCGGCTGGTGAAGGATCATCGCACCAAGCTGGCGATCGGCGACGTGGATCGCGTGCTCGATGGCGACCTGGAATCGCTCATTCACGCGTTTCTGGTGTGGCGAAAAACCGGAAAAACGGCCGCGGACGGCAAGGATGAGATCCCGGATTGAAACCATCGGGCTGAATGACGCGGCGGAGCGTATCCGCCGGGGTGATCTCGTCGCGTTTCCCACCGAGACGGTCTACGGGCTCGGCGCGAACGCGCTCGACGCCGCGGCGGTTCGAAAGATTTTCGAATTAAAGGGACGGCCGGAAACCAGCCCGCTGATCGTCCATGTTTCAGACGTCGAAATGGCGCGGCGGTATGTGACGGAGTGGCCCGCGCGGGCCGAGGAGCTGGCGCGCCGGTATTGGCCGGGGCCGCTCACGCTGGTGCTGCCGAAATCGGCACAGATCCCGGACATCGTGACCGCGGGATTGCCGACCGTCGGCATCCGCGTCCCGGCGCATGAGATCGCGCTTCAATTGATCCAAGCCGCCGGCGTGCCGATCGCCGCGCCCAGCGCGAATCGCTTCACCGGATTGTCGCCGACCAAGGCGGAACACGTTCGCCAGGCGTTTGACGGCGCCGTTCCAGTGCTTGATGGCGGGCCGACGCGGGTTGGAATCGAATCGACGGTGGTTTCGCTCATTGGAGCGAAGATGACCCTGCTGCGTCCGGGAATGATTTCCTTCGGAGAAATCGAGCAGGCCGCCGCCGGCGAGGGGCCGCATCCGTCGCCGGGCATGCATGAGCGCCATTACAGTCCTCAAACGCCGCTGATTCTGGTGGATGGTCCGCGGGATCTGCCGGACCGGCGAGGGGCGTATGTGTGGTGGCGCCGCGCGGGGCTGGCGCCGCGCAGCGTCAAAATGCCCGGTGACCCCGCAGGCTATGCCGCGCGGTTATATGGCGTGCTGCACGAGCTCGACCGCGAAAACTGGCCCTGGATCGCGATCGAGAAACCGCCGGAAAAGCTCGAATGGCGCGGGATTTGGGACCGGCTGCGGCGCGCGGCGCGTGATGCCGTTCGTTAAGACGTGGTGAGCGGGACCGTTTCCATCCGTTTCAACTGCCCGCAGGCCGCGAACACGTCCAGGCCGCGCGGCTTGCGGATAAAGCACGGCATCGAGCGGCGAACGATGTGCTGAAACGCGGCCACCCGCGCCGGCTCCGGAGTCTCATAGGGAATTCCAGGGCCGGGATTGAGCGCGATCAGATTCAGTTTCGCGTTTAACCGCGCCAGCAGTTTCACCACGCGCCGCGCGTCGGCGTCGGAATCGTTGACGCCCTTCAGCAGCACATATTCGAACGTGAGCTTTTCCCACGGGCGCAAGGGATATTTCCGGCACGCCTCGATCAGATCGGCCAGATGATATTTGCGCGTGATCGGCATCAGCTCGCGGCGCTGCTCTTCGCTCGATGCGTTGAGTGAAATGGCCAGCTTCGGCCGCACCGGCTCGCGCGCCAGCTCCTCGATTTTCGGAATGATTCCGGAGGTGGACAGGGTGATCCGGCGCGGAGAAATGGCGATTCCGTCCGGATCGGCGAGTAATCTGGTCGCTTTCAGGACGTTGGCTAGATTCAGCAGCGGTTCGCCCTGACCCATCATCACGATATTGACCCGATCGGCGTTCGCTTCGAGCAGATTGTCCTCGGCCACGCGCAAAACCTGGCCGACGATCTCGCCCGCCGTCAGATTTCGTTCGAGGCCAAGCAGAGCGGTCAGGCAAAAGCGGCAATTCACCGGGCAGCCGGCCTGGCTTGAAATGCAAATCGTCGAGCGCTCGCCCTCCGGCATCCAGACCGTCTCGATGGTCCGGCCATCGCCAAGGCGCAAAAGGTAACGGCGAGTACCATCGCAAGAGTCGTAGCGTTTCTCAATGGCGGGCAAGCCGACGGGCCAGGAACGCAACCGTTTCGGGAGGTTGGAAACAGCGTCTAAATCGCTGATTTTGCGCCGGTAAACGGCGTCGTAGAGCTGGCGGGCGCGGAACTTCGGCCACTCCGGTGCAAGCGCCCTCTGAAGCTCTTCAAGTTCCAGTCCTACAACAGGTTGCATTCTTGTCCTCATCCTAACATCCGGAGGCTGGTCACGATAGAATGAAGGAAAGATGGCTCGCCACGCTTCAAGGATCCGGGATATACACCGCGCTACGCTCGGCAACGGCATACGCGTGATCACCGAAAAGATGCCGCATGTGCGCAGCGTCTCGGTCGGGATTTGGATCGGCACCGGATCGCGCGAGGAAGCGCCGCATGAAACCGGCATCTCGCATTTTATCGAGCACATGGTGTTCAAGGGAACCAAGAACCGTTCGGCGGAGCAGATCGCGCGCTCGGTGGATTCGATCGGCGGCGGCCTGGACGCGTTCACGTCCAAGGAGCTGGTCAGCTACAACGTTAAGGTGCTGGACGAGCATTTGCCGGATGCCTTCGACGTGGTCGCCGATCTGGTCCGGAATCCGCTTTTTCAGGAAGCCGATATCGAAAAAGAAAAGGGCGTGATCCTGGAAGAATTGAAAATGGAGGTGGACAATCCCGAGTATCTCATCCATGAAATTTTTTCGAGCAATTTCTGGAAAGGCCACCCGCTGGGGCGGCCGATTCTCGGGACGAAGCAGACCATCCGCGGTTTCGACCGCGATAAGATCGAGCGCTACTACCGGCAGTTTTATACGCCCGCGAACATTTTAATTACCGCCGCCGGCAGCCTGGATCATCCCAAGCTGGTGCGGCTGGCCGAGCAGCATTTCTCCGATCTGAAGCCGCGCGCGATCACCTCGCGCCAAGCTCCGCCGCGGCCGCACGCGCCGCTGGTGTTCCGCAATAAATCGTCGCTTGAACAGGTTCACGTTTATATCGGAGTGCCCAGCGCGGCCATGCCCGATGAATCGCGCTTCGGATGGCTGGTGCTGAATACCATTCTCGGCGGCGGAATGAGCTCGCGGCTTTTCCAGAACATCCGCGAAAAGCAGGGGTTGGCATACACGGTTTACTCGGAGCTGATGATGTATCGCGATGCCGGATGCATGCTGATCTACGCCGGAACGTCGCTCAAATCGGCCGGAAAAGTGGTGGAATCGATCGCGCAGGAGCTGCGCCGGTTGAGCGATGAGCTGGTCAGCGAAGACGAGCTGCGGCGCGCCAAGGATCATCTGAAAGGCTCCTATGTTCTGAGCCTCGAATCGACGTCGAGCCGCATGGGGAATCTGGCGCGGCAGGAGTTATATTTCAAGCGATTCTTCTCGCTGGATGAAATGCTGGAAAGCGTGGAGCGGGTGACCGCGGAGGAAGTGCGGCAGCTCGCGGGCGAGTATTTCGATCCGAAGAGCATGGCGGTGGCGATGCTCGGGCGACTGGAAGGATTTCGAGTCCGGCGCGAGGATCTCGTCGGACCTGCGCTTCGTTGAAGCACAACGTTACGTCCGGTTGCAAGGCCGCGGCCGCGGCATTGCTGTTCGTGTCGCTCGCCTTCGCGCTCGACACATCGAAGCTGAAGCCGTCCGGCTATGTGAACGATTTCGCGCACGTGCTCGATCCGGCGGGCAGAGAGCGTCTGGAAAATTACTGCGCGCTGCTGGAACGCGCCACCGGCGCGCAGATGGCGATCGTCACCGTGGATTCGCTTGAAGGCGAGCCGATCGAGGACGTCGCCAACCGCCTCTATCACGAATGGGGCATCGGCAAAAAAGGAAAAGACGAAGGTCTGCTGATTCTGATCGCGGCCAAGGATCACAAGGATCGCGCCGAGGTCGGCTATGGACTCGAGCCGGTGATCACCGATGGCGATGCCGGCGCGATTCTTCGGAGCATCCGTCCCATCCTGCGGCAGGGCAATTATTCCGGCGCGCTGCTGGCGGCGGCGCAGGAGTTCGGCGATCAGATCGCGCAATCGAAAGGCGTGCAGATCGCGGACCAGCCGGGGCGCGCCGCGCCTCCGGCAGCGAGACAGGTGAGCATCCCGTGGCCGGTGATGTTATTCGGATTTTTCTTTTTGATGTGGATCATCGGACGGCTCGGCGGCGGATCGGGCGGCGGCGGATTCCTCACCGGGATGATTCTCGGTAACATGATGGGACGCGGCTTCCGCGGCGGCTCCTATGGAGGTTGGGGCGGCGGCGGATTCGGCGGCGGATCGGGCGGCAGCGGATTCGGAGGGTTCGGCGGCGGCGATTCGGGCGGAGGCGGAGCCTCCAGCGACTGGTAGCGCGGCGCATCGCCGCGCGGCGAAAATCGCTTCCAAACTTTATGGATGAATTAAAAGAGCTGGTCGAAAAATTCGAGCGGGCGTTTCAGGACCGGCTGGTGTCCGTAATTTTGTACGGCTCCGGCGCCGGCGAGGACCCTCACGCCAAATTTTCCGATCTGAATGTGCTCTGCGTTTTAAAGGAAATCACCCCGCGCGAGCTGGCCGATGCCGAGCTGATTCTGCGCTGGTGGCGGGAGCGGAATCATCCCCTGCCGACGCTGATGAGCGAAGAGGAAGTGCACAATTCCGCGGATTGTTTTCCCATCGAATTTCGCGATATGAAGGACCGCCGGAAGGTTCTTTATGGCCCCGACCTGATCGCGGAAGTAAAGGTCGACGGGAAATTTTATCGGGCCCAGGTAGAGCATGAGCTGCGCGCGAAGCTGTTCCGGCTGCGGCAGAAGGGTGCGCGAGTTCTCTCCGATCCGGTCGCGCTGATGAATCTGTGCCTTGAATCTGTTTCGACATTTTGCGTGCTGGGCCGGCACGCCCTGATCGCGGCGGGCATCGAGGCCAGGACAGAGCGCCGCGCGGTGGTGCATCAGCTTTCGCGCACGCTGAAAATGGATGTGACGCCGTTTGAAACGCTGCTCGACGTGCGCGAGGATAAACCGGGGATCGATATCGGAAATCCCGGAGAACTGTTCGCGCGATACCTACAATGCGTTCGGCGGATGGTGGAGTTTGTGGACGGCTTGCAGGAGCAGTGAGCTGAGGTGAAAAAAATATGAAAATCGTTTTGGTTGTCTTGGGAGTGCTGGTGCTGGTCGGCGTCCTGCTCGGCGGAAGTTTGATGAGCGCGCGAAATGAACTTGTGGCGGAGCATGAAGCGGTGCAAAGCGCGTGGTCGCAGGTGGACGTGGTGTTGCAGCGCCGCGCGGATCTGATTCCGAACCTGGTGGAAACGGTGAAGGGCGCGGCGGGTCACGAAGAGAAGGTGATCAACGATGTGACCAGCGCGCGGGCCGCGATGATGGGCGCGAAAACTCCGGCCGAAAAGATTCAGGCCAATTCGCAGCTCGATCAGGCGCTGGGCCGGTTGATGGTGGTGGTCGAAAATTATCCCAATATCAAAGCCAACGAAAACTTCCAGCGCCTTCAGGACGAGCTTGCCGGAACGGAGAATCGCATCGCGGTGGAGCGCCGGAAATATAACGAAGTGGTACAGCGTTACAATACCGACATCGCTCTGTTCCCGAAAAATATCGCCGCCGCGATGTTCGGGTTTCAGCGTGAAGACGCTTATTTCAAAGCGGATACGGCGGCGAAGGAACCGCCCAAAGTAAAGTTCTAGCACTTGTCGCGTTGCAAAACGCGGGTCCCGGCCTCACAATATGTTTTGTAACCGTTTTGCATTGATGAGCCCGTCCCGGTAGACCGGCGGAACGCGCGTTCCACGCCGCCGCGCCTCGATTCGAAGATCCGGCCGCGGCGCGGCCATGGACTCCGGGATGGGCGCGAAAGGATGAAATGCGGCTTGGACAAATTAAATGGCACGGCGGCGCGATTACCGCGGCGATTTTCAATCACACCTCCGCGCGGCCTATTCCCGACTACACGCTGTGCGAGCTGATTTCGCGTGCGGAAAAGCTGGGCGCTTCGCTGGCTGAAGTGGCCGAAGAGTTTTCGATTCCGAAGCCGGTGGCGGCCGAGCCGCTGATCCCGCTTCAGCCTCGGGAGGTTTGGGCTGCGGCGCCGGGCGATCGCCGCCCGCGAGTTTATCTGAAAGGCACGGCGCGAGTCTGCGTGGGGCCGGGGCAAACCATCGGCATCCATCCGGATTCGCAATTCACGGCGCCGGGCGCGGAGATCGGCGTTGTGCTCGGCGCGCGCGGGCGCGTTTTGGGATACACGCTAGCCAATGACATTTCGGCGTGGGACACCGAAGGCGAGGATCCTTTGTACCTGGGGCAGTCAAAGACGTTCAGCGCGAGCTGCGCGCTGGGTCCGGTGATGGTGACGGCGGACGAAATCGGCGATCCGGCGGAGCTGAGCATCTCCTGCACGATCACCCGGGATGGTGCGACCATCTTTTCGGGAGAAATTTGCGGCGGCCAGTTCGCCGACCGGCTGGCGGACACGATTCAATTTTTGATGCGCGCCAATCCGGTGCCCCCCGGATCGGTGCTGCTCACCGGCGCCGGACTCGCCGTGGGCGAAAAGACCGCGCTGGAGGCTGGCGACTCGGTTACGATTCGCGCCGAGCAGATTGGCGAGTTGACCAATCGCGCGGCGATGGTGTAGTCAGGCGGCCCGGCGCGCCAGCAGCGCCGCCACACCCGCGATTCCCGCCGCGGCAAGCGCGACCTGCTTGCGGTGCAGATCCATCCAGGTTTGAATGCTCGTGTTTTTTGCCCGGTCGGAGAAAATTCCGCGCGCGGCGAAAGGCCCGGGGACGGGCTCGAACAGATTATCGGGACGGTTCGCATCCACCGGCTCCGCTGTTTGCTGGCCGTCGTAGCCGGTTTCGGCCAGATACTTGTCGGCCAGCTCGGGCGCCAGTTCCTGGCCATAGATCGCCTTGATGGTCGGCCAGCCGACGTAAACTTCACGCCGGTGATGATGCGCCGCCCAATAGATTGCCCGCGCGGCGACTTCGGGCTCGAACACCGGTCCCATGGGCATGGGATGGCGCGGCAGGCGCGTGCGGCACCAACTGAATTGCGGCGTGTTCATGCCGGGGAGGTGGACCACGGTCAGGTGAACGCGGCTCTGGTCATGCAGCAGCTCGCAGCGCAGCGAATCGGTGAAACCGACGATGGCGTGCTTGGCTCCGCAATACGGCGATTGCAGGGGAATGGAGCGATAAGCCAGCGCCGAGCCCACCTGCACGATGGTTCCGCAATTGCGGCGCTTCATCCGCCGGAGCGCGGCCATGGTTCCGTAGACGCAGCCCAGATAGGTAACGTCGGTGGCGCGTTTGAACTCCTCCGGCGTGATTTGCTCGAACGGAGCAAAGATGGTCGTCATCGCGTTGTTGACCCACACGTCAATGGGCCCGAATTGCCGCTCCACTTGATCGGCGGCGTGCTCCACTTCTTTTGCGCGAGCGACATCGGTGGGCAGCGCCAGGGCGCGCCCGCCGTAACGTTCAACTTCCGCCTTGGCCTCTTCCAGGCGGCTTTGCCCGCGCGCGAGCAGCCCGATGTGCGCGCCGCGCTGCGCGAATTCGCGGACCACCGCGCGTCCGACGCCCGCCGACGCACCTGTAACGACAACGACTTCCTGATGTTGTTCCGGCATTTAGATTCGCCTCCTCACGATTGGAGAACACCGCGCCGGCCGCTGTTTCGCCTGGGTTTTGCGCCAGACCGGCGGAAGTTCCCGATTTGCTGAAATTCCGGCGCGGGGCTGCCATCTCACTCAGTGAGGATGCATATATGAGCGACATAGCAATGGGTTATCACGACGCGCATCGATCGGAAGCGGAACTGTTTCATCGTGTCTCGTGGGCCGCAATTTTTAGCGGCGTGCTGGTGGCGCTGGCCATGGAGCTGGTGTTTCTGATGTTCGGTTTGTTTATCGGATTTCAGATGAGCGCGGGCGGCGCGCATGCCTGGAGTAAGATCTGGTATTTCGTGACGCTGTTCTGCTCCTTATTTATCGGCTCCTGGGTGACGGCCCGCCTGGCAGGAAATCCCGCCCGCGGAAATGGCATGCTTCACGGATTCGTCGTTTGGGGATTGACCATGTTCACCACGGCGGTGATCGCGGTCATGCTGATGTGGGACGTGATCCGGCTCGCAAATTCGTGGCTGCAGAGTTTCGTGGCGAACGTTCCTCCCACGGCGGCGCCGTCCAACACCAGCCAGCTCGCGGCGACCGCGGCGGGCGATCTCTCGACGCTTGCTCTGGTCATCTGGGGCGGCCTGCTGGCGGCCATCGTCGGGTCGCTGCTGGGTGGCTCTGTGGTTCCGAAACTGCCGAATTTCATTACGGAGCGCCGGCGTCTGCCCGAACAGCCGCATCACGCCTGAATTCCGATAAAAACAATCGCACCGCGTTTCCGGCCTGCTTTATCGCGGGCCGGTTTTTTATCCGGCTACAAAGTCGACGGGATTGATGCATGGGCCGCGGCGCAACTATGATGGAAGAGAGTTCGATGCTGGCCTGCCCCGTCCGCATGCATGAGTATCTCTGAACCGTTCATCCGCCGGCCCGTCGCCACGACGCTGCTGACGATCATGGTGGGGTTGGCGGGCGCCGTCGCCTACAATTTTCTTCCTGTCGCGCCGCTGCCGCAGGTGGATTTTCCCGCTCTTTCGGTGGGCGCGGGCCTGCCCGGCGCGAGTCCGGAAACGATGGCGTCCTCGGTGGCGACGCCGCTTGAACGGCAGTTCGGACGAATCGCCGGACTAAATGAAATGACCTCGTCGAGCACGCTCGGCTCGACGAATATCACTCTGCAATTCGATCTGAGCCGCGATATCAACGCCGCCGCGCGCGATGTTCAGGCGGGGATCAACGCGGCGCGGGGGCAGTTGCCGGCAAACCTGCCGACCAATCCGACCTGGCGCAAGCAGAATCCGGCCGACCCCCCGATTTTGCAGCTCGGCTTGAGCTCGGATACTCTGACCACGGCCGAAATTTACGACGCCGCCTCCACCATCTTGCAGCAGAAAATTTCGCAGATCAACGGAGTGGGCCAGGTTTTCGTAGGCGGCGGATCGGCGCCCGCCGTGCGCGTCGAAGTCAATCCAACGCTGCTGAACGATTTTGGACTGAGCCTGGAGGACGTGCGCAAGGCGCTGGCGAGCGCCAATGCGCACAGCCCCACCGGCAGCCTCTCCGACGCCAACGACTCCTGGATCATCACGACCACGGATCAGCTGATGAAGGCGGCCGAATACAAGCCGCTGATCGTCGCTTATCATAACGGCGCGGCGGTGACGCTTTCCGATATCGCCGACGTCACCGATTCGGTTTCCGACCTGCGCAATATCGGGATCGCCAACGGCAAGCCGGCGGTGCTGGTATATATTTTCCGGCAGCCCGCCGCGAATATCATCGATACCGTCGATCGCGTCAAGGCCGTGCTGCCGCAGTTGAAGGCATCGATTCCGGCATCGATCGACATGCGCGTGCTGAGCGACCGCACCACGACCATTCGCGCCTCGGTTCGCGATGTTCAATTCACCATGGGCATTTCCATGGCCCTGGTGATCCTGGTGGTGTTTCTGTTTCTGCGCAGCGTCAAGACGACTCTGATTCCCGCCGTGGTGGTTCCGGTTTCGCTGGTGGGAACTTTCGGCGTCCTCTATCTGTTCGGGTACAGTCTGGATAATTTATCGCTGATGGCTCTGACGATCGCCACCGGATTCGTGGTGGACGACGCCATCGTGGTGATCGAAAACATCACGCGGCATGTCGAGCACGGGCTTCCGGCGCTTCAGGCGGCGCTCAAGGGCGCCAAGGAGATCGGCTTCACGGTGCTCTCGATCAGCATCTCGCTGATCGCGGTTTTCATCCCCATTTTGCTGATGGGCGGAATCGTCGGGCGATTATTCCGCGAATTCGCGGTGGCGCTTTCCGTCGCGATTCTGATGTCGCTGGCGATTTCGCTGACGACCACGCCGATGATGTGCGCGCGTCTGCTGCGGCAGGAGCGCGAGCACGGCTTCTTTTTTCGCGCGAGCGAGCGCGGCTTCAACGCCATTCTCTACGGATACAAAAAATCCCTGGAATGGGTGCTCGATCATCAGCCGTTAACCCTCACGGTCACCATGCTGACCATCGTCCTCTCGGTGTATCTGTACGCGCGCGTGCCGAAGGGATTTTTCCCGCAGCAGGACACTGGCCGCATGGGAGGCCAGATCCTGGCGGACCAGGCCAGCTCCTATCAAGCCATGCGCGATCGCGTGACCCAGGTGGTGAACATCGTGCAGCGGGACCCGGCCGTGGACAGCGTCAACGCCTACGTCGGCGGCGGCAACGGCTATAGCAAAGCCTTCATGCAGATTTCGCTCAAGCCGCTGCGCGAGCGCGGCCTCACCTCCGACGAGGTGATCGACCGGCTGCGTCCCAAGCTGGAAAAAGTCCCGGGGATTTCCGTTTTTCTGCAATCGTTCCAGGATCTGCGGATCGGCGGGCGCGGCTCGGCGGCGCAGTATCAGTACACCATTGAAAGCGACAATGTCGCGGATCTGAACCGCTGGGCGCCGAAGCTTTACGAAAAACTGAAACAGATCCCGCAGCTCGCCGACGTAAACACGGACCAGCAGGATAAAGGCCTCGAAGCATCGCTGGTGATCGACCGCTCCACCGCCTCGCGGCTGGGAATTTCCGCGCAGGCCATCGATAACACGCTGTACGACGCCTTCGGGCAGCGCGAAGTATCGGTGATGTACACGCAATTGAACCAGTACTTCGTGGTGATGGAGGTCGCGCCGGAGTTCTGGCAGGATCCCGGCGATTTGAAATATCTCTACGTCGCCGGAACGGATGACGCGCAGGTCCCGCTTAGCGCGTTCACCAGCTACGCGCCCGATCGCACGGCGCTTGCGGTGAATCACGATGGGCAGTTTCCGTCCGTGACGATCTCCTTCAACCTGCCCATCGGTGTTTCGCTCAGCCAGGCCGTGCCGTTGATCGAGGAGGCCGAGCGCGAAATCGGTCTGCCGTCGAACGTTACCGGGACGTTTCGCGGAACGGCGCAGGCTTACGAGGAATCGCTGGCGAACGAGCCCATTCTTATCCTGGCCGCGCTGATCGCGGTTTACATTGTCCTCGGCATCCTGTATGAGGATCTGATTCACCCCATCACGATTCTTTCGACGCTGCCCTCGGCCGGCGTCGGCGCATTGCTGGCGTTGATCCTGACCGGCGGCGAATTAAACGTCATTTCCCTGATCGGCATCATTCTGCTGATCGGTATCGTGAAAAAGAACGCCATTATGATGATCGATTTCGCGCTTGAAGCCCAGCGGCAGGACGGGCTGAGGCCGGACTCGGCGATTTTTCGAGCCTGCGTGCTCCGCTTTCGGCCGATCACGATGACCACCATGGCGGCGCTGCTCGGCGGGCTGCCGATCGCGCTGGGACGAGGCGAAGGCAGCGAGTTGCGCCGCCCGCTCGGCATCGCCATCGTCGGCGGATTGATTTTCAGCCAGCTTCTGACGCTGTACACGACGCCGGTCGTTTATCTTTTTATGGACCGCCTGCGGCAGCGGATCGCATCCCTGCGCGGGCAGCTATCGCCGGCGCGGGCCGCGGATCTGCCGAGCCTCACGCGATAAAGGAATATCCTGAAGTTTGCGATTCGCGATTGCCTTTGCCCTCCTGCTCGCCTCCTGCGGGCCTTCGACGGCGCCGGAATCCGCGGACCCCACGCGCGAAAGCTGGTACGCGCGCGATGCGGCGCGGCTTTCCGATCTTGCCCGGCAAGCCGCCGCGGCGTTTGGAGCCGGCCAGGCCGATGAAGCCTCGGCCTTGATCGAACAAGCGCAGCCGATCGAAAAACGGCTGGTTTCGGTTGCCCATCCGACGCTTCCAGCCGCGGAGGCGGCCTCCGATCTGGACGATCTTTACGGCCGGATGCTGCTCCAAAACCATCATTATGGCTGGGCGCGGCTGATGTTCCAGAAGAATTTGAATCGCTGGAAGCACTGGTCGCCGCAAACCGAGGAAACCAGGCGGCGATACCAGCGCGCCGCGGAAGAAATCGACGAGTGAGATCGCCAATGACGAAGTAATTTCCCCGCCCGTTTTATGAGTCAGCGTAGCGGATCCACGCAGGTGAAATTCGCCGCGTCATCCGGGCTGCCGGAGCCGTTCCACTTCGCCACCCGCGGATAAGCGCACAAAGGGCGCGTGCGCGCCACGCCGCTCGCCGGACCCGCGCCCTTGTATTTCGTCGCGATCAATCGATCCGGTGCGGTTCCCTGTTCCACCCATCGTTCGAGCGCCGGGCCGAGGTCGCGATTCGGATCGCCGGCCGCCGCGACTTCCTGGCCGAAATCATCCGGTCCCGGGCCGCCGCCGCAGTGCTGCATGCCCGGAACCATGAACAACCGGACGAACGCCGCGGCGTTTTTCGCGCCCATTTTCGAGACGACGCTTTGGTAGTAGTGAATCGAATTGACCGGCGGGATCGCCGCGTCGGACCAGCCGTGATAAACAATCAGCTTTCCGCCGCGATCCTTGAATTTTTTCAAATCCGGATCGGTCGCATTCAGCACCGGCCCAAGCGAATCGTCGGCGAGCTTCATATCGTGATCGACATCGAACTTGTGATAGTCCCAGGCCGGGTCGTTAAACAGCATGTCCTGAAAAAATCCCATGCCGAACAGGTACTGCAAGCTGGTTCCCGGCCGCGCTCCGGAAACCCATGCGGCCCAGCCCTCGAATTCGCCTTCGCCGCCCGGCGAAAATCCCGGAAATACCTGCTGGCCTTTCGCGTTCTTCGGACCCGAATAAATTTTTTCGAGCGCGCCGGCTTGCGCTTTGGTCAGGCAGGAATCGTTCTCCGCGCCTTGGCAGAGCAGGGTTGACGGCTGAAAGTGGCAGCGCCGCGGATCGTCGATCACGCCGTCCTTCAACCCGTCGAGCGCGTCGCAGGCCGCCAGCACCGCTTTTTCGATCGCGGGAATTTTCTTGGCGGAAATGTAGGCGTCCCCATCCATGGCGTTGACGTCCCACAGCGCGGTGACCAGCAGGTGCGTCCAATCGTTGGCGGGCGCTCCGGCGACGATGCCGTCGTAATCGCCGGGAAACCGTTGCGCCTCCATCAGCGCTTGCCGCCCGCCGTTCGAGCATGAATTGAAATACGCGCGCCGCGCCGGATCGCCGTAATAGGCCTTGACCATCGCTTTCCCGGTTTCCGCCGTTTCATGGATTGCGCGATATCCGAAGTCGGTGATCTTTTCGGGATGATTCAACGCCCATTTGGCGTCGATTTGCGATCCTGCATGGCCGGTATCGGTAGCCGCCACCGCGTAGCCGCGGCTCACCGCCGCCCCGAGACCGGCGTAGTCGATCGATCCCGCGA
Source organism: Terriglobia bacterium (assembly GCA_021325175.1). Lineage (GTDB taxonomy): Bacteria > Acidobacteriota > Terriglobia > Bryobacterales > Bryobacteraceae > Palsa-187. The sequence continues at coordinate 20,173 of JAJPHS010000153.1, forward strand.
ATCCGCCATTGCCGACTCCGTAGAATTTCCCGTTCCAGCCCGATGAGGGCAGCCAGACTTCAAACTGAATCTCGGAGTCCGCCGACGGCGTAAGCGTTCCGGCAACACGGCAAAACGCCGGCAGATTGGCCATCGCGCGGCCATTCGGTTGTTTGAACGATCCGGCGGCTACCGTTTCCGCGCTCCTGATGCTGGTGTGCGGGAAGGAAATTTTCGCCAGCGCGCCGCAATCGGCGGCATAGGCGGCGGCGCAAATTGAAACAAGGCAAACGGCGGTTCGAACCATATTGTTACTATACGATTGAATGAATTGGACGGGCGTCGCGGCCATCCTCCTCGCCTTGGCGGTTGCAATCGGGGCGTTTGGCGCGCACGGGCTGCGCGGAAAAATTGACGATTATTCAATGACCGTCTATGAGCGCGCGGTGATGTATCACTTTTTTCACGCGCTCGGCCTGCTCATCGTTTCGACGCTGCCGCGGCAGACCGCGTTGAGCTGGGTTTCGTGGCTGCTTCTGGCGGGAATCGTGCTATTTTCGGGCAGCCTCTACCTGCTGGCGATCACCGGTGTCCGATCGCTGGGCGCCGTCACGCCCTTCGGTGGACTCGCGTTTCTCGCCGCCTGGATTGTGCTGGCGGCGGCGATGTTCCGCCGCTGACGACTTGCTAAATCGCCGCGCTCGTGGTTTGAAAAGCGCGGGCGTAATCTTTCATGAACTGATCCAGGCCCTTATCCGTCAGCGGATGATCAAACAGCGCGTCGACAACTTTATACGGCAGCGTGCCCACGTGCGCGCCGGCCTTGGCCGCTTCGATCACGTGCGTGGTGTTGCGAAGCGACGCCGCCAGCACCTGAGTGTTGAAGCCGTAGTTGCGGTAGATCTGCACGATCTCCCGGATCAGGTCCATTCCATTCGCGCCGATATCGTCCAGGCGGCCAACGAACGGGCTCACGAAATACGCGCCGGCTTTGGCGGCGAGCAACGCCTGCCCCGCCGAGAAGCATAACGTGACATTCACGCGAATGCCTTCCTGGCTCAAAATCGAGCAGGCGCGAATGCCGTCGCGCGTCAGCGGGACCTTCACCACCACGTTTTTATGAATCCGGGCCAGCCGCCGCCCCTGCTCCAGCATCTCATCCGCTTTGACGGCAACCACTTCCGCGCTGATGTCGCCGTCGATGATCTCGCAGATGCGGCGGATCTGCTCTTCCAGCGCAACGCCTTCCTTCGCGATCAGGCTGGGATTGGTGGTGACGCCGTCGATAATGCCCCAGCGAGCGCCGGATTTCAGCTCTTCCAGGTTCGCCGTATCGAGAAAAAATTTCATTCGTCGCGCCCCCGCGCGCGGAAACCGACTATTATAACATTGCGATAACATTGCGGCAGCCGCGCGTAACGCGTCCCCGATGCCCGTGCGGCGCGCCGTAATCCAGTAGAATACGAGGAGCAGTACCGCGGTTGCTTCACCTCCGCTCGAACGCCCGTGACCGACATGTTTTACTTTTCTCCGGCCATGCTGCTGGCCTCGAATGCGTCCTCGGCGATGAATCGCCTGGTGCAGTCTTTCCTGAACAATCCTTTTGCGGGCATTCATCACCTGGTCTTTTTCGATTACGCGATCATGGCGCCGTATTTCGCGGTCCTGATCGTGCTTTCCTGCTACGGCTTGCACCGTTATGAAATGATCCGCGGCTATTGGAAGCACCGCCGCAACATTGTTGAGGAGCCGCCCAGCCGGTTCGCGCAGCTCCCGCGCGTCACCATTCAGCTCCCCGTCTATAACGAACGTTACGTGGTCGAGCGCCTCCTCGAAGAAACCGCGAAGATCGATTATCCGCGGGAGTTGTTACAGATCCAGGTGCTCGATGATTCCACCGACGATACCCACCCGTTCACCGAGCGCCTGGTCGCCGGCTATCAGGCCGCCGGATTGCCGATCGAGTACATTCATCGCTCCAATCGCCAGGGCTATAAAGCCGGCGCGCTCCAGAATGGATTGAAAACCGCAACCGGCGAGATTGTGGCGATTTTCGACGCGGATTTCGTGCCGCCCGCTGACTTTTTACAGCGCACCGTTCACTTTTTCGCCGATCCGAAGGTCGGGATGGTGCAGACGCGGTGGACGTATTTGAACCGCCATTACAATGTGCTCACGGAAGTGCAGGCCATGCTGCTCGACGGGCATTTCGTTTTAGAGCACGTTGCGCGCTGCGGCGGAGGTCTGTTTTTCAACTTCAACGGAACGGCGGGAATCCTGCGCCGGTCGATGATCGAAGACGCCGGCGGATGGCAGCACGACACGCTTACCGAGGATTCGGACCTGAGCTACCGCGCTCAGTTGAAGGGATGGAAGTTCGTTTACGTCCCGACGGTCGAGTGCCCGTCCGAGCTGCCGGTGGAGACCTACGGTTTTCAAGTGCAGCAATCGCGCTGGGCCAAAGGACTCACGCAGGTCGCAAAAAAGCTGCTGCCCTCGATTTTGCGCGCCAACGTCCCCTTGCGGGTGAAGCTCGAAGCGTTTTTCCATCTGACGCCCAATATTTCCTATCCCCTGATGATTGTGGTGACGGCGCTGATGCTGCCGGTGATGATCGTACGATTTTATATGGGCTGGTTCCAGATGCTGGTGATCGATCTGCCGCTGATTGCCGCGTCCTTCTGGTCTATCTCGGCGTTTTACGTGATCGCGCATCGCGAGCTTTTTCCGAAAACGTGGAAGCGGGCGTTTTTATTTCTCCCGGCGTTAATGGCGGCCGGCGTGGCTCTGACTATCATCAACTCGCGAGCGGTATTTGAGGCGCTCATCGGCTATCAGACCGGATTCGCGCGCACGCCCAAATACGCGATCGGTGGGGACCGCAAGGTTCGGCTCGAAAAAATCAAGTATCGCCGCCGCAGCGGCTGGCTGCCCTACGCCGAAATCGGCGTCGGATCTTTTTTTCTGTGGATGGTCGTGTTCGCCATCGAATCCTACAATTTTCTGGCGATCCCGTTTTTGCTGCTGTTCGTCGGCGGCTATTATTGGGCCGGCTTCACCACGCTGTGGCAGGAATATCAAGGCAAGCTGCAATGGGAGCGGGAACTGGCGGAAGCAGAAAGCGCCGAAGCATAGCCGCTATAGGCAGCCGAAGAGCATGGGTTTCATGCCCGGGCAAATTATGAGAGCAGCCATACGCCGATTGCCAATGTGATCAGCGTTACTGGTAATCCCGCGCGGAAATATTCCCAGAATCCGATCGCCACCACCGGGCGCGATTTCTCCACCACAATCAGATTTGCGACCGAGCCTAAAATCGTCAGGTTGCCGGCGAGCGTCGACGCCATCGCCAAGCGAAGCCAGGCGAGCGCAGGGTTCGATAAGTGCGCGATCAACGGCTTAAAAACCAAAACCGCCGGAACATTGCTGACAAGATTCGACAGCACCGCCGCCGAGGCGGTGAACACGGCGCCGTTATCCAGCCCGGACCGCTCGGCCACCGCCACGAGATTCTGTTCCAGGCGGCTTTTCTCCGCTCCGGCCACGACGATAAACAATCCCGCGAACATCACCAGCAGCGCCCAGTCCACCTGCTTGTAAACGTCCTCCGGATGCACGTTGCGCGAGATCAGCAGCAGCACCGCGCCGCCGGCGATGGCCACTTCGGCGATGGGCCAGCCGAGAAAAAAGAACACCACCATCGCGCCGGAGATTATCAGCGATTTCGCGAGCAGCACGCGATCCACGGGCGTTGCGCGCGGCGCCAGGCGGGTCACGCTTCCGCCGTGAAATTCGCGCCGGTAGAGAGCCGCCAGAATCGCGATACACACCGCGATTCCCAGCGCGGCGACGGGCGCGAGCGATCGCGCAAAGCTCGTATATGGGATCGAGGAAAAGCTGCCGATCAGCATGTTTTGCGGGTTGCCGGTCAGCGTCGCCACGCTGCCCAGATTCGACGCCATCGCCACCGCGAGCAGATAAGGCATCGGATTCCGGCGCAGCGCCGAGGTCGTTTCCGCCACCAGCGGAGCCAGCACCAGGCAGACCGTGTCGTTCACGAAAAACGCCGATAGCACCCCTGCCACAACCGCCACCGCGGCGAGCATGGCCAAAGGATGACGGGCGTGCGCCACCACCCATTCGCTCACCACGGCGAAAAATCCGGAAAGGCGCAGATGCGCGACCACGATCATCATGCCGAACAGCAGCACGATGGTATTCATATCTATGGCCCGATAAGCTTCGCCCAAGGTGAGCACGTTGGCGGCGACCATCAGGCTCGCGCCGATGATCGCGGCGCCGGTGCGGTCGACGCGAAGGCCGGGAATCCGCCCCACCGCCAGGACCAGGTAGGTCCCCAGGAAAATGAGAGTGGCGGTCAAAACGGAAGGACTCCTTGAGCGGCCGCGGAAGCCTGATCCATCGTAGGCATGTTCGCGCGCTACACGCCGGGGTGCGTTCCCGTGTCCGGACGGCTCCTCAGCGCGCGCGCCGCTTCAAGGATTCGATCCGCCGCCTGCTGCGGGTGATCGATGGAGTGAATGGCGAGCTGGCTGGAGCGCCCCGCCGTTTCCATCGACAGATCGCCCACGCCCCACAGGCGCTGCCACATGGTTCGCCGCACATTCACTTCCTGGATCTTATCGAGTTCGATGGTGCGCGTCGATTTCGAAAGAAACCCGACTTCCTCGCGCACCCGGTCATCGGATACCGTGATCCGCACCATCCGGTTGCGCATGTGGCGAATCATCGTAAATAATGCGAGAATAGCGGGCAGGATAAAGGTCCACTTGCCCCAGTCCTGAACCTGCTGGTTGTCTTTCTCAGCCGCCAGAAATACGCCGATGACGATCGCCAGCAAGATGCAAAGCAAGTAACTTAATTTGACAAACTTCAACGATGGCCGCAGTTGCATCGCCCCAAAATTCTAGCATGGCGGTGCGATTGCCTGTCACAATAATAAATAGATGGAAAGCGAACGCTCCGTGACCAGGGTCCTGGTGGTCGATGACGAAGAGTCGCAGCGCACGGCGCTGGCGAGCATGATTGCCTTGTGGGGATACGCCGTCGAAACCGCCTGCGACGGCCAGGAGGCGCTGGAAAAACTGGCGACCTTCGGCGCGCACGTCATCGTCACCGATCTGATGATGCCGCGCATGGACGGCAACGAATTGCTCCGGCGGTTGAAAGCCCAGGGCGGGGGACCGCCGGTGATCGTGCAGACCGCCTTCGGCAACCTCGAAACCTCCATCGCCACCATCCACGATCTGGGCGCGTTCTGGTTCCTGGAAAAGCCGGTGCAATCGCAGGCGCTGCGGCTGCTGCTGGAACGCGCGGCCAATCAGGGCCGTCTGGCCGAGCACGCCGAGCGGCTCGAACGGCAGTTGAGTTATCAAGGGCTGCTGGGCGATATGGCCGGCACTTCGCCGCGGATGCAGGAAGTGTTCGCGCTGATCCAGCAGGTGGCGCCCAGCAGGGCGGCGGTGCTGATCACCGGGGAAAGCGGCACCGGAAAAGAGCTCGCCGCGCGCGCCATTCACGCGCTGAGCCCGCGCCGCGCCGGTCCATTCGTCGCGATCAACTGCGCGGCCATGCCCGATACGCTGATGGAAAGCGAACTGTTCGGGCACGAAAAGGGCGCGTTCACCGGAGCCGTGGAGCGCCGCGCCGGATGCTTCGAATTGGCGCAAAACGGTACCGTTTTGCTCGATGAGATCGGCGACATGCCGGTCAACACGCAGGCGAAACTGTTACGCGTGCTCGAGGACGGGCGCGTCCGCCGCCTGGGCGGAAAGAGCGAGCTGCAGCTCGACGTGCGCGTGATTGCGGCCACCAATTCGCCGCTGGACAACGCCATCCGTGAGGGAAAATTTCGCGAGGATCTGTATTATCGCCTGAACGTCTTCCCGATCCCGCTGCCGCCGCTGCGCGATCGCAAAGACGACCTGCCGGTGCTGACCCAGGCCCTGTTGCAGGATTTGAATCGCAAGCACTCCACCAAGGTCACCGACGTTTCAGGCGAGGTGCTCGATCGTTTCCGGGCATACAACTGGCCGGGCAATGTGCGTGAGTTGCGAAACGTCCTGGAGCGCGCGGTGATTCTCGCCGGCGAAGGAACCATTCTTCCCTCGTATCTGCCGCCCGGCTTCGGCGGCGCTCCGATTCCCGCGCCCGCGCTGGCGCCGGAAGGCGGCGAACTGCGGGTCCCGGTCGGCTATACCATTGAGCAAGCTGAGCGCGCGCTGATCGAGTTGACCCTCGAACACACCAAGCACAATAAAACCCGCGCCGCCGAGATTCTCGGCATCAGCCAGAAAACGCTGTTCAACAAACTCAAGGAATATGGCGCGCAAGGCGCGACCGTGGGATAACCCGGTGTTATTCTGTCTTGTGAGTTCTGAATCCTGATCGCGCTCCGCAAAGATGTCCCTGCGTGTCCGCCTCGTTCTCGTCATCGTCGTGCTGGTGACGCTCGTCGCGGCGGCGCTTTCGGTGCTGCATCTCGATACGCTGATCAACTCGCTTTCCGAAGACGCCTTGCAGCGCAGCGAGCTGGTCAGCCAGCAGGTAAAAAGCTACGTTATCGAGCAGGTGAACGAAGTTTCCTCGGAATACGCCACGCCCTCGGATCTGGAGGAAACCATCGCGCTGTGGAACCAGATCGTCACCTCCGACGCCAATATCGCGAAGATGCTTAAAATGCTGGCGACCTCGCAAGGCGTCGTCGAAATCAACGTCGCCGGACGCACCGGAGAAATTCTGGCCTCCTCGGTCGATTCGCGCGTCGGGCAGATGATGGACCGCCTGCCGGCGCTGCAAGTCTGGAACTCGCTGCCGCTCAATCGCCGCCTTTCGGATCTGTTCGGCAGGAAGCCGGATTACCAGGTGACCGTGCCGCTGGGGCTCAATGGCCAGGAACTGTTCACGGTCCAGGTGGTCACCTCCACCGTGCTGCTGAGCAATATTCTGCTGCCGGAAGTGCGGACGGTGGCCTACGTCTCGATCGCCGCCTTGATCGCTTCGCTGATCCTCACCGCGGTCGCCACAAACTGGCTGCTGCGCCCGGTGCGCCGCCTGGAACAGATGATCGACCGCATGGTGCAGGGCAAATTCGGCCGGCCCGAAAAATCGGAGGGAATGGCCAAGGAATTCGCGGCGGTCGAAAGCAAACTGAATGTTCTGGGCGAGCAGTTTCGCGGGGCGCGCAAGGAAGCGAGCGAGATGCAGCACAATCTCGATCAGCTTTTAGAGCGCATGGAATCGCATCTCGACGTCGCTTCGCGGCTGACCGCGATCAGCCGCATCACGGGAAGCGTCGCGCATGAGATCAAGAATCCGCTGAACGCCATTTCGCTGCATCTGGATCTGCTGCGCGCCCGGCTCGGCGGGCCGGAGGACGAGCTGAACGCCGAAATCGACGTTCTCTCGAAAGAGGTCCGGCGTCTGGATCGCGTGGTCAAAACCTTCCTCGACTTTTCGCGTCCCGTCGATGTGCGCCTGGAAGAGGTGGACCTGGCCGCTCTGGCCAGGGAAGTTTCCGACCTGATGAAGCCGCAGGCGCGCCTGGCGAAAATCGATCTGGTGTTTGACGCGCCCACCGTGCCGGCCCTCATCCGCGGCGACGCCGATCTGCTGAAGCAGGCCATCCTGAATCTGGTCACCAACGCGCTCGACGCGATGAAGGAAGGCGGCCATCTCCATCTTCGCGCCGGACGCCAGGACGATATCGTAACCTTGGAGGTCGCCGACGACGGCCCCGGCATCCCGCCGGAGCTGCGCAACAAGGTTTTTCAGCTTTACTTCACCACCAAACCGAAAGGTTCCGGCATCGGACTGGCGATGACCTACCGGGCGGTGCAGTTGCATAATGGTACTATCGATTTCACCAGCGAAAACGGCCGGGGAACGACGTTCCGGCTTCAGTTCCCCGCTTTAGTCGGCCATGCATAATCGGAAGCCAAAGACGCCCGGGATCGCTTTTCTGGTGGGATTATCGGCATTTTCGAGTTCCTGCTTTTTCCGGCACACGCCGATGGTTTTCACGCCGCCGCCGGCGCGCGCGCAGCCTCCGCTTCCGCCCTCGGCTCCGCCGCTGCTGCTGCCGCCGCCGCCGCAAATCGCCGCCGATGCCGAGGCCAACCTGCCGACGGTGGCCGCTTCAATTCCGGAGCTTGCTCCGCCGCCCGCGCCCAAGCCGCAGCAGAAAAAAGCCGTGGTGGCGCCGCCGCCCAAACCGGCCGCTGCGCCTACGCCCGATCAAAGTCCGTCGCCGCCGAAACTGGTCCAGCTTTTTACTCCGGAGCAGGAGCGAGAATACAACCGCAATATCGACGAAAGCCTGGATCGAGTGCGGCGCGCGCTGGCGATTTTATCCGGAAAGCGGCTCAATTCCGACCAGGCCGAAGCCGCCAATCGAATCGCCGCGTTTCAGAAGCAGGCCGAGGAAGCGCGCAACGCGCACGACCTTGCCGGAGCGGATCTGCTCGCCCGTCGCGCCGCCACGCTGGCCGACGATTTATTGACCAGAGTTCCGTAGGCCGCCGGGCTGAGCGGCGTCGATGACCGGGCCTTACTGCTCGATCTTTTTGAGCGACTTAGTGTCTTCCTTCGCCGGCTTCTCCTCCGCTGTCGCCTTTCGGACCGTCACGTCGCCATGATCGCTGTGCAGCGTCACAGTGGGGCCGCCGTTTGATCCGCGCAGCGCCGCGCCGCGGCCCTGCTCTTCATTACGCAGCGGCGCGCCGAAATCGTTGTTGACCTCGCCATGCGAAGTGGTCGCCGACAGATCGAATTTCGCGTTCGGCGGCAGCGCCAGGTCGATATTGCCGCTGCGCGTCTGCGCCTCGATGCGCGCCAGCGGCAGCACGCCGGGCCGCAGCGTGATGTCGCCGCGATCCACATTGATGTCGACCGAATTCGTAAAATCGCTCAACTGCACATCGCGCGAGCGGGTCGAAAGCGTGATCGGGCCCACTAGGTTCGATCCGGTCATATCGCCCAGCGCCATCCGCACATCTCCCGGCAACCGCTCCACGCCAAGCGTGGTATTTTCGCCCTGAAAATGTAGCGGCTTGGCCAGATTACGAAACTCCAGCACGCCGGAATAAGCGCCGTTGATGGTCACCGGTCCCTGCATGTCCTGAAGATCGACGTCGCCGCCGCGGCCTTTCAGCTCGAAGGGGCCCTTGACGTTGCTGGCGCGCACCACGTCGCTGCGCCGCAAATCGATGCGCGTATCGCCGCCGATATCCTGAAGCCGTACGCCCGCGTTGTCGGAGATGATATCCACGCTGCCGTTCACGCCGTTGATATCGAAATCGCCGTAAATGCCGTGCGCTTCAATGCTGGCGCCCTTGGGAACCGTAATTTCCATATCCGCCGTCAGCCGCACGCGGCCGTTGCTTACGCGATCCTGGTTATTGCGGATATGAATTTCGTTGGCGTCGCCGGTGAGCTCCAGCGGGGCCTGCGCATTGGCGTTGTCCGCCGCGCTCTGATCCAGGCTGCGGATGGTGCGATGCCCGGTCACCTTCACTTCGTTGGCGTCGCCCGCGCTGATCCGCGCATTGCCGCGAAAATTCTCGATCACCACGCGCGGAGCGCTGCCTGAGGCTTTTTCCCCGCTTAGCGGAAATTCGTAATTTTCGCCGAACATATCGAGGCCGCCGATCATCACCCGGCTGCGCGGCCACCACGAGGAAAATCCGCGCACGGCGTGCAGGCTCGATCCGAAGATGCACAGAAAAATCACCAGCACCCATTCCCCGGGCGATACGCCGAAGCGCGGCATGGGCCGCTCGCTGGCGGCCCAGAATACGATTTCGCCCAGCCGCAGCGCACCCCAGGCGATTAGCACGAAGGGCCAGTAGCGCGCGATGTAATCGAGAACCGGCAGCTCCGGATAAAGATTGCGCGCCAGGAATAGCGCGCCGATGGCGATCAAAATCAGGGGAGCGACAATCGAGGAGCGTCTCATGCCGCCGGCCTCCCGGACCGTTCGGCCAGCTTGAAAATTCCGAACACAATCAGCAGCGCGGGCCAGGTTCGCCCGAAGCTGTAGGATCCCATCTGGTCGATCGCCATAAGAATCCCGAGCAGGATCAACATCACCGGCCCGCGGATGGCGCAAATAAAATTACCCGTCATGGTTAGCCGCTCAGGTTGCACAAACCCAGTCCCCAATCCCCCAGCCTAGTCGCCGGCGCCCGACATCCGCGCGTACAGCATGTAAGCCCCCAACGCGATCAGCGCCACGGGCCAGTACCGCAATAAGCGGTGCATGTCTAACAGATCGAGATTATTCAGCAAAAAAATCACGCCGAGCGCGATCAGCATCACCGGCGCCACCGGGAACGCGGCCGCGCGCCCACGCGCCGGAATAATGCTCGAAAATTCGTCCACCGGCTGGCCGAGCTGCCGCTTCTTCGCGGTGTGATACGCCTCGAACGCCATGTAGAACCAGAAGCCGGCCAGCAGCAGTCCCATCAGCGGCTCCATGCCGCCCGCCGCGTCGTTGCTGATGATGCTGATTATCAGGCCGATAATGATCACGTGGATCAGGCCCTTGGCATATTGCCCGTTGTAAATTGCTCCGACGCCGGGAATGAAGCCGAGGATAAAGGCGATGCCCGGGGAAACTTCCGGATGCGGAATCGGCGGCGGCGTTTTCGCGGTGTAAGGCGACGGCTCACTTACGCTTGCAGCGGCCCCCAGCTGGGAGGGCGGCTGCGCGGCCGGCACGTGCTCGGCGCAGTAAATGGTTCCATGCGCCTGCCGCGCCGTCGATTCATCCAGCGCTTTGCCGCAGGCGCGGCAGTAGCCGATGACATTTGGAGTCGCGCTCATTTCGAATCCGCCGCCTTTTGCCTGGCGTCGTCGGATTGATCCGTCCATTCCTTCAATTGCGTCTGAATTTCGTAGACGACGCGCAGGTTTTCGTAGTATTTCACCGTCCGCTCCCAGGTCCGCTGCATCCGATCCTCCACCGCCGTCCACACCTTTACCGGATCCAGATCGGACAATCTCAATTGCCGCACTTCAATTCCCGAAAATCGTCCCAGCATCGCGAAGGAAAGAATCGTCATGGCGATGCTCATCGTAAATTTTGGCTGAAGCAGGCGCTCGCCCCAGCTCCCCAGCAGCGCACCGAAGATTCGCCGTACCAGTGAAGGCTTCACCGCCGCGCGGCTGGGGCCGTTGGTCACTTCAAAAATCAGCCGGGTGACCAGCTCCGGAGGCGCTTGTACCTCGGCCGCGCGGGAGATGAACGCCACCGCCGCCGCCGCGTCCCTGGCCAGCGCCGCGCATTCGGCGCATTCCGCCAGATGCTGCTCGATCGCGGACTTCTGCTCCCCGTGGATGGTTCCATCCACGTATTCGGCAAGCAGAAGTTCCAGATCGGAGCAGGTCATAAGCTAGTGCCAGGGGCGACTGACCACCGGCCCCTTCTTCCTCATACCGCCACCCTTCGCTGCCGCAACAGCCGGGCGAGCTCGGCCCGGCCGCGATTCAGCCTCGATTTCACCGTGCCTTCGGGCACATTCAGAATCTGCGCGATTTCCTTATAGTCGAGTTCCTCCAGATCGCGCAAAATCACGGTTTCCCGCAGCTCCGGCGATAATTTTTGCAGAGCCGCCTGCAACATTTCGCTGGCCTCGCGCCCGGCGAGCATTCCTTCGGTCCGCGAGATCATCGCGGTCTTTTCCTCGAGCTGCGGGAGCTGTTCTTCAATCGAATCCGTCGCCCGGTCGAGTTTGGTCCGCCGGTAGTGATCGATCAGCAAATTGCGCGTCAGCCTTCCGAGCCAGACCGCGAACGTCCCCTCGCCCGCGCGAAACGTCTTTAGCGACCGGAAAACGCGCAAAAACACATCCTGGGTTAAATCCTGCGCCTCCTGATCCGTTCCCGTAAAACGAAAGCAGATCGCGTACACACGACGGCTATGGACCTTCACCAGATCCTCCCAGGCGCCCTCGTCGCCGGCGAGGCAGCGCCCGACTAGCTCTATATCGGCGTCCAAGAATTGTCCCCAATCGCGCGCCCACGGCGCTGCCGTAAGGTGACCCGTCGTGCTAATCTGTCCAACTGTAGCCGTGGCTCCCATGCCAGTCCCTGCTCCCGTATTATTACGCCTCGATAATAATAACGAAGAACTGACATGAGAAGTTCGTTTTACATTCTAGCGGTGGGCTATGCCGGAGGGCCAGTCAGACCGGTGAACGGCGGAAAAATGCCGGCGGTAAACGCTTGAATCGGAAAAAATGGGGGATTGTTCTCGGCGCGGCGGTGGTGCTGGCGGGCATCGCCTTCGCCGCCTTTCGCTGGCGTCACTCCGGGTTCGACTGGAACGAGTTCACCGCCGCCCTCCGTCACGTCGATTGGTCCTGGCTGGCGCTCTCGGTTGCGCTGATTCTCGGCTCCTACGCCGGCCGGGTGCTGCGCTGGGAGGTGATGATCCGCCCGCTGCGCCGCGACGCTTCCTTCCGCCGGATTTTCAGCGCCACCGCGATCGGATTTACCGCCGTGGTGCTGTTCGGCCGCGCGGGCGAGCCGGTCCGCCCCTACCTCATCGCCAAGAACGAAAACGTCACATTTTCCAGCCAGATTGCCGCCTGGATCGTGGAGCGCATCCTCGATCTGCTGATGGTTCTGCTGATTTTCGGGATCGCCCTGACGCAGGTCTCATCGAGCGCCATTCAGCCGGGGCCGAAATTCCGGGTCGTGCTCGAACTCGGCGGCTATACCGCCGGCTTGACCGGCGCCGCTTGCCTGGCTGTGCTGATCGGCTTGCGGCAGTTTCGCGGGCGCGTCCGCCAGCGCTTGGTGGAAGGTCTGTCGTTCCTGCCGGAGCGGATTGTCGCGCGAATTCACAAGGTTCTCGAATCCTTCGAAGAAGGTATGGAATCGACGCGCAGCGCCGCTTTTACCCTTTTGCTGATTGCCTATACGGTGCTCGAATGGCTGGTCATCGCCGCCGCTTTCTATTGTTTTTTCAAAGGATTTCCCGCAACCGCGAAATTCGGGATCACTGACGACGTGATCCTGCTTGGCTTCGTCGCCTTCGGCAGCGCAGTGCAAATTCCCGGCGTGGGCGGCGGGATGCAGATCGCAGCCATGCTGGTACTGACGGAATTTTTCGGGCTGGGGATTTCGGTCGCCGGCGGCATCGCCCTGGTTTTATGGCTCATCTCTTTCGTGTCCATTGTTCCGCTGGGCTTGGCGTTCGCCTTTCATGAAGGGATCAAGTTTCGCAATTTGAGGCACTTGGAAGCAGATGAACACAACACGTAGCGGCCGTTTGAAGGACGTCCGGAAATGACGTGTCCTTTCTGCGGGCATAAAGAAGATCGCGTGATCGATTCGCGCGAAAGCAAAGAAGGCGACGTCATCCGCCGCCGCCGCGAGTGCCTGAAATGCGAGCGCCGCTTCACCACTTACGAACGCAGCGATGAGATCCCCTACATGGTCGTCAAGCGCGATGGCCGGCGCGAGAAATTCGATCGCCAGAAGATCCTCGAAGGTCTTCTTCGCGCCTGCCAGAAACGCCCGGTGGCGATGTCGAAGCTGGCCGAAGTGGTGGATGAAGTGGAATCGATTGTGGCGGATAGCGCGGAACGCGAGATTTCGACAACGGCCATCGGGGAGCTGCTGATGGACCGGCTGCGAGCGCTGGATAAGGTTGCCTATGTCCGATTTGCATCGGTTTACCGGGATTTCCAGGATGTCGAGGCATTTTTGACGGAATTGAAGGACCTGCTGCACAAACGGTCCTGAAGTGAGCCGAATGGCGAAGGCAAACTTCAGTCTGAAATCGTGTAACCCTTGTCCCTGGTAAACATCCCTTGAAATAGGGACTTAACAGAACGGCCGAACACTGATATACTGGGTGCCAGTCCCGGCTCTGGCTGGAGTAGGACGCGGTGTGTTTCAGGGATCCTCGGCTAAGTCACTGGGAACGAAGAGATTGAACTTCAACAGTACGAAGAGACTGACACCCTGCGCGCGCGGGCGGCGGGGGAGGTGAACAGCAGTGGATCATTTTGAGGATCAATTTTTAGGCGAAGGTCACGAACCCCTGGGGATTCCCTTTGATGAAGAGGGGGCCTTTTTTCACCCTGAAGAAGTTCACGATGAAGATTTTGCCGCCGCTCACCCTGCCGAAGAGTCGATCTACACCGACGATCCCGTACGCGTTTACCTGCGCGAGATGGGCGCCGTTCCGCTGCTGACGCGGGAAGGCGAAGTGAACCTTGCGCGCCGCATGGAGCGCGGTAAGCTGCGGATGCAAAAGGCGATCAGCCGCTCCGCGCTGGTCCAGTTGCGCGCCGTGGAAATCGCGGATGCGATCCGCACGGAAACCGAGGAACTGGACGCCTTCGTTGATCTGGGCGATCTCGAAGAGGAAAGCGCGGCTTACAACAAGCGCCGTGCCGAAGTTAAAGAGAACCTGGGCGAGATCATCAATCTTCACAAGAAATTGCTTCAGGTGAGCGAAAAGCTCGCGGCGGCGCCGCTGAACAACAAAAAGCTGCGGCGAAAATGGATGGGCCGTCTGGCTCGGGCAAGAGTTCAGGTTGCGCAGGCCATTCGCAAGATTCCGTTCTACTTATCGCAATGGAAGCAGTTCTCGAAAGAGATCGAGCGGGTGGTCGAAGAGATGTCGCACCTGGAGCAGGACCTGCGCCGTCTCGAAGGCAAAAAAAATCAAACTGCGGAAGCCAAATGCCGCGAGCTCAAGCGGGAAATCCGCAAAAGGGAGCAACTGGCCGGCGCGAGTCTTCCCGAATTGCGCCACACTCTGGCGGTCATTCGCCACGGCGAAATTGAAGCCGAGCGCGCGAAAAAGGATCTGGTTGAAGCCAACCTCCGGCTAGTGGTCTCTGTCGCCAAGAAATACGTGAATCGCGGTTTGCATCTTCTTGATTTAATTCAAGAAGGCAACATCGGGCTGATGCGCGCCGCCGATAAATTTGAGTACCGCCGCGGCTACAAATTCTCGACTTACGCGACCTGGTGGATCCGGCAGGCGATCACGCGCGCCATTGCCGATCAATCGCGCACCATTCGCATCCCGGTGCACATGAACGAATCGATGAATAAGTTCCTGCGCGCCACGCGCGAGCTTGAAAAAGAGCTCGGCCGCGCGCCGACCAACGATGAGATCTCGCGGCGGATGGATATTCCGGTCGAAAAGGTCCAGAAGCTGAAAACAATTTCGCGCGATCCTGTTTCGCTCGAAACGCCGGTGGGCCGCGACGGCGAATCGGCTCTCGGCGATCTGATTGAAGACCGCTGGGTCGGCTCGCCCGTGGACGCCGTCATCGACACCAACGTCCGCGACGAGACGGCCAATATTCTGAAGACGCTTTCTCCGAAAGAGGAGAAAGTGATTCGCCTGCGCTTCGGCATCGGCTGCGAACGCGAGCACACGCTCGAAGAAATCGGGCAGGAATTCGACGTTACACGCGAGCGAATCCGGCAAATCGAAGCGAAGGCGCTGCGCCAGCTTCGCTCGCCCGAGCGCGCCCGCCACTTGCGGGCTTTACTCGCGGCAAGATAGGTTTGGCGTCGAGTAGATTTCCCGGACCAGATCGACGATCGGCCGGGGCACCAGGTGCTCCCAAGGCTCCCCCGAGGCGATCCGCCGCCGCACTTCGCTAGAGGAGACATGATCCAGGTTTTCGCCGATCCTCAAGGCGTGCACGCGGTGCGAGTGATCCGGCGGAGGATGGATTTCGCCTTGCCGCGCCGCCACCAGCAACTGAAATTCGTCTAAAACGCGGGCGATCGCTCCAGGCTCGCCGTAATCCCAGTTTAAAATCCGTTCGGCTGCGTCACGCCCGCACACGAAGTAAATTTCCGTCGCGCTGAGGCGCGGCTTCAGCTCCCGCGCGATCTCGATGAACAATCCGCCCTGGACTACTTCCACGCGGCCGCAGCCGGCCTGCCGCAGCATCTCGATGCGTTGTTCGATGGCGGCGCCGTGAAACTCCTTGTGCGGGTAACGCCGCGGAACCACGCAGATGACTTCATCGACGGCGCGGCGCGCCGCATCGGCCAGCGCGACATGGGCGTTCGTGACCGGATTAAAAGCACCGGCGAGGATCCCGGCTTTCACCGCCGGACCGCATGAATGACGCGCCCGGCCGGATCGATGGCGCCGGCGTAATGCCCGTCGATCAGCAGCACTGTAAATCCGCGCCGCGGATAAGAAAGGCGCCGGTACTGCTTGCCGTTGGTGGTCTGCGATTCCTCGCGAGCCGGCGGGCCGAGCCGCGCCACCACCGAATTGTACGTATCGCGCGAGTTCAACGGCGGCTCCACGTGAGCCGAAAAACTGAGGATCGCGACGCAGGCGACCAGCGCCGCCGCCACGGTTCCCAGCAGCCAGCGGGAGCGCCAGGGCGGGGAATGGTCCGGTTCGATGCGAATGCCCACGATTTCGGCGGGCTGCTCGCGCCGCGCGGCGGGACGCGGCGAATCATTCACCGCGCGCGGCATTTCAATGACGCGTCGAACGTGCGGCACGACGATGCCGGTGTTGAGTTCCAGCTCCTTCAGCAGTCCGACGATGACCACCGGCTCGCCGATGGTCGAAACTTCGCCGATGAAATGCCGCGGGATCGAAAGCTCTTCGAGGGTGCGGGTGTTCACCACCAGAATTTCGTTCGCGGCTGCGCGGCGGAAACTCCACTGGTTGTGCTCGACGCCCAGAATCGGCGGGTAGAACGAAAAGCGGCGCGAGCCTAACTGGTCGAGCGGCGAAGGTAGCGAAAACGACACTCTGGGTCCATTTTAGCTCCGGTTTGCGAGCGGCTTTAGGGAAGCGTCAGGACGTTTTCAGCGAGCAGCTTTTCCACCTCGGCAGAGAACTCCTCCGTAGCCTTGGTATAGAGTTCGCCCGAAGCTTTGCTCGGGAAGCCGGTGTGCACCGCGCGGACGCGGCCATCGCGGCCCAGGAAAAACGTGGTCGGCCATGCGTCCCAATTCGTCGCTTGCGCGAGTTTTTCTTTTGCCGAGTCGGTATCGCCGGCCAGTAAAACCGTGTACTCGATGCCGTAGCGCCTGATAAACGCGCGCAGGCGAACGGGATCTTTCAGTTGGTCCGCTTCCTCGAAAGACAGCGCGACGATTTCCAGCCCCTGCGCGCGATATTTCCGGTACGTCTCGGCCAGAAACGGAGCCTCGTCATGGCAGTTCGGACACCAGCTTCCGGTGATATTCACCAGCACGACCTTGCCTTTAAAGCGCGGATCGGCGTCGCTGACCATCTTGCCGTTCAGGTCGGGGAAGCGGAAATGGAACGGCTCCGACGCATCCTTGACGCCGGTGTGTCTGGCCGGATCATCGGGCTTCACGGTGGCTTTCTCGGGCCGGACGGCGGTCATTTCCTGGCGATGATTCAGGATGACTTTGAGCGTTCCATCCGTCGCGGGACGCACTTCGACCAGCGCGGGGCGCATCCCGGAGAAATGGCTCAAAACAAATTCGCCGTTTTTGTAGGACCCGGTGAGCGTGCCGGTATCTCCGTCGATGCGAAGGATCGCGGCGGAGGCGCTCGCTCCGTTTTGCCTCACGATAAACTGCCAGGCGCTCTCGCCTTTATCGCTGTGAACGCCTTCGAGCGTCCACAGGCCGCCGATCGAAGGAACCGGGGAGGGCTCGGATGTTTTCACGCCGCGCGTGGCATGGAAGGCGTAGACGACCTTGTTCGGCCGAAGAAACGTGCCGCTGAGCTCGCCTCCGACGAGCTTCGCCTCCAGCTTCGCCGCCATGTAATCCCAGGCAAGCATCAGCGATCCGTTCTGAAACTGGCCGCTGGTGGAGATAAAGCGCTCATCGCCGTTAAACAACGAACCTTCAATCCCCGACGCGCTGTTCTGAAATTCGATCCGGAAGGGCACTTCGAGTCCCTTCACATCGACAGTGGCCTGCCAGATGCCATCGATGGATTGGGCAAAAAGAGCGGGCGAGAAAGCCAGCGCGATTAGGCCGAGATTGCGCATTTTCTCCCTCCTTCTTCGGTTTAGAATTATAACACGCGCCCGGGAGATTCAAAATTTTTCCGATCGGAAACAGGGTGATTGATAAAAAGCAGGCGGCGGAGCAAATAAATACGATTTAAAGCGCGAGCCGAGTCTCCCGGCTGTGGTACATCTAGATTCTTGAACAGGATCTATGGCCAAGTTTAAGCCTGCCGGATCGCGGAAACCAGCGGGCCAGAGCTCATCGAAGCGCGGACTGATTCCCTGTGCGGTTTTGATTTTATTAGGTTTCGCGCTGTTGTTTCTGCTTTTTTACGAAATCCTGAAGTCGGGGGCCAAGTGAGGACGAAAAATGCGAATTGACGGACGCCGGCCGGAGCAGATGCGGCCCGTCAAAATTACTCCGGATTATTTGATGACGGCGGAGGGATCGGTGCTGATCGAGGTGGGAAATACCAGGGTGCTTTGCGCCGCCTCGGTGGAGGATACGGTGCCGCCGTTTTTGCGCGGATCGGGAAAAGGATGGGTGACGGCGGAATATTCCATGCTGCCGCGCGCCACGGCGACGCGCACGCCGCGCGAGATTTCAAAAGGTCGCGCGTCGGGGCGCACGATGGAGATTCAACGGCTCATCGGCAGGGCGCTGCGATCGGTGGTGGATTTGACGGCGCTGGGAGAGCGCAGCGTGATTCTGGATTGCGACGTGCTTCAAGCCGACGGCGGCACGCGGACGGCAGCGATCACCGGAGCTTACCTCGCGTTATCCTCGGCGCTGCGGCAGATGCTGAAATTCGGCGCGCTGAAAAAATTGCCGCTGACCGATTGCGTGGCGGCCACCAGCGTCGGGCTGGTCGGCGGCACGCCGATGCTCGATTTGTGCTACCAGGAAGATTCGCAGGCCGAAGTGGACATGAATATCGTGATGACGGGATCAGGAAGATTCGTCGAATTGCAGGCGACGGGAGAAAAAACGTCGTTTGGAGACGAACAGCTTCTGGCGCTGCTGGCGCTCGGCCGCGGCGGGATCGCGACCTTGATCGAAATGCAGAAACAATTCGAATGACGGTGTTCTGCGGGACGTCGAATTGCGGGAAATTGCGGGAATTTCGGTTGGCCGCGCCGGATTTCGAAATTCGACCGGTTGAAGCCGCCGCGCCGGAAGAGCATGGGGCGACGTTCGAAGAGAATGCCCGGATCAAGGCCCTGTATTATGCGCGGTTCGCGGACGGTTGGGTGTTCGCCGACGATTCCGGTCTAGAAGTGGACGCGCTGGGCGGCGCGCCGGGAGTGCATTCGGCGCGCTTTGCGGGTCCGCGCGCGACCGATGAGGCCAATAACCGGCTGCTGCTGGAGCGGCTGGCCGGGGCGCGCAACCGGTCGGCGCGATTTGTCTGCGTGATCGCGCTGGCGCGTGGCGGCGAGGTGATCAAGACGTTTCGCGGCGTGGTGAACGGTCGGATTCTCGACGCTCCCAGAGGCTCGCACGGCTTCGGATACGACCCGCTGTTTTTTTATGAGCCGTTCGGTTGCACGTTTGGTGAAGCGCCAGATGAAAAGAAGATGATGGTGAGTCATCGAGCGCAGGCGCTGGCGGAGATGTTTCAATATCTGCGATCGCAATAAGACGCCGGGGTCAACGATCGGGCGCAAGCGATCGCGCGGCTTCTTCGATCTGCTGCGAAATTTCGCGAAGCGCCCCGGCCAGGCGCCTGGCCTGCTGATTCGCTTCGTCCCAATTGCGGGCTTCCACCGCTTCGCGAACTCCCGGCAGGGTTTTCGCCGTGTATCCCGTATACCGTCCGGGTGCGTAAATCGGATGGCGATACCAGCCTCGCCGCGGCAATCCGTCGGGCAGCAGCAGCGCGTTTTCGGCGTGCGCCAGCAGACCGTTTAAATGCGCCAGCCGATCCGGATCGGTGGGACGGCGCAGGGCCGCGATCAGTTCCTCGTCATAGGCGCGCGAGGCTGCGTTCAATCGCGCCAGTTGCGCTCGCAATTCGCGGAAATCGAGCGGAGGAGCGCTTCTCTGAATCTCATCCAGATACCGCGCGACGTTGCGCGCGAGGGAGCGAAACTCGAAGGGGAGCACCGGCGCGTCCGCCAGCCGGACCAGCGCGGTGGAGGTCAACTGCGAAAGAGCCTTGCCGTAAATCATATCGCCGTCGGAGAAGCGGCGAAACCAGTCGAGCGTGTCGTAATTGGAATGATAAACGCCCGAGTCCGGGCTCCCGAATCCGAAATTCAGGCTGGCGATGCCGGCGTGATCGAGGAAAGCGACATAATCGGAACCGGCGCCAAGCGCGCCTAAATGAAAGTCGCCGCGCGAGTCGTGCAGCGGGCGGCCGCTCGACGGATCGGGCATCTCCCGCAGAATTTCGCGCACGAAGGTTTCGAGAGTAGCCGATCCGCCCGCGCCGAATCCGCCGCGGCCGTTCGAATCGGAGTTGATGTAGACCGCCGCTTTGCGCTCCAGCTCCTCTTCGTGCTTTTCGACCCATTCGGTCGAGCCGACAAGCCCGAACTCTTCCGCATCCCACAGCGCGATGACGATGGTCCGCTTGGGCTGCCAGCCCTGTTTGCGAAGCTGAGAGAGCACGCGCGCGGTTTCAAGCAAAGCGGCGGCGCCGCTCACCGGGTCCGTTGCGCCGTAAGCCCAGGCGTCGTGATGATTGCCGATCAGGATCCATTGATCGTTGTAAACCGAGCCGGGAATGGTGGCGATGACGTCCCGCGCCGGCTTGTTGGTCCAGTCGAAATCGACTTTGAAGTGCACGGTTGCCGGACCGGGCCCCAGATGATAGGTCAGGGGCAGGGCGCCGCGCCACGGCTCCGGCGCGACCGGTCCGCCCATTTGCTCCAGCAGCGGCTTGGCATCGGCATAGGACAGCGGCAGCACGGGAATTTTCGGGAGCGAAGCCGCGCCGGCGCGATCCAGGCGCGCAGCGTCGCTTAGCGCTGGAAAACCTGGCGTCAGCGGATCGCCGGGATAAAGCACCATGTCGAGCACGCTGCCACGCTGCACTCCTTGCGCCGGCCGCATAGGACCCTTGGGATAAACGTCGTCCTGAAAATATCCGTCCTCGCGCGGATCGGAGTAAAGCAGGCAACCGATGGCGCCATTTTCGGCGGCCAGCCGCACCTTGGTTCCCCGCCAGAGCCGGCCGTATCTGGCGATGACGATCTTTCCCTTAAGATCGATCCCTTGCGTGCGAAGCGCGTCATAATCGGCGGGCGAGCCGAAATTCGCGTACACCAGCGGCGCCGTCACGTCGCCCGAAGCCGAATAGGCGTTGAACGTCGGAAGCTGGCCGTTGTCGACCGTGTCCTTATCGGTATCGATCGCGCTTTCATTCAATGCGGCGCGATATCGCACCGGCGCGATCATTTCAAGCGCGCGCGAGGTCGGATAAGGAAGCAGCGGCTCGAACGTTTCGATGCGCGTCTCCAGGCCCCATTCCTGAAGCAGTCCGGCGGCGTATTCGGCGACCGCCTTGGCGCCCGGCGATCCGGCGTGATGAGGACGCGACGCCATTCGCTCCAGGTAGATGCGCATTCGCTCCGGCGATGGCATCGATCGCGCCTGCTGTTCGCGTTCGTGCTCCGCCTTCCACTGGTCGGGGGGATAACCCCGGATGGGATTTTGCGCGAACGCGGCGGCCGCAAGGGAGATGAGGAGGGCGAAGCGTCCGAACATCGGCAAGACTCTTTTTTAGAGTACGCCACCCCATTTGTCAACGATGACTCACCCGAGGATGGACTTGAATCGGCGCTTTCCGAAGGCTTGGCGGCGGGCGCTAGACTGGAACTTCGATGCGTGCCCTCGCGCAGTCTGTCGCCGAGCTTGCCGCCGCCGCTCCGGTGCGCGCGGCGATCGACTGGTTTCGCCGCGAGCGGGCCTGGATCAACGAACAGCATTTGAACCTCTGCCGCATTCCCGCGCCGACGTTTTTCGAGGAAAAACGCGCCGAATGGATGGCCAACCGCTTTCGCTCCAGCGGCTGGGAGGCGCGAATCGACCGCGCCGGCAATGTCGTGGCGAGCCTGCCGGGAGCGCGCGAACCGGTGGTCGCCGTCACCGCCCATCTCGATACGGTCTACGCTCCGCGGCTGCCGGAAGAGATCAAAGTCGATGGCGACGGCCGTTTTCTCGGACCCGGCGTTTCCGACAATGGCGCCGGATTGGCGGCGCTGCTGGCGCTGGCCGCCGCCTGGAACGCTTCGCCTCCGGTGCGCGCGGCGTGCTCGCCGATGCTGGTCGCCAACGTCGGAGAAGAAGGCGAGGGGAATTTGAGCGGGATGCGTTATCTGTGCCGGCCGGCGAATCTTCCAAAAATCCGGGCGTTGCTGGTGCTCGACGGCCCCAGTACCGACCATATCACCAGCCAGGCCCTCGCCAGCCGCCGCTTCGACCTCACCATTACCGGAGCGGGCGGTCATAGCTGGAGCGATTCCGGCACGGGCAATCCGATTCACGCGCTCAGCCGCGCGGTTACGATTTTCACCGACGAAGCCGCGGCGCTCGCCGCCGGGCCGCCGCGCTCGTCCTTCAATTTCGGCGTGATCGAAGGCGGTTCGAGCATCAACGCCATCCCGAATGAAGCACGCGCCAAGGTGGATCTGCGCTCGGAAAGCGCCGAGCGGATCGAGCGCATGGCCGTGCTGCTTTCCTCCGCCCTGGAACGCGCCGTGGAGCTCGAAAATTCCCGCAGCGCGGCGGGACGCGTCGCCGGACGGGTGAAGGAAATCGGTTCGCGGCCCGCGGGCGCGCTGCCGCCCGATGCGCCGATTTTAGAGTGCATCCGCGCCGTGGACGCGCATCTGGGAATCCGCAGCCACCTCGATTGCTCCTCGACCGACGCCAATATCCCCTTATCGCTGGGATTGCCCGCCATCTCCATCGGCGCCGGCGGGCAAGGCGGCGGCGCGCACACGACCGCGGAGTGGTTTCAACCGGAAGGACGGGAGCGCGGCTTGACGCGGGTGCTGCTGGCCTTGTGTTTATTGCTGATGAGCGAGTAGCCGGGCCTGGGCTATCCTTCCATCCGCACTTCAAACTGATTGCGCAGATCGCCGATATAAAACCGGTCGCCCGGACGCAGAGCGCGCGGCTGTCCCGGCGCGAGTCTTTCGCCATTCGCCAGAAATGTGCCGTTGGTCGATCCCAAATCCTCCAGCCGGAACACGCCGCCGATGGCATCCCAGCCCACCCGGCAATGCCGCTTGGAAATGCTATCGGACTCCGGACCGAAAACCAGATTCGCCACGCTCTGATCTCGCCCGAGCAAGCTCTCGCCGGTATCGAGCGCAATGGACGACCCCGCATATTGTCCGGCGATCCCCTTGAGCACCGGCCGCTGCGGCCGCGGCGGAATGTAGGCGGGCTGCGGAACGGCCGACCGGCGCGTGGTGAGCGCCCGCGCCACCGTCTCCCGCGTATTGCGGCGCATGGCGAGTCCGATCAGCCCGGCGATCATCGCCACGCCGACCCATTCTCCACCCTGCGGCAGCCGCCATCGCGGACCGTCATCGCCCGGATCGCCGCCTTTGCCGCCGTCCGGTTTTGGCTGCGGCGGTGATTGCGGCTTGGTTTGCGGCTGCGGAGGGCTGGTTGAATCCGACTGCGCGCCGCCGCACTGCTGATCAGCGACCTGCACCCGCGCGCCGGCTTTCTCCAGGCCCGGCGCGAGCGCATCGGCGACCAGCGCGAACTCGATTCCTTTATCGGACAGGACGTTGATCCCCAGCACCTGCCCGCAGGCGTTGAACATCGCGCCGCCCGCCAGCAGATCGTCCGGCGGAGGCGCGGCGCGATAAACCTGCACGTCCATACCGTCAGGCTTGAACACGCCTTGGACTTTGGCCGCGCTGACCGATGGCGCGCCTTGATCGGGAAAAACCACGGTAAACACCGGCTGATTCTGCATCGTCAGCCTTAGAGGCGCGAGGGTGATCGGCGGCGCCTGAAGCGCGTCCTTCAATTCGAGAATCACAACGCCGCCCGCTCCGCTCCACACCGGCTGGCCCAGGCTGCCCTTTTCGCCCTGCACCACGACCGCGATTTTTTCCTGGCCCTCCTGCGTCTTGCCGCAGCAGGAATCCATGGTGACCACGTGCCTGGCATCGAGGAAAAATCCGCCGGAGCGCGACACCGGCTGCAATTTGCCGTTCTGCTGCACCGCGCCGAGCACGCGCAGGCTCGCGTCCACCATCTGCTGTGTGGGCGCTTGCGCCAGCGCGCAGGCGGAAAAGAGAACCGCCGGGGCGATCTTCATTGTTTGTCTCCCGGCTTGGGCGATGGCGAAGGCGCGGGCGTGGGCGTCTGCACCGGCGTGCTCGATCCGATCGGCGGCACGGTACCGGTCGCCGGGCGAGCGCTCGGGTCGGGTTTATCGGGAGGAAGCACGGATGGCGCGGGACGCCCGCGCGCCGGATCGCTCACCGGCGTGCTGTCGATCAATGCGCCGGAGCGGTGGCGGCCCAGATACCACCATCCCGCCGCTCCCGCCGCCAGCACCAGCACGATCAGCACGATCGGCCATAACGAACGCGAGCCGTGGGCGGGCGGCGCGGACTGAGCCGGCGGTGTCCAGGCGGGCGGCGGGATCGGAGCGGGGGGCTCGACCGGAGCGGCGGGCTCGGCGGGCTTAAGGATCACCGTTCGCGGAAGCGCGGCGGCCTGATCCTCGATTTCGAGCGTCACCGAAACCACGGTTACGTTGTCCTGATATTCCCGTTTTTTGGCGATGGTCCGCTCCACCAGCGCTTCGGGCCAGCCCTCGGGCGAGCCCTGAAGCGAGGCCTGGATCTCCTGCGGGTTGAGCGTCTTGAACATGCCGTCGGAGGCCAGCAACACGGTGTCGCCGGGCTCCAGCGGAAGCGGGTCCACGTTGCGGTCGATCTCTTCCAGCTTTTCCGCGCCGATGAAGCTGGTGAGCGATTCGCGCTCCGGATGATGGTCGGCGTCCTCGCGGGAAAGCGAGCCGCGGGCGACGGCGGCGTCCAGAACATTGGCGAAAATGTGCGGGCTGTTCAGCATGCGGACCTGGCCGCGCGAGCACAGAAAGATGCCGCTATCGCCGACGGAGATGTAATAGAGCGACTGTTCGTGCATCGCCACGGCGACCAGCGTGGTGCCGATTCCCTCCGACATGCCCAGGCTGTGCGCCAGCGCGACGACGTGGCTGTTGGCGTCGCGAACGCTGCGCTCCAGTGCGTCGGGGATCGATTCGGCCGGTGTTTTGCGCTGGTAGGCGTCGAGAAAGGCGCGCACCGCAGTGCGGCTGGCGGCGTCGCCGTACTCCATGCCGCCCATGCCGTCGCACACCACGGCGAGAAATCCGCCGTGCGCGATAAATTCGCGATCGTTCGGATCGGCGAAGCCGAACGAATCCTGCTGCGAATGCCGAGCGCCGATATGCTGGGCGTTGCCGGGAAGAAAGCGCATACGCTAAAGTCCTGTTGTTGAAATTCGGCCGCTGCTCGCCGCAATTTCGGAGATAAGCGTGAAGCGGGACACTAGAGCGCGCTCCCCGGGTTCGCCGCTTCTTCCCAACTGTATCTTTCGCCGCAAAACGGCACCAGCACCAGCTTGGTCTGCCCCAGCTCCAGCAGATCGTCGGGATTCATCTGGGTCGGCGAATACACCACTTCGCCGTTCAAATACACCAGGCCCGACGCCTCCCCCGGCAGCGCCCAGAAACTTTTCTTGCGCGGATCGAAAACCACGATCCCGTGCTTATCGCGCGAGACGCTGTTGTCGTTCAGGATCACGACGTCCATCGCGGGCGATCGCCCGATGTAATTTTTTTCGGCGTGCAGGCGGAAATCGCGCCCGCGATCCGGACCCGCGACGCACACCAGCCATCCGACCACCGGTTCGATGCCTGGCTTGGTCTCCGCGCCGACGCGGACCGTTTTTCCGGCATTGGCCGGCGCCGGCGCGGCCCCGGGCAGCGGCGGCGGACCCCCACCGGGAAGCGGAGGAAGATTCACCCCGACCGGACGCGTTTTCTGCTCCGGTCCCAGATCCGAAGGCAGCGCGCACCAGGGGCACGAGCCGTGCTTGGCGGGATCGAAAAAATGCCCCTCCGGGCAGCGAATCATCTTATCGGGCATGACCTACCTTCCTTGTCCCGGCGGCGTCGTATACTGCTGGGGAACGGCGATCTGTATCGTTTGTTTCAGGTCCGGCGATACCGTCACCACGGCGACCGGAATCACCACCTGCTCGCGGCTATTATAAATGACCGGCGAGGCCTGAAAACCATCGCCGGTCTGGACCGCCACCGTTCCCTGCATCACCGGATTGGCCGGCGGATGCTTGATGATTTTCAGAAAAAATTTGAACTGGCAGGCCGGCGCGTCGCGCACCATGTAGGTTGACGCGGCCGATCCGTAAATGATGCGGTCGCCGGTCCAGAACGGGCTTTGATTCTTCGTTGGATCGATGGGCGGGCGCTGCTTGCCCTGGGGCACGGCGCAGTTGTCGTCTTCGTTGATCTCGATCGCGTTGCCCTCCTGCTGGTTGAAGGTGGCCAGAACCAGGATCGGATTGCGAGTCCGAAGCTGCGCGTTCTGCTGCCGCAGCTCCTGCGCTTCGGCCTGCGCCTGATTGGTCTGCGCGGTCATCTGCTTCAGCTTCGCTTCGAGTTGCGCCGCGTATTCCTGATACTGCTTCAACGTTTCCTCGAGTTGCTTGACGCGGGCCATCGCCTGCTCGTAGGTTTTCGGATCGATCTGCTGCTGGGGAATCTCGGGAGCCTTCGCTTCGCCCTTATCCTGGCTGTAGAACGGAAACAGGACCAGCATCAGGAAACAAAACGTCCCCAACGCGCCGCATAGAATATCGAGCAGCGACATATTGAAGATGTTGATCTCCCGGTTGCGAGGCTTCATGATTTCAGCCGGCGTAAAGGCGATTGATCAGATTACGAAGAGTATAGGCGCCGGCTAAGTTGACCGCTTTCTCTTCCTGCTCATTGACGAGGTGCAGCAGATAGACGATGATCGCGCTTTCGGCGAGCGCGACCATGGTGCAATCGAAGCCGACCGAAAGCGTGTGCGCGATGGTGGACATGTTGATCTTGGAGGAATCCGCCGGCACCGCGGCGAGCGATGCTCCCAAGCCGATCACCGTTCCGATAAAGCCCAGCGTCGGGATCAGCCAGGCGATATAGCGAACCAGACCGTAGCGCATATCGACGCGATGCTCGATCAATTCGAGCGCGCTGTCCATCACCGCGACGGTTTGATCCACCGAGCGGCCGCTCTGGAATTGCAGGATGCACATATCGATCAGGGACGGCAAGAAGCCGTGTTCGCCGTCGAATTGATTGGCCACGCGCTTGCGCAGCACGCCTAAATCGTGGGCCTGCAAAACGGTGTGCGGATCCTCGGGGAGAAGCCCCATGCGTCCGAACGAGATCTCGCGCGCGCCGATCCTCCAGCGCACGAAAAGTTCGCCCAGCGCCAAGAAGAAAAACAAGTGCTCGAAGTTTTGAATCGTGAACGGATAGGGGAAATGCGGCGATTGCCGGTCGAGCACCAGTTGCGCGGCGCGGCCGTTCGGGTCGAGCGCGGCGGTGAGCACGGCGATGAACAATACGCCCAGCGCGGCGGCGCAGGCCATGGTCACGCGGCGGTCCGGCAGAATCCAGAAGGGCTGGCGATAGGCGGCGTCGGGAATAAGCGTAGCGGGAGTCATTGGCGGCAATGAGGACAGATTTGGCCGAAACTTTTCACCGCGCCGCATTCGCAGCGGATCAGCGCTTCCGCCGCGGCGCGGGCGGGCAGAGGCGGAGGAGGCGGATACGCGCCGGGACGCGCGGTATCGGGCGTCAGCGCGCCGGGATGGCGGCTTTCAATCGCGTCGATCAATTCGGCGACGGAGAGCGTAACGCTGCCCAGGCGCACCTGATCGGCGGCCATGACGATCGCGTGGGTGAGCGGAAAATTCTGCCCGGCGCGAATCAAAAACGTGCCGTTGCTCGATCCCCGATCGGCCAGCATGAGCGAGCCGTCTTCGTTCAGCCAGATTTCGGCATGAATGCGGCTGACCGAATCGTCGGCGACCGCCACGTCGCAGCTTCGTTCGCGTCCGATAGTAAACCTCCGCGGCATGTTTGGAAAGCGATTATAGCGAAGAAAACGGCGCCTGTTTGGCCATACTGCTTAACGACGCAGGCGGGGCAGCGAGATTAGCCGTCTCTCGAAAAATTTTAAAATATTCCGAGCGGGAACAAACGTTTGCGGATTCAGTTGCTTACCACCGAGCTCGGCATCAGGCGCCTGCCGCCCGATGCGCAAGCGCCGGATTTGCCGTGCGGCGAATTCGTTTCCATCACGCGAACCGCCGAGGAATTATCGATTGTCGGCGCCGGGCGCGGCTTCCGCTGCTTTAAATTGGAGGGGCCGCTCGATTTTTCGCTGGTCGGCGTTCTCGCCTCGATTTCCGCGGCGCTCGCCAAAGCCGGCGTGCCGATTTTCGCCATCTCCACCCACGATACCGACTACATTCTGGTCGGCGAATCGCATCTGGAGCGGGCCATCGCCGCGCTCGAACAGGACGGTCATATCGTGCGACGATAAGACGAGATGAAACGCGCGATCGCCATTCTGTTTTGGGGCTGTTTGGCTTTCGCGCAGCCGGAAAAGTGGCCGGCGGCGCTCGAAGCGGATGTGAAATCGGCTCATTGGGCGGCGGCGGAACGGGTCGGCCGGGCGCTTGCCGAAGAGATCGACGCGGGCCGGATGTTCGCCACTTTCGCCGAATCTGGCGCGGAGGCCAAGGCGCGCAATCTGTTCGCCGATGCGCTGGAACAAAACGGCAAGCCGAGCGAGGCGCTGATCCAGCGCTGTCTGGCGCGCGGGGTCCTGGCGGTGGATACTTCCTCATCGTGCGCGGCCCGCGCGGCGCTCGAACGCGGCCGGCGTATTGCGCATCTCAAAGCCGAGGTGCTCGCCCGCCAAGTGAAGATCCCGGCGTCATTTCCGGTCGCCTCCAACGGGCGCGTCACCGTGCTCGCTTTCTCGGCATCCTGGTGCGCGCCCTGCGCGGCGGAGCTGGATCGGCTTCGAAAATTCGACCATCCGCGCGCGCAGGTGATGATGCTGGACGTCGATCTGCTTTCGGCGGCGCAGAAGTCGTCTTATGTTCCGCTGGAATCGCTCGCAGGGCCGGAAGTGCCGCGCTTGTACGTGCTCGATCGCCAGGGGAACATTCGTTTTTATCTCATCGGTTTCGAAGACGACGGTTTTTTTACGGAAGAGCTGAACTGGATGGTGGACGCGATCGGCTGACCAGTCACATCGCCCGATGCGCGCGCGCCGCGGCGGAAACGCATCCCAGCATGACGGTGAAATGAAATGTGCTGCCTTCTCCCGGCCGGCTTTCGACCCAGATCCGGCCGTCCATCAGAGCCACCAGCCGCGCCGAAATGGTCAGCCCCAGACCGGTTCCCCCGAATTTCCGGCTGGTCGATTTGTCGGCTTGCGAGAACGGCTGGAAAATAGATTCCAGTTTCTCCTTGGCGATGCCAATTCCGGTATCGGCCACCGCGAAGTGCAGCCGCCACTGGTCTCCATCCAAACCTTCGCGGCGCACCGAAAGTTTTACCCCGCCGCGATCGGTGAACTTGATCGCGTTCCCGAGCAGGTTGAGCAGCACCTGCCGCATCCGGTTCGGATCGCCCAGGCAAATCTCCGGCACATCCGGCGCGATTTCCATGGTCAGTTCGAGATTTTTCTTCCGCGATTCCTGCCCGAGCGTTTTCAGGCACTGCGCGGCCACGCGATGCGGGGAAAACTCGATGCGCTCCAGTTCCAGGCGGCCGGCGTCGATTTTCGAAAAATCCAAAATGTCGTTCAAAATACTCATCAGGGCGAGCGCCGAGTGATTGGCGGTTTCGAGGTAATCGGTCTGCTCCGGATCGAGATTGGTCTCAAGCGCCAGGCCGAGCATTCCCAGCACGCCGTTCATCGGGGTTCGGATTTCGTGGCTCATGTTGGCGAGAAATTCGGCCTCGGCGCGGCGGGCGCGTTCGGCGATCTTGCGCGCGTGACGAAGCTTTTCATCCTGCCAGGCGAACAGCACGATCAGAACGGCGAGCAATCCGACCAGGCACAACAAATAGAACGATTGCCGCCGCGCCTCCAGCAGCGTTCGGAACAGGTGCGCTTCATGGCTGACCAGCACGCCGGATCGCGCGCCGATTCGCGTCATCGTTCCATCGAAAGCCATGCCGCCGATTTCCGCCGCGATGCGATCCGCCGCCGATCGCGCCGCGGGCGAAGCGCCAATGCTATATAGAATCGTCGCTTCGGGAACAACCAGCGTGCCGAGCGCGGCGTTTTCACATCCGGCGACGCGCTGTTCAAGCAGGTCTTCAAAAAGCCGGATGGCCAGGAACGCCGCGTCGGATTGGCCGGTGCAGACTCGCCGCAGCACGTTTTCATAGAGGCGTTCTCGATCGAAAGTACTCTGTGGGAAAAAGCGCGGCGCAAGGCTCGCCGTAATGGATCCGTCGACCAGGGCGATGCGCCGGCCCTGGAAATCCTCGGGACCGTGAAAGTTCCGCCGCTTGTCCACCACCAGCGCCAGGCTGTTCTCCCACCACGGCTGGCTGTAATAAACTCCCGGCCGCGCGGCCGGTGCCTGCGCGAACAGCGGATAAAGATCGATTTTTCCGTTGGCGAAGGAAAGTGCCGGGCCGCCTGGAAGCTCCACCCAGTTGAGGCCGATCCCGCGCCTCCGCGCCGCTTCCTTAACGACGTCCACGGCGAATCCGCCGGGTGAGCCGTCGGCGTTTTTCATCATGAAGGGCGGAAAATGGCTGTAGCCGATCCGCCAAACTTCCTTTTTTTCAGGAAGAAGCAGCCCGATGACGGCAACGGTCAAGCCGATCGTACAGAGTCCGGCGACGCTGAGACACGCCAGGCGGGATTTTGCCTTATGAACGAGGGATCCGATTTCTAAATCGTAGGTAAATTCAGCCCGCGCGACTAGATAGATGAATCGCTTAGTACCGACCCTACGAAAAGAACCAAGGGGGCGAGAAGTAACGTTCCAGCTCGGTCGCCGGCGCGTTTTTTCGCGCGGTTTGGGGGGCCTCGGGTGGTAAACTATAACCAGCCATGAGTTCGCTGTCACCGCGGCTGCAAGTCAGGGTCCAACAGAAGCAAATCCTCACGCCGGGGCTGGTCCAAATGGTCAGCCTGCTCCAGTTAAACAAACTGGAGCTGAAAGAGATGATCTCGGCGGAGATCGCTCAGAATCCGGTGCTGGAGGAAGCGGCTGAGGCTGGCGAGGAGCTTTCGCCGGAGGAATTACAGCCGCTGCTTGAAGCCGAGCGCGTGGCGGACCCCGCCGATAAATCGATACTGGAAGTCACCGCGGGGCCGGTGGATGGCGAGGGTGCGGAAGCCGACGCGGCCGACATGGAAGCGGCAGCTTTAAGCAATCCGGAACCGGTGGTTGAGTCCGCGCCCGCGGAAGCGGCTGAGGCGGTGGAGCCGAAGGCGGCCGATCCGTTCGACGAAATCGATTTCGACGACTATTTCGACGCCTATCTCGATCCCGGACACAAAAGCCCGGCGTCGGAAAATATCGAGAAGCCGTCGTTTGAGACGTTTCTCTCTTCGCCGGAAACGCTGAGCGGGCATCTGCACGATCAGCTTGCGCTGGTCGCGCTCAGGGAAGAAGTGCGTGACGCGGCCGAAACGGTGATCGGCAATCTGAATGAAAACGGATACCTGACGCTGACGCTCGAAGAGCTGGCGACGTCGGGGAATCACGCGCCGGAGGACGTCAAGGAAGCGCTGCGCGTGGTTCACACGCTCGATCCGGCGGGGGTCGGCGCGTCCGATCTGCGCGAATGCCTGCTGTTGCAACTGGAAAGCCGCGGCGGCAAGGACGGCGTGGCGTGGCAGATCGTGCACGATCATTTGAAGCTCGTCCAGTTGCGGCAATTCAAGGAAATCGCGCGGCTGCTGAAGCGGCCCATCGAGCACGTGCAGATCGCCGTCGACGTGATCAAGCATCTCGATCCGCGGCCCGGCTTGCGCTATTCGGGTCCGGGAGCGCGGCAGGTGGAGCCGGACGTTTACATCTCAAAAGACGGCGACGATTACCTGATTACGATCAACGACGACGATGTGCCGCAACTGCGGCTGAATCCGCAGTATCGCAAGATGCTCGACCGCGAGCAGGAGCCGAATCGCGACGTGCGCAATTACGTCAAGGAACGCTACGCCTCGGCGATCCAGCTCATGAAAAATATCGAGCAGCGCAAGCAGACAATTCTCAAGGTCTGCCAGAGCGTGGTTCGCCGCCAGATGGATTTTTTAGAGCACGGAATCGATTTTCTGAAGCCGATGATGATCAAGGAAATCGCCGAGGAGATCGGCGTGCATCCCTCGACGGTCAGCCGCGCGGTTTCCAACAAATACGCCCACACCCCGCAGGGCGTTTACGAGCTGCGGTATTTTTTCTCCGAGGCCGTGCAGGGACCTTCGGGCGGCGCCACGCCGCTGCTGATCCTGAAACGCAGGGTGAAGAAAATGATCGAGGAGGAGGATCCCGCGCATCCGCTCACCGACGAGCAGATCACCGAGCGGCTGCAAGCCGAAGGCATTCATGTGACCCGCCGCACCGTCGCCAAATATCGCGAGGATATGCGCATCCCGTCGACGCATCAGCGCCGGGTCCGGAACTGACGGAGGTTAAATTTCATGAAAGTCAGCTATCGGGGCATACCTGGCGAATTGCCCCCGAAAGTGCAGGAAAAGCTGGACGCCAAGTTCGCCAAATTGTCGAAATTGCTGGAACGGCGTGGGGAAAAAGAAGCGCACGTGGTGATCACCACGGAGCGTCATCTCTACAAGGCCGAGATTACGATTCAGTTCTATGATCACCAGTTGATCGGCATCGGCTCGGACGCGGACCTGTTCACGGCCATGAGCGAGGCGATCGAAAAGCTGGAAAAACAGGCTGTCAAGCAGCGGGCCAAATGGCGCGAGAAGCGCCGCGACGGCGAGCCGGAATCCGCCGGGGAAGAACCGGCCGCGGTCTCCGAGCCGGCGCGCGAGGTGCGGGTGTTTCGCGTAAATCATCATGAGCGGCGCAAGCCAATGACGCTCGAGGAAGCGCTGCTGGAGTTCGACGGCGCCGATCGCGATTACCTGGTGTATCGCGATGCCGAGCGCGAATGCGTCTCCGTGCTGATACGCCGCCGCGACGGCCACTTCGATCTGATCGAAACGTAACCGGGCCGGCGGCGGGCTGGACCAAAAGCTGATAGCCTGTTCAATCAGCTATGCGATTTCTGCCAGTCCTCCTTGCCACCACCGTGCTTGCGCAAACTCCGCCCGGGCGGGCGCAATTTGAAGCGCACTGCTCCGTCTGCCATGGGAGGCGCGGCAACGGCGGCGAGCTCGGACCCGCCATCGCCGAACGCCTGCGCCACTACAGCGACGCGGAGCTGGCGGCGCTGATTCATGAGGGCCTGCCCAACTCCGGCATGCCCGCCAACAATCTGAGCGCCGGCGACACGCAGTCGCTGATCGAATATTTGCGCACGCTGCGGGATTCCGAGGGGGCCATCGCGCGCAGCGTCAAGGTCACCCTCGCCGATGGCCGCGCGCTCGAAGGCCGCGTCATGAATCAAAGCTCGACGGACATGCAACTGCTCGACACCGGCGGCCGTCTTCATCTACTTCGCGCCAGCGGCAAAGTGTATCGCCAGGTGAGCAGCGATACGGACTGGCCTACCTACAATGGCCAGTTCGGGGGGAATCGCTACACCGCGCTCGATCAAATCAATAAGAGCAACCTGTCGCGGCTCGCCCCGCGATGGATTTTTACGCTGATGAACACCGCGCGGCTGCAAGTGACGCCGATCGTGGTGGAAGGCGTCATGTACGTCACCAGCGCCAACGAATGCTACGCGCTGGACGCCGGCAGCGGGCGCGAGATCTGGCACTACCAGCGCCGCCGCACCAAGGATCTGGTCGGCAACGCCGCGGGCGGGATCAATCGCGGCGCGGCGGTATTGGGCGGTCGCCTGTTTATGGCGACGGACAATGCGCACCTGATCGCGTTGAACCGCTTTACGGGACGTCTTCTTTGGGAAACCGAAATGGCGGACTGGCATTTGAACTACAACGCGACATCCGCTCCGCTTACCGTCGGCAATCTGGTGATTTCGGGGACCGCCGGCGGCGATGAAGGCGCGCGCGGATTCGTCGCGGCTTTCGACCAGTCCACCGGCCGGGAGGTGTGGCGTTTCTGGACCGTCCCCAAGCGGGGCGAGCCCGGCTCGGAAACCTGGCAGGGCGACGACATCGACCACCCCAGCGCCGCTACATGGCTCACCGGCACTTACGATCCGCAGCTCGACACCATCTACTGGCCGACGGGCAATCCCGGACCGGATTTGAACGGCGATGAGCGCGGCGGCGACAATCTTTATTCCAGCTCCATCGTCGCGCTGGACGCCAAATCCGGAAAAATGAAGTGGTATTTTCAGTACACCCCGCACAACGTCTGGGATTGGGACGCCGAGCAGCCTCCGGTGCTGGTCGATACCACCTGGAACGGGCGGCCGAGAAAACTGCTGCTGCACGCCAACCGGAACGGATTTTTCTATGTGCTCGACCGGACCGATGGAAAACTGCTTCTGGCCAAACCGTTCGTTCACAAGTTGACGTGGGCGCGCGGCGTGGATGAAAAAGGACGCCCCCTTCTCAATCCCAATCAGGAGCCGACCGAGGAGGGGAATCGCATCTGTCCTTCCCTTGAGGGCGCCACGAACTGGTTCTCGACGTCCTTCAATCCAGCGACGCACCTGTACTACGTGCAGACGCTCGAAAAGTGCGATCTCTTTACCAAGAGCAAGGCGCCGTGGAAAGCGGGCAGCGGCTATTTCGGCGGATCGTTCGAGCAGGCGCCGGGCGACACCGCGCAAAAAGTCCTGCGCGCGATCCGCATCGATGACGGCTCCATCGCCTGGGAGCTTCCGCAGGTCGGCCCGGGCAATTCCTGGGGCGGAACGCTCGCAACATCGACGGGTCTGGTCTTTTTCTGCGAAGACAGCGGCGCGTTCATGGCCGCCGACGCGGCTACGGGCAAACCACTGTGGCAGTTTCAGGCCAACCAGCTATGGAAGGCCTCGCCGATGACCTACAGGTTCGACGGCAAGCAATACCTTGCCGTCGCCTCCGGTTCGTCGATTCTTTCGTTTGCTTTAATGGATTAAATTAACGGGGAAAGAAGCCGATGTCTCCCCGCTCGTAAACGGCCGTCAGGATGGCGTTCGCCGCGACCGCTGTCAACAGGCCGCGCCATTTGTAGCTGATCGGCGCAAAAATCGCAGCGGCAGCGGCCGCCGCGCCCACACCCAACCGGATCTTCTGTTCTAAATCGCTCATTGGCTCACTCCGTAACGCAAGTTCTCTTAACGAACCTTAGATGCGTTACGGCAAGGTGTGTTTCTGGAAGCGGTTTCTCCCGGGCTTTTTCAACGGTAAATCGCCGGAGCCTGGCGGACGCCGGTGCGAGGCTAAAGCTCGTCCCTTACCGGCGGGTCATATAGTAGTGGATCGCCGGCGTGACCAGCAGCGACAGCACCATGGAGGCCAACAATCCGCCGATGACGGCGATGGCCAGGGGCTGAAGCATCTGCGAACCCGCGCCGATGGCCAGCGACAACGGAATCATGCCCGCCATGGTGGCGAGCGCGGTCATCAGAATCGGGCGAAGACGGCGTTCGCCGGCTTGAATCATGGCATCGTGAGGATTGGCGCCCTCGGCGCGGAATTTATGGTCGGCATCGAGCAGGAGAATGCCGTTTTTGGCCACGATTCCGACCACCATAATGACTCCCATAAATGAGGAAATGTTGAAGGTGGTGCCCGTCACCAGAAGCGCGAAGAAAACGCCGGAAGTAGACAGCAGAGCCGAGGCGAGAATCGCAATCGGCGCGGCGAAGGCGCGAAATTCGAACAGCAGCACCGTGAACACCAGCACGACCGCCAGCGCCAGCACCACCAGCAGATCGCGGAAGGATTTTTGCTGCTCTTCATAAAGGCCGCCGTAGACGACGCGAATCTCCGGCGGCAGATTCATCTCGGCGACGGCCTGCTGCACCTTGGCCATCCCCTCGCCGAGGCTCATTCCCTCAAAACGTCCGGTGACGGCCACGCGGCGCTGCAAATTTTCGCGAACCACTTCGGTTTGCCCGGCTTCATCGGTGAAGACGGCAAGCGAGCCGAGCGTCGCGGTCTTGCCGGTGGAGGAGCTGGTGATCAGCGTGTTGCGGATCTGATCGAGCGTGGACCGGGTATTTTCCGGGAAGCGCACGCGAATGGTATAGGAGCGGTCATTGACGATCACCGGTGTGGTGGCCGGCTCGCCTTGCAGCACCGCGCTCGCGTCCAGCTCGATTTCCTGCGGGGTGAAGCCGGCGCGCGCCGCGACAATAGGATCGACGTTCATGACGATGGCCGGCCCGCTGATGGTGTTTTCGATGCCGTTTTTCAAATCGACCACGCCTTTGATCTTCTTGATGCGCTCTTCAACCTTGGGCGCCCAGGTGGCGAGCAGCTTGGGATCCTGCGCGAAGAGCTTGATCTCCATCGGCTCGGGCGAGCTGGTCAGGTCGCCGATCATGTCCTGGAGCACCTGGACGAATTCGATATCGAGCTGTGGATAAGCCTTGGTGATCTTGGCGCGGACATCGGAGATGACCTCTTCAATCGGGCGCTCGCGGTCCGTTTTCAGGCGGACGGTGAAATCCCCCTGATTGGCTTCGGTGACCGGAAATAATCCGAGCTGCTGGCCGGTGCGCCGCGAAGTGCTTTCGACTTCCGGCGTCGCTCTCAGGATTTTTTCGACGCCGAGCAAGACTTGATTGGTATCGTCAAGCGAGGAACCGGCGGGCATCAGGTAATCGAGCACGAAGCCGCCTTCATCCATTTCCGGCAGCAGGTCGCTGCCGAGCGAACGGTAGCAGACATAGGATGCGCCGATCAGCACGACACAGCCCAGCGCGAGCGCCAGCGGATAAGCGAGCACGAAACGAAGAGCGCGGTCGTAGACGCGCGTCAGCCTGCCCATTAACCCGCCGCTTTCGTGGGCGTGCGTTCCGGTGCGGCGAAGCAGGTAATGGCTGAGCGTCGGCGTCCAGGTAAGGGCCAGCAGAAGCGAGGTGAGCAGCGCGGTGGCGACGGTGACGGCGAGCGCGCGGAAGAAGGTCCCTTCGACGCCGGTCATCGAGATCAGCGGCACAAAGACCACGATCGGCGTTACGGTGGATCCGACCAGCGGAACGCGAATCTCGCGAATCGCGCTGCGGATCGCTTCGCCGCGCGACTGGCCGGAATCACGATGCAGCACGATGTTTTCGACGACCACAATCGCATCGTCGATCACCAGGCCGACCGCCGCCGCCAATCCGCCGAGCGTCATCAGGTTGAAGCTTTGCCCGAGCAGGCGCAGAGCGATCAGCGTGATGGCGATGGTCGCCGGAATCACCATCGCGGCTACGAGAGAACTGCCCCAATCGCGCAGGAACAGAACCAGGATGATCGCGGCCAGAATCAGGCCGATAAGAATCGCATCGCGGACGCTGGCGATGGAATCGCGCACCAGCGTCGATTGATCGTAGAAGGTCTCGATGTGAACGCCGGAGGGAAGTGTTTTGCGAATTTCATCCAACTCCCGCGCGGCGTCCTGGGCAATGGTTACGGTATTGCCGTCGGGCTGGCGGAACAGGTTCAGCAGCACGGCGGGTTTGCCGTTCGCGGTCACGATGGTGTAGACCGGCATCACCGACGGATGCACGCTGGCGACGTCGCCGATGCGGATCGGCACGCCGGCCGGCGTGGTCCGGATGACGATGTTGGCGATTTCGGAGGGATCGTGCGCCTGGCCGGTGACCAAGGTGAGCGAAAGCTCGTGATTATTTTCGATAAGGCCCGGCGAATCGATCATGTTGCTGCGGGCGACGGCGTCCAGAATGGCGGGGACGGTCACCTGCGCTTCGTTGAGCT
Source organism: Terriglobia bacterium (assembly GCA_021325175.1). GTDB lineage: Bacteria > Acidobacteriota > Terriglobia > Bryobacterales > Bryobacteraceae > Palsa-187. The sequence continues at coordinate 58,182 of JAJPHS010000153.1, forward strand.
TGGCCGGGTCCGGCTCGATTTGAAACTCCGGGATCTGGCCGCCCTGCAAGATGATCATCGAAACGCCGTTGACGCGGCTCAGCCGCGGCTTTATGGTGTATTGCGCCAGCTCCCAGAGCTGCGTCTGCGGCATGTTATCGGACGTCAGGCTGTAGCCCACGATCGGCATCAAGGCGGCGAACGTCAGCCGGTTGGCGGTCAGCTTCGCGGTGGGCGGAAGCGTCGGCTGGACCTGGGCGAGGGCGGCGTTGACGTACTGAAGCGTCTGCACCATATCGACCTTCCAGTTGAAGAAAAGGTCGACCTCCGCCGATCCGCGGCTGGTGGTGGAGCGAATCGCTTCCAGGCCCGGCACGCGATTCATCGCTTCCTCAATGGGGCGCGTGATGGTCACCTGCATCTGGTTGATGGGCGCGACGCCGTTATCGATGCCGACCATGATGCGCGGGAAGTCGGTCGCCGGAAATACCGCCACGGGAATCGTGAAGGCCAGATACACGCCCATGGCGACCATCGTCAGAATGACGAAGATCAGCGGCCGCGAATAACGCGCCGTCCAGTGATCGGAGGCCGCGCCGGTCCCGGGCTTGATAATTTCGCCGATCATTTCTTTCCCTGTGCTGGGGACGCGGGCTTGGCGTCGCCGGGCTTCTGCTCGGGCTGGTCGCTCTTATCCTCGTCTTGGTCTTCGTCCTCGTCCTCTTCCGGCTTTGGCGCCTGCACGATCACTTTCGCTTTGTCGTCGAGGCCGAGGCCGCCGGAGGTGATGACCTGATCGCCCGGTTGAATGCCGCTTAGAATTTGCACGCGATCGCCCTGGCGGACGCCGACGGAAACTTTTCGTTCCCGCGCGATGTTGCCGCCAGTGACGATCATGATCTTCTGGCCGCCTTCATCGGAGTTGAGCAGCGCCGCGGCGGGCACGATCACCGTGTTCTGAATGGTTTCGGCGATGATCGAGACGTGCACCGTCCCGCCGGGCTTCAAACGCTCGCCCGGATTGGCGACCTGCACCCAAACCTCCACGGTGGTCGTGCTCGGATCGACGGCGGGACTGACGACGGTGACTTTGCCCGGCAGATCGCCGTCCGGTCCCGCGATTCGCGCCGGGTTGCCGACCTTGATCGCCGCCGCTTCTTTCACCGGAACGTTGGCGCGCGCCACCACGCGCGAGATATCGACGATCGATACGATGGGGGAGCCGCTCGGCGGCATCTCGCCGGGATATACCGGGCGATCCGCCACGATGCCGTCGATGGGGCTCACAACTTTGGCATAGGAAAGCTGCACGGCCGCGTTTTCATAATGCGCCTTGGCGGCATTGACCTGCGCTTCCGCGCCGCGAATGGACTCGCGCTGGCTCACCTGATTCAGCGATTCGAGATGCCGTTGCGCCGTTTCGAGCGCGCTCTGCGCCTGCACCATCGCGACCTTGGCGTCATCGACCAGCTTCTGCGCCAGCGCCCCTTCCTTTTGCAGCGCGACGCGGCTTTCGTAAACTGTTTTCGCGGCGTCGTAGGTCTGCTGCGCGGCCTGAACGTCCGTCTGGGCTTTTGTTCTATCGTCCAAAACGGTGGCGCGCGTCAGGAGCTGGTAGGCCGCCTCGGATTGTTCATAGAGCGCCTTGCTCTCATTGGCCGTGGCCGCCAAGTCGGCGCTTTCCAGCTCGGCGAGCACCTGCCCCGCCTTCACATGATCGCCGCGATTGACCAGCATCCGCCGCACCGGCGCGGCGAGCTTAGGCATCACGTTGGCCTGGTTAATCGGATACAGCACCGCGTCGGCGGTGATGACGCGATCAATGGCGCCGAGGCCGGCCGTTTCCACGGTGACGTTGGCCGGAGGCTCCTGCTCGCCGCCGCCCGCTTCCTCTTTGGATTTGGCTTTTCCGCATCCCGCCAGAAGCGTGATCGCGCCGGCGAAGCTCGCCATCAGAATGGTTTTTCGAGAGATCATTACAAGCTCCCCGTGAGGGTCTCAAGCAGCGCGAGCGCGATCCGGAACCGCGCCAAGCCGTCATCATAAGCGCCGCGCGCCTGCGCGAGCGTGGTCTGCGCGTCCACCACCTCGAGCGCAGTCGCCTCGCCGGCCTGATAGCGGAGCAGCGTCAGGCGCAGGCTTTGCCCGGCCAGATCCACGGATTGCCGCAGCGAATCGAGCTGCGCCAGCGCGCCCTGCGCCTCCGTGTAGGCGGCGGCGATATTGCTGTCGAGCGTGCGGCGCGCGAGCTCCAGATCGTTCCGCGCCTGCTCCCGCCGCAGCTCGGCCTGCTTCACTTTGCTGCGGATGGCGCCCCAGTTCCACACCGGAACGTTCAGCGTCGCCTGCGCCACATATCCCAGATTATGGCGCTCGGCGACCGTATAGTTGGGCAGGGTGCTGCGGCCGGTGTCCTGCGCTTCGCGCGAGTTGATCGCGAACTGATTGGCGTCGATGCCGTAGAAAAAATCGAGCGCGAAAGACGGCAGGTATTGATACTTGGCCACCGTCACTTCCTGGCCCGCTTCGTTGACGCCGGCCTCGGCCGCCTTGAGATCCGGACTGGTGGCCACGGCCTGCCCCTGCGCCTCCGTCATCGGGGGCAGCACCGGCGGCTGCGAGAGATCGTCGGCGACGTCGAAATCCGCGGTGAAGGATGGAAAAATCAGCACTCCCAGCGCGATTTTCGCCTTGACGATGGACAGCTCCGCTTCCTTGAGGTCGCGCTGCCGCGCCTGCACCTCGATCTGCGCCTTGACCACGTCGGCGTGGGCCGCCTCGCCGCCCTGCTCCAGTTTTTGGGTGATTTCCAGAAACTGCTGCGCTTCCTGAACGCTGCGCTGCGTATTGGCGGCCTTTCGCTGCGCGCTGAGGATTGCGTAGTAATTTTGGATGACGGTGGCGTTGAGCCCGCGCGCCGCGACTTCGATTTTGGCGCGGGCGATCGCTTCGGCGGCCAGCGCGCGATTCAGCTCGCCGCGGCGGGCCGCCGCGAGGAGCTCCTGATGAACGACGCCCTGCTCGTTATAGACGTGCACGCCGTCGTTGGCGACGAAAACTCCCGATGGCGTTCCGTTGCCCTGCGTGTTGATGTACTGATTGAACCAGCTCACCTGCGGCAGGCGCGCGGCGCGAACCTGCTTGGTATCCTCGCGCGCCTGTTGCGCGGCGAGATTCGCGGTCTGCACCACGCCTCCATATTGACGCGCGCGCGCGATGGCGTCCTGAAGGGTGATCGCGGGGTGGTCGGCCGAAGTCTGGGCGAGCGCGGCGCCCGCCGCGCAGCACCACAGTAGAATTCGCGTGGTCATCAACACTATAGTGAAGCACGGTTTTCTGAAAAATCCCTGAAAAATTCGGTTCGCAGCCCATGTGTCCCGGCGGCGGGTCCTTTGCTAACATCAAGGCGAGATGCAGATCCTGGTGGTGGAAGACGAGCGCCGCATGGCCGAGCTGCTCGAAAAAACGCTTCAGGAAGAAGGCCACCAGGTCATCGTCGCACGCGACGGGCGCGAGGGATTTGAAATCGCCCGCAATTCGCCATTCGACGTGATCGTCCTGGATTTGATGCTGCCGGGAATGGACGGCTTCTCCATCGCGCGCAAACTGCGCGCCTGCCGCAATCAGACGCCGGTCCTGATGCTCACCGCGCGCGATGCCCCGGCCGATATCGTTCGCGGCCTCGACGCCGGCGCCGATGACTATCTGACCAAGCCTTTCTCGATCGAAATCCTGCTGGCGCGGCTGCGCGCGGTCAGCCGCCGGGGAGCTATCCCGCGGCCGGTGAACCTGGAGGTGGCGGATCTGAAGCTCGATCCGGCCTCGCGGCGGGTGACGCGCGCCGGCAAAGAACTCAGCCTCACGCCGCGCGAATATCGCCTGCTGGAGCTGCTGATGCGCAACGCCGGGCGCGCGGTGGGCCGCGACAAAATTCTCGAATCGGTGTGGGGGTTCGCCAGCGAGGTGAACGAAAATACGCTGGAGGTGTTCATGCGGCTGTTGCGCGGCAAGGTGGACCAGCGGGAGCCAAAGCTGATCCAGACCGTGCGCGGCTTCGGCTACATGCTGCGCGATCCGGCGGCGGATTGACATGCGCGCGCGCTCCATTCGTTTTCGTCTGACGGTCTGGTACGCGGCGGTTCTTGCCGGGGCGCTGGCGTTGTTCGCCGCGCTGCTGTGGATCGGCTTGCGACAACGCCTGATGCGCGATCTGGATCAGGATCTGGCCGGCCGCGCGGACCGGTTTGAGCGCTATTTCACGGCGGAATCGGCCGAATTCTCCGGGTCGACGCTCAAGGACGAACTTCAGGAATTTTGCCAGGCGCTGCCGCCGGAAAGTTATTTGCGATTGCGTTCCGATCGGGGTTTTACCTTTAATTATCCTGACCGGCAGCCACTGGCGGCAACGCAATTTCGCGTAATTGATCGCGATTTTACTATTAACGGCGAGCATTATCATCTAATGGCGGGCGAGCCGCTTGAAACGGTATTACATACGCTTGATCTGCTGCGCTGGCTGCTTCTCAGCCTGATTCCGGCGGTGATTGGGATCGCTTCCTTCGGCGGCGCCTGGCTCAGCCGGCGCGCGCTCAAGCCGGTGGATGAGATCGCGGCGGCGGCGCACGCCATCAGCATCGAGAATTTATCGGGACGCCTTCCGGTCCCGGCCACCGGCGATGAGATCGCGCGGCTCAGCCGGGTTTTGAACCAGATGCTGGACCGGCTGGAATCCGCGGTGCGGACGCTGTCGCAGTTCGTCGCCGACGCCTCGCACGAGCTGCGCACCCCGCTGGCGGTGATTCGAACCACGGCCGAACTGGCGCTGCGCCGCGCGCGCGAACCGGAGGTGTATCGCGGCGCGCTGCGCGAGATCGGCGCGGAAACGGAGCGCCTGACCCGCCTGGTCGAGGATCTGCTGGCGCTGGCGCGAAGCGACACCGGAACGGTGGAGATGCCGCTATCGCCGGTGGACGTGCGCGGGGTAATCCAGGCGGTGTGCGGTGAAATGGCGGGTTTGGCCGAGCTGCGCGGCATCCGCATTTCCGCGCTGGTGAGCGACGATCCGCTGACGATCTCGGCCAACCCGGCGGCGTTGCATCGCTTGCTGATGCTGCTGCTAGATAACGCGGTGAAATATTCGCGCGATGGAGGCGAAGTGCGGGTCCGCGCCGGGTGCGACGATTCGCGGGTGATGGTGGAGGTGGAGGATTCGGGCGTGGGCATCGACGCGGCCGACATGCCCCATATCTTCAAGCGCTTTTACCGCGCCGATCGCGCTCGCGGCGGCGGCGGTTACGGTTTGGGGTTGTCGCTGGCGGAAAGCATTGCCAAGGCGCATGGCGCCGAGATTGAGGTGCGCAGCCGGGTTGGGGAGGGGTCGGTTTTTCGGGTAAAATTTCCCGCCCGGTCGAATCTTTTGCGCGAAATGTTAACCTCCCGCGCCGGCGAGCATTGCGAGCTCGGTGCGATTCGACGCGTCGAAAGCGCCGAGTAATTGCCTACAGTGCTCAGGGGAATCGGCGTGACGGTCAACAATCAGCCCGCCTTCGTTATTTCTATTGCAGCGCCGCAACCGACCCGGCGTGCGCGCAGGATCAGATCAACGCGCTAACGCCGCTCGACTCCACCACGGGATCGGGTTCCGTGATCGTGACAAACAACGGCACACCAAGCGGTCCATTCAGCGTCAACATCAGCGAGTCCGTAGTGGACCATGTACGGGGTCAACAGGGCGATGCCGCTGTGGTAATGTTCGAGGTTGTACCAGTGGAAGAATTCTTGGCCATGGGCGCGGGTGTCCTCCAGCGAGCCAAAGCGGCCGGGAAACCTGGGCGGTACTTCAGGGTCTGGCACTGCTTTTCCGAGAACGGATTATCGTCGGAGACGCAGGGCGTAGGGCGGCGATGTAATGGCCAGGTTCGCCGTCTTCCCGTCGAACAGCCGCGCGACCGTCGCATGATTGGCGGCAGTCGCCGCAGAGCAGGCGATGCTTTCCGACCAGCCAGACGTCCCCTGGTCGCGTTACCGGATCGGCCGGCGCCTCAGTAGCCGCAGGTTCGGCGTCGGCGAGGAGCGTTCGGAGTTCGTCCTCCGTGAAACCCAGCACCGCGAGATCCAGATCGGCGTCTTTGAGATCTCGCCTCGAAGCAGATCATCGTCCCAACCGGCCTGCTCGGCCAGCCGATTATCGGCCAGGATGTAGGCCCGCTTCTGCGTATCCGTCAGGTGATCGAGCACGACCACCGGTACGTGCTCCATCCCCAGCTTGAGGATTCCGACGAAGGCGAACACTGATTCCGAAGGGAACGCGAACGGCATTCCGGACCGAAGGCGAACCGTTCTCGGAGCGTAGCGACGCTGGCATTTCGATTGTGGAGCAAGTGTTCGGCTTCGTCAAGGAGAACCTGTCCGGAGCGCAGCGGAGGAAAAGTGCCGCTAGCAGAGAAAGGGGTGCGGGGAAAGGGGCGGCAGCCCTTGTCCCCGCCTCAGCACGAAGTAGCCCCGGCGAGCGTTAGCTCGCCGGCTGCGGGCCGCGCGCTTCTTGCGCATGGAATCGCCACGCATCTCGATACGATGAGCGTTGTGAACCAGGCGGTCGAGGATGCCGTCGGCGGCGGTGGGATCGCCGATCTGCTCATGCCAGCGAGCTACGGGAAGTTGTGAAGTCAGGATGGTGGAGCGAGTTTGATAGCGATCCTCACAGATTTCCCAGAAGTCGCGGCGCTCGGTTTCGGCAAGTGGAGCCATGGCCCAGTCGTCGATTACCAGCACGTCGATCCGGCTGAGCCTGGCCAGCAAAGCGCGGAGACTGCCATCCGCGCGAGCGATGGCGAGATCTCGAAACAGCGCGGCGGCTCGAGTGTAAAATGCCGAGTATCCATCGCGGCACGCTTTCTGCGCCAGGGCGCACGCCACGAAGCTTTTGCCGACGCCGGTGGGGCCGAGTACGAAGATGTTCTCATGATTCGCCGCCCAGGCCGACTTCTGCGCCAGCGATCGGATGACACTCTTGTCCAACCCGCGAGAAGCGCGATAATCAATCTCTTCGACGCAGGCTCCCTTCAGCTTGGCGGAATGTAATCGGCGCGCCAGCGCTTGATTCTCGCGCCAGCTCCATTGCGGATCGACCAGCAGTCCGAGCCTTTCCAGGAAGCTCAGCTCGCGCATAGCCGGGTCCTGCTCCTGCGCTTTGAATGCGTCCACCATGCTGAGTAACCGCATGGCCGTCAGTTTTTCCATCATCGGTTCTTGTAGCATGTGGGCTCCTTACTCGAAGTACTCGGAACCGCGGATGTTGTCGTGCGGTGGTGTGGTGGCGGGTGGTGGTGACGATGGCGGCACTTGATCCAGTGAGTTCTTGAGAATCGATTCGACGCTTTTGTAGCGGCACGCTCCGGTGAGCAAGGCGCGCTCGGCAGCCGCCTCCACGCGTTGTGTCGAGTATTTTCCCGCCAGCCGGATGATGCCCAGGCAGCCGCGATAACCCATCTCCGGGTGCGGCCAGTCGTTCATAATCCGCTCGAACAGCCGCGCCGTGTCCGGGCCGATGGATTCGGCCCAATGCACCATGCGCGAAGGCGTCCATTCCGATGCGCGCGATGACTCTTGGGACGATGCTCCTCATTGGTGATGTTCTGTCCACGCCCGCGACCGCGGTGAGCTTTCGGGAAGGCTGCGTACGTCAGCCTGGCAGGTAAGATTCGTCTGCTGTTGTGGTGCGTTCAGTGCGCGGATTCGTCGGGCTGATCCGTGTGGGATTCCA
>JAJPHS010000072.1 GCA_021325175.1 Terriglobia bacterium
ATCCTTCTGCAAAACTTCTCCGCATCGAAGCCGCTGCGCCGCGCCGCGATCGCTTTAATGACCGCGGTTCTGGTTCAGATCTGTTTCGGAATCGCCGTGTTTTTGCTGCTGCTGTTGAACGCCGGCGATACCCAAGCGTTCCTATGGCTGGCGACCGCGCACGTCGCCACCGGCACGCTGGTTCTGGCGGCAAGCATTCTCACCGCCATCGAAGTGCGCCGCAATCTGGCCTGAAAACCGGCGTTTATCTCTGGCGCCCGATTTGATTGGCTCGCGCCTGCTGGCCCTCCGGACGATCGTAATAGGCGATCCATCGGCCGCAGGAAAGAATCCCGATCCACAGCGCCAGCGACAGGCACGCCGCGACCTTCGCGATGCGCGGCGGACCGTCCGCCGCATCCACCGCCGCCGGATTCCGATACACTCCGCGGCGGAACACCATGGCGTGCACAAAAACCAGCAAAAGTAGCGACAGTTTCATCCAAAAGTACGGATTATCGTAGTAATCCGCAAGTTTCGATCCGCCCAGGTGAATCCCCAGCGTCACCATGATCAGCAAGCCCGCGTGTTTGAACGGCCGCGTGCGCGCGATCACCTGCGAGGCGGGAATCTTCGTCATCGCCAGGCCCAGCAGCCGCAGATCGGTCATCAGAATCAATCCGCCGAAAATCGCGATAGTCGCCAGATGGCTCGCGAGAATGATCGGATAAACCAGCGCCGATTCGCGCAGCGCCGTGAAGTACGCGGTGTTCTGAACCGCCAGGCTAAACTGGTGGACCACCGGCATAGGGAAGCTCCTCGACGAAGGCGTAGAAAATGCCCGCGAACACAATCGAAATCCACAGCAGCAGTGACACTCCTGCGACCATCGCGTTCACCGCCGTCGTACAGTTCGACATCGCCACCCTGCGATGGATCGTGTAGTTGAACACGATCGCCACCACCAGCGCGATCATTTTGTAGCGAAACGACCAGTTGTAGTAATAGCTCAACGGATCCGTGGTGAAGATCACCATGCCGCTGGTGATCACGACGATCAGCCCGACCAGCGTCCACAGCGAGGTCGCCTTCAGCACCTCGGCCGGGGTTTGTTTGCGGAACAACAGCCCGAGCAGGCGGAAATCGACGATGGCGATGGTCCCCACCGACATTGCGAACATGGCGATGTGGATACACTCGAACAGCGGAAACGACCAATCGTTGTTATTTAGCGGATTGGTCGCCGGATCGTATTGAAACTGAAGCATGCTCGCCGCAGAAGCCGATTCTACAACAATCAACAACCGCGCGTCAGGTTATTCCGGCGGCGTCTGCATCGCCGACGCGCTCTGGATCCCCGCGGCCACCTCCGGAATGATTCCGAGCTGGGCGTAAATCGGACGCACCTCGCGCCGCAGCGCCGGGAGTTGGAGGGTGAACACCGCCGCGGCCGCCGCCACCACCGAGCCGCCGAGAATCAGCGTCGCCGGCGCGCCGATCTTGGACGCGAGCGATCCCGCGATCAGGCTGCCGATGGGCGTGATCCCTAGAACCGCCAGCGTATAAAACGACATCACGCGCCCGCGCTTGTCATCGGCGACGATCGTTTGCAGAATCGTGTTGCTGGCCGCCATTTGCTGCATCATGCCGAAACCCGTAGCCAGCATCAAAGGAAGCGACAGCCACAGCGAACGCGACAGGCCGAACGCGATGAGCCCCACTCCAAACACGCCCGACGAGATCGCGATCATGCGCCCGAGCCCGACCACGGACCGGCGCAGCGCAAGGCTGATCGCGCTGGCCAGCGCGCCAACGCCGGACATTCCCATCAGAAATCCGAGCGTGTGCGGCCCTCCGTGTAAAACGTTCCCGGCAATCATCGGCATCAGAACCTGATAGGGCATCCCGATCAGGCTTACCAGCGCCAGCATCCCGAGAATCGAGCGAATCGCGGCCGATTCGATGACGTAACGCCAGCCCTCGGCCAGCTCTTCGAAAACGCGCTTGCGCTCGACCGCAACCGCTCGCGGCCGCACCGTCATCAGCAGCAGCGAAATGATCACCGCGATGTAGCTTACGCCGTCGATCAGAAAACAATAACCCTCGCCCACCGCCGCGATCACGATCCCGCCGATCGCCGGACCGATCAGGCGCGCGCCGTTGACCATCGAGGAATTGAGGGCGATGGCGTTGCCGAGGTCGGCGCGATCGTCGATCATCTCGACCACGAAAGCCTGCCGGGCCGGCATGTCGAAGGCGTTGATCAACCCCTTCATCAGCGTGAGCAGCGCCAGCGACCAGATGTCGATGACATGGCCGAGCGCCAGACCGGCGAGCGCCAGCGATTGAATCATGCTCAACGCCTGCGTCCACACCAGCGTCCGGCGGCGGTTCCAGCGATCGATCCACACGCCGGCGATCGGCGCGAAAAAAAACGCGGGAATCTGTCCGGCGAAGCTGACCAAGCCGAGCAGGAACGCCGAATCGCTAAGCCGGTACACCAGCCAGCTCGTCGCGATGCGGGTCATCCACGTGCCGATCAGGGAAATGCTTTGACCGATGAAGAAAAGCCGGTAATTGCGGGAGCCAAGCGCGCGGACGGCGGCGCGCAGACCCGGGGAAGCGGCCATCTATTTACATGGTAAACCGCGCCGCTTTACTTCGCGCCGCCGGCTGGCAAATTGGCCGGCAGCTTCGACTCCGTATCGACCACCCCCTGAAGCGCCTGATCGACGGAAACATGATACGTCTCAAGGGTCGTTCCCAGTGTCTGATCCAGGCCGATTCGCGCCCGCGCGTAGGCGGTCCGCGCGTCAAGCTCGGCGTACTGCGCGCTGATGAGCGTGCGCCCCGCCGCGATCACCAGATCGATGGTCGAGCTGCCCAGCCGGAATTTCTGCTCTTCCTTATCGAGCAGGTCCTGTTGCAGCTCGCGCGTGGCGACGGCGTTATGGTAGCGCAGCGCGGCCTGCCTGACGGCGATCGCGCCGTTGGAGATGGCCACTACCATGTCGTTGTGATTCTTCATTTCGATCAGATCGCCCTGGCGAAGCTGGAGCTGATCGATCCCGAAATCGGCCTGCTGCGAGCGGTTGTGGATGATGCCGCGAAAATTCGCGCCGGCGTAGCGCGATTTGTAATCGCCGCCGAAAAGCTGCTCGAGCGCCGTGGCGTTTCCGCCGATCTGGCTGGGCGCCGCCGAGTACTTCGAGATCGGGCTCTGAAATCCCGCCAGACCGCGATTCAATACATAACCGTAGGATGTCAGCGATGGCAGGATCGAGTTTTGCGTTCCCAGCGCGCTGATCTCGCTGACTTCATCGTTGATCTTATCGAGCTGGATATCGGGCCGGTGGGCCATCGCCGTCGCGACAAGCTGGCGCAGCGGCGGCAGCTCTTCATTCGCGGGAACCTCCAGCCGGTCGAGCAGCACGATCGCGGCCGAATCGAGCCCCGGATCGCCCAGACCGTTGCGGCTGATCAGATTCTTCAGGGCAATCTCCTGCTGGCTGACGGTCTGTTGCGCCACCGCGAGATCCTGCCGCCGCGTGGTCACCTCGGCTTCGGCGCGATAAATGTCCACGCCCGCCGTCGCGCCAAGCTGGATCTGGCGCCTGGTGTCTTCATAAAACCGCTGCGCGAATTCGAGCGCGCTCTGCCTCGCGGCCAGATCGGCCTGGCCCCCGGAAAGATCCCAGTACGCGTTCACCACCGCCGCCACCAGGTTTAGCAGTTGCGAGCGGAAGGTGAGGCGCGCTCCAATCGCCTGTTTCTGCGCGATGTGAATGAAGCGCGCGTTTACCGCGATCCCGCGCCCGGCAAGCAGGGGCTGTTGAGCATAAATGTAGCCGGCCGGCAGGAACGAGGGCCGCAGCACGTCACCCGGCGAATTTTCTTTTTGATAATTGTATTGAAGCTGCGCCTGCACCGCGCCGCCGGTGAGAAAACCCTCCTGGAAAGACGGGTAGATGTTCCGGTCGTCATCGACCAGCGCCTGCACTCCGCTGATCGCCAGGCTGGCTTGCGGAGTGGTGATATGCGAAAAACGGAACGTATTGGCGTAAACCGTCGGATCGAGATTCGGCGTCACCGTTCCGATCTGGGTGATGGTGCCGCCGTTTTGCGAGGCGCTGGCGCCGCCGTTGTTCGTGCTCAGCCCGGCCGCGCTCAGCGCGCCGTTCACGCCCTGCCCGGAAACCGTGATCCCGACGCTGCCCGGGTTCTGCGTGGAGCCGCGCAGCGGCCCTCCGCCCTGTTGGCGGGTGATGTACCAATCGGCGCGCAGCGGTCCATAGCGGTCCACCTGCAAATCGAGGTTATTTTCGATCGCCGCGGCGATCGCATCCTGAAGCGTGAGATACAGCCGCCCGGCGCGCATCAGCCCGCGCAGCCGCTCGGAGTTGACGGTAATGGCCGGCGAAACCTTCGGCGGCTCAATATTGAAAATCCCGACCACCGGCGGCTGCTGATTCTCCACCACGGGTTGTTGGGCGTGGAGAACGACACAACCGGTGATTAGCGCGATCCGGGAGCGGGCGAATTTCCGGTTCATCGCAGCCACCCCGGTTTCGCGGAATCGGCCGGCGGCGCTTCGGGCAACTTCGATTCCCGCGCGACGTGGCCGGAAACCGCTTCGGCGATGGATACATGATTCACTTCCAGCGTACGGCCCAGCGCTTCGTCGAACGCGATCTTGGCGTGCGTGTAGTTGGCCATGGTTTGAATTTCCTGGGTTTGATCCGTGATCAGGTCGCGCTGCGCCTGCACCACGGTGGCGATGGTCGATTCGCCGAATTTGAAGCGCATTTGCTCGGCTTCGAGCGTCTGTTCGGCGAGCTTGCGAGTCGCCACGGCGTTTTCATATCGCGCGCGGGCTTGCTGCAAGCTGATAATCGCGTTTTTCACTTGCACGCGAACGTCGTTGATGGTTTTTTGATATTGCAGCTCCGTCTGCCGTTCCGTCAGCAGGTCGTCGACATAATCGCCCTGCGCGACGCGATTGCGGAAAGGGATGCTGACGGAAATGCCCGCTGAATAGTTCGGATAATTGCGGCGGAAAATTTCGCCAAGCACCGTTCCGCCCCCGCCAACGAAGGCCTGAAGCGGCACGCAGAAGGAAATTCCCGCGGGGCACAGCGCATTGGGCTGTCCCGCCAGGCCCTGATTGTTAATATCGGCGAAGCCGGTCAGCGTCGGCAGCAGGTTATTGCGCGTGCCCTCGGTGCTGATTTTCTGGCTTTCCAGGTTGATTTTCGAAAGCTGGATTTCCGGGCGCGCGGCGAGCGCCTCATCGATCAACTGCGCGGCCGGCGGCAAATCCTCTTTTTCCGGAATCACGATGTGATCGAGCGGCACGATGTGCACGTCATCGAGCCACGAATCGACCGAATTATTGCGGCTGAGCATGTTTTTCAGCACAATTTCCTGCTGCGCGACGTTGGTCTGCGCGATCAGCAGGTCTTCCCTGGCCTGGGAAACCTGCGCTTCGGCCTGCGTCACCACGATGGCCGGCTGCTGGCCCAGCTCGACTTCGTGCTTGTTGTCCTCCAGCAGTTGCTCGGCGGTTTCAAGCGCTTTCTGCTTATTGTGCAGATCGTCGTCGAAGCTCACCAGATCCCAGTACAGGTTCAACACGCCGGCAATCGTGGTAATCACCTGCTCCTTGAAGTTCAGATCGTTCACCTTCATGTTGTTCTTGGCGATCCGGATATAGCGGTTGTTCACGGCCTTGCCGAAGCCTTGCAGAAGGTTTTGCGTGATGTTGAAATCGAGCGTCCCGTAGATGTACGGATTCACCGCATTCGCCGGGCTGTTGACGTGGCTGTGAGAACCCTGATAATCGAACTGAATCGTGGTTCCCGGCGTGAACGATTGCGTGTAGGCAAAAGAGAATTGTTGCGTGGAGCTCACCAGGTATGGCACCAGGCTGACGATCGTCAGCGTTTCGGGAATCGTCGAATGCGCGAATTGAGCCGACGCGGTGAACACCGGGTCGAGTTGTACCGGCGTCGCGCCGATGGTCGCCACCAGACCGCCGCCGGAGTTGACGCCGCCTCCGCCGCCCGCCAGCGTCACGCTCGCCGCGGTGATTCCCGCCGTCGAAACGCTGCTCGGCGCGTTGTAGATCGGAACGTTGAAGGCCCGCGGCGCGTTGCCCGATTGGGTGCGGCGCAAGACTTCCTGCGCGAGAAACGATCCGTAGCGCTGGATCGCGATATCGAGATTGTTTTCCAGCGTGAGCGCGATCACGTCATCCACGTTCAAGTACAAGTTCCCGGCGCGGACCAGTTGCTGGAGGCGCGGGGAGTTGCTCAGCTTGGCGGGCGAGACGTAGCGGCGCTGCGCGTTGAACGGGCTGATGAGCGGTTGAATCACGGGAAGCCGTTTCCGGCCTTCGATCGTGACCTCCGGCGAACCCGCGTCCACCAGCTTTTGCGGCAAACACGGCACAGCCGCGAGTAAAACAGCGGTCGAGCAAATGGTGAAGAATTTCATTTTTGCGAGTTGAAGTTAGGGACCGATGGCAGCAATTCATCTTCCACTTACGAAAACCGGCGGCGCGCGGTTCCAGAAGTACTTCCAGAGGCTTGCGGAGGTCCTCTGTTCGATTTTGTGATCGAGTGTCCGCTTTCGACCAGTTAACTAACCCCGGATGGTCGTCCAGATCATCCCGGCGGTGAGCGCGATCATCACCACCGCGGTGGACCAGGCGATGGCGTTCTGCCACACGTTGTTGGTGAACTCCTGCATGATGCGTTTCCGATTGATCAGCACCAGCATGTAGAACAGCACGAAAGGCAGCAAAATGCCGTTGAGCACCTGCGAAAACAGAATCACTTTGAGCAGCGGAAGTCCCGGCGCGAGCACGAATCCGGCGCCGCAGACGATGAGCAGCGTGTACAGCCAGTAAAAAAGGGGCGCTTCGGAAAAACGTTTTTCGATTCCCGATTCAAAGCCCAGCCCCTCGCAAATGTTGTAGGCGGTCGCCAGCGGAAGAATCGCGGCGGAAAGAAGCGAAGCGTTGATCAGCCCGACGGCGAACAGAAGGCTCGCGAACTGGCCCGCGAACGGGCGCAGCGCGAGCGCCGCTTCGCCGACGTCGTTGACGTCGCCGTGGCCGCTTTTATGAATCGTCGCCGCGCAGGCGACCACGATGAAAAACGCGATCACGTCGGTGACGATGCAGCCCAGGATCACGTCCCAGCGGCTCAGGGCGTAGTGCCGCTGATCGACCCCTTTTTCGACGATCGAGGCTTGCAGGTAAAACTGCATCCACGGCGTGATCGTGGTCCCGATCAGGCCGACAATCGCCACCAGGTATGCGGGGTCGTTGCTCCACTGCGGCACCAGCGTGTCGTGCAGAGCCAGCTTCCAGTCGGGTTTGGCCAGAAAGGCGGAGATCGGATAGGTGAAATAAATCAGCGAGAACAGAATCAGCAGCCGCTCCACTGGTTTGTAGCGGCCGCGAACGACGACGATCCAGACCAGCGCCGCTCCGATGGGCACGGCGATGAATTTACTGACGTGCAAGATCGCCATGCCGGAAGCGAGCCCCGCGAATTCGGAGGCGATGTTGCCAAAATCCGCCAGGCTGAGGATCGCCATGGTGAAAAACGTGGCGCGCAGGCCGAATTCCTCGCGAATCAGATCGGAGAGACCTTTTCCCGTCACGGCGCCCATGCGCGCGGCCATTTCCTGAACGACGATGAGCGCGATCGTGGTCGGGATCAGCGTCCATAACAGCAAATAGCCGAATTTGGCGCCGGCCAGCGAATACGTGAGGATGCCGCCCGGGTCGTTATCGACGTTGGCGGTGATGAATCCCGGACCGAGCACCGCCAGAAACGCAATCATCCGGTAGCGGAGCGCCGACAGATTCGCCGTGCGCCGCACCAGCGGGCGCGAGATGGAGTGTTCGCCTCGCAATTTATGAGGCTACAACATCAACCGCAGATTCTCCAAAAATCGCCTGAAGCCGGCCATCAATAGGCTTTTGCCACCACCACGCGGCGGTCGACCGGTTCGCCGGTGATGACGCACTTGCCGGGGCCGTCGTATTCGTCCTTCAGCGGAATATTGCGCACCGTGGCTTTAAACTCCTTGAGCCGCGCGTCGCATTGCGGATCGTCCTTGACATGCGCCATGACGAATTTTCCTCCCCCTTTTTCGGCAGTGGCGTCTTTGAGAATCGATTCCACCTCGCCGAGCGAGTTGGCGAGTACTGTATTTTCCTGAAGCCGCCGCTTGGCGGCGTGATAAAGATCGATCTGCATCTGTGTAAGGGTCGAAAGCAGACGGCTGGGCAGCTCGTCTTGCCGGATCACCTCTTTCGCGCCGGTGTCGCGGCGCTTCAGGACGACGTTCCCGGCGGCGACGTCGCGCGGGCCTAATTCCAGCACGACGGGTACGCCGCGCCGCTCCCAATGGAAAAATTTCGCGCCGGGCGACTGGCCTTCCCGATCGTCGATTTTCGCCTTGCAATCCGCCGCGAGCCGGTGCGCGGTTTCGAGAACGCGCGCTTTTTCGTCTTCTTTGCGATAAATTGGCACAATTACGCACTTTACCGGCGCCAATTTCGGCGGGATCACCAGCCCTTTATCGTCGGAGTGGCTCATGATCAGGCCGCCGATCAGACGCGTCGAAACGCCCCAGCTCGTCTGCCAAACGTAATCGAGGCGTCCTTCGCTTGACTGGAACTGGACGTTGAAGGCTTTGCCGAAGTTCTGGCCGAGATCGTGGCTGGTGCCGGCCTGAAGCGCCAGGCCGTTCTGCATCATGGCTTCGATCGAGTAGCTGCGCAGCGCGCCCGCGAATTTTTCCGACGCCGTTTTCACGCCCTTGATCACCGGCATCGCCATGACGTTTTCGGCGACGTCGGCGTAAATATCGAGGATGCGCAGAACCTCCTCGACCGCTTCCGGATGATTGGAGTGCGCGGTGTGGCCCTCCTGCCACAGGAATTCGGTGGTCCGAAGGAACATGCGCGTGCGCAACTCCCAGCGCATCACATTGGCCCACTGATTGAGCAGCATGGGAAGATCGCGGTAGCTTTGAATCCAGCGCGAGAAGAAATAGCCGATGATGGTCTCCGACGTCGGACGGATCACATAGGGCTCTTCAAGCTGCTTCCCGCCGGCGTGAGTGACGACGGCCAGCTCCGGCGAAAATCCTTCGACGTGCTCGGCTTCTTTTTTGAGGAAACTTTCGGGAATAAGAAGCGGGAAATAGACGTTTTGATGGCCGCAGGCTTTAAAGCGGTCGTCGAGCTCGCGCTGGAGCAACTCCCAGACGGCGTAACCGTTGGCTTTGATAACCATGCATCCCTTGACGATCTCGGCGGGTTCGGCCATATCGCCTTGAAGGACGACATCCTGATACCACGCGGCGAAGTCCCGCGCGCGGGGAGTTATGGGGGATTCGGGCATGTTTTCTTAGGTTAGCAGGGTGGCGCAAAGGGGCAAGCGGAAGCAGGGGCCGGTAAAAGTTCCAGGTACCCTTAGGACGGGTTTAGACGAAGGACATATTGGCAAGAATCGTCGCAGTACTTAGAATGTGGCCATGGGAATTAAGGTTTTCGCCGGACTGGTTTTGTTAGGCGCGGCATTATCGGCGCAGACGGTGACGCCGGAAGCAGCAGGACTGCCAGCGCTGCGCGGGGTTTATCTCCGTTCGCCCGCGGGATGGCTCGGCCTGCCCGATAAGCCGCTGATGCCGTTTGAAAACGGCACGGCGAAATGGCTGCTCGGATTCGGCAAAAGCGACGCGATTGCGGATTTTCCGGGGCCGCACGCCGCGGTGCAGACCTCCCAGCTGAAACCGACGTTCTACATGCGCGGATTCCCGCCAACCAGCGGGATCTACCTGGTTCGCGAGGTGCAAAAAGCGGAGCATCGCGAAATTCGCATGCCCGTGAGCCGCGATTTTATCGAATGGGCGCATCTGAGGCCGAGCGATCTGGTGGCAATCGAGACCCGGCATGCGGGGGATAACGTGACGGCGTTGACGCCGCGCGATAATTTGAAGCCGGGCGAGTATGGAATCGTGACGGCGTTCGATCCGAACGTCGACCTGATCCGCGTCATCTTCGATTTTGGAGTGAATCCCTGAGCCGCGGCGAGCCTTCCCGCTCGCCGCTTTTTTTCGAACACGAGTTTATTTGACGCAACCAAAACGGCCTGTTATGCGTTAGTGACAGGCCCGATCCAAAGTTGGAGCCGTCTATCTGGTGAGCTATGACCTACATGGAATCCGATACAGACTACTCGAATGTCGTTGCCGGAAGCGCCTGCAACATGCGATGCGACCGCGTCCGATCCTGACCGCGCCGAATCAGGAATGGGCGGTGGACTTCGCCAGCGACGTGGCAGCGAGTGGGCGAAGGTTGCGGATCTTCAGCGTGGTCGACAGCTGCACGCGCGAATGTCTGGCGCTGGAAGCGGATACATTGCTGCCGAGCCGCCGCCTGACGCGAACGCTTCAGTGAGCTGGTTCTGGAATCTGTTCGATGCGCGGAAAAGATCGCGGCATGGCGCGTGGATTACAACACGCAGCGACCGCACTCGGCGCTGAGATATCTGACGACAGAAGAGTTCGCGCGAACAGCCGCTTCGCCTTCTTCAGGGTTCGAATACCACACGCCCGGCTCTGCCTCAAGGCAACCCCTCGGGCTCGGCCGTCGCGTGCGCGCCGGCTCCGGCCTTGACCCAGAACCGGTCGTGTGAAGAGGGCCTCAGATGAAGGCGAAGCGGCAGACTGAAGTGGTCTTAAATTCGGCTACGATGTTGGACGGATTCGGGGGGCACGTCAAACGCACCATGCGTCGGCCGCACGCGAAGCGAGTTTCACGCTCCAGATAACCAAGGGCGTAGGAATCATTTCGCCGCCATCTTAAGGCGAAATCCCTAAACCCGGCGCATACGTCGCAGGGCGACTCCAGCCGATCTACGGGATTAGTGTTGCTCTGGCATATCCTGCGCGTAAAACCCTTTGCCGGACTCTCGATCCTGCTGTGCCTGGCGACTATTTTCTCGTGCTTCCTGCTGGAACGCCGCCGCCCGCGCCAGAGCAGCGACCGGTTTCTGATCGCGGTGCTCGGCCTGCTTTCCGTGTACCAGGGACTGCGCATTCTGCACAACGCCGGGCTGGTTTCGATCATCGGCAACACCATGGATGATGCCATCGAGGTGGTGATCACCACTTTGTATCTCGGGGCGGCGCTGCTGCTACGCTGGTCGGCAGCCAAGCACCTCGACGCCGAATCGGCGATCCGGCTGGCGCGGGCCGCTCCTCCACGATCCTCGCAGCGCATGGAGCCGCTGCGCGATTTCAGCCTGGAAACGATCAGTTGGGCAATTCCGCGCGTCTCCGACGGCGCCTTCAAGCTCTACGCGTTGCTGTGCCTGCACGCGGGATACAACGCCGGCCGCGTCCCGGCCGGGGTGCAAAATATCTGTTTACAACTCGGAAAAACGCAGGAAGAGCTCGATCAATTTCTAGGTGAGTTGCAGAAGGCGGGAGCCGTTCAGGTGAGCCGCGAGGGCAGCAGTCTCAATATTGAGCTGCTCGCTCAAAACCGGCGCAACTCGGCCCCGGTTCTGGACGAAATCCCCAGGACACGGATCAAACTTCCGGCTTAGCGAGCAGCCGTCCGGTGCAGCCATGCTGGTGCTCGTGCTCTTCCATTTGTCCTTCGATGGCCCGAGCCGCCATCTTTCTCCGTTCCGCGTTTTGACGGGCGCGCTCAAAATCCTCGCCTTCGAGACCTCCCGCGGACGTGACGGCCTGATCGAAGAGCTTTAAAGCCGCGGAGTAACGCTCCACGAGTCGCATCCATTCAATACATGCCACGACTCAATTGTAGGAACCGGACTACATACGCGCAAGATGTTTTCCTGCGGCAGCGCGAAGCTGCGCGGGATAAACCGCATCGAAAACTAAGCCAGAGCGTGCTCGGGCGCGCGGCGCCGCGCGAGCACCTCATAAATTGCCCGGCATTCTTCGACCAGGTGCGCGAACTGCTCCGGATACAACGATTGTTGCCCGTCCGAGAGCGCGTGATCGGGCGTGGGATGCACCTCGACCAGCAGCCCCGCGGCGCCGCAGGCGATCGCCGCCAGCCCCATCGGATGCACGCGATCGCGTTTGCCGGTTCCATGGCTCGGATCGACCACGATCGGCAGGTGGCTGAGTTTTCGCACCGCGGGCACCACGCTCAGATCCAGCGTATTGCGGCTGTGATCGTTGAACGTGCGCACGCCGCGCTCGCACAGGATCACGTTGTAGTTGCCCTCGGAAAGAATATATTCGGCGGCCATCAGATATTCTTCAAGCGTCGCCGACATCCCGCGCTTGAGCAGAATCGGCAGCCGCGACCGCCCCGCGCGCCGCAGCAGGGAATAATTCTGCATGTTTCGCGCGCCGATCTGCACGCAATCCGCGTAGTTTTCGACCAGATCGAACGTCTCGACGTCGATCGCTTCGGTGACGATGCCCAGGCCCGTTTCCGCGCGCGCCTCGGCCAGCAGTTTCAAGCCTTCCTCGCCCAGCCCCTGAAAGGCATAAGGCGACGTTCGCGGCTTGTACGCTCCGCCGCGAAGAAGCTGCGCGCCGGCGGCCTTCACCGCGCGCGCCGATGTCAGGATCTGCTCGCGGCTTTCAACCGAACAGGGGCCGCCGCAAAAAACGAGCCCGGGTCCGCCGATCGGGACACCCTTGACGTAGACAATCGAGTCTTCCGATTTCACTTCGCGGCTGACGAGTTTATAGGGCTTCGAAACACGAATCGCTTCGGCAACGCCGGGAAAATCCTCGAATTCGGCCGGATCGATCGGGCCGGGATTGCCGGTGATTCCGATGGCCGTTTTCTGCGCGCCCGGAATGGGATGCGGCCGGAATCCGAGGCTTTCGATTTTTTTGCAGACGCGCTCGATATCGGCCGGGGTGGCCTGCGCGGTCATCACGATCAGCATTTGCTATTCAGTGTACTCCGCGGCGCGCTTATCTCGCGCTCGACGTCACCTTGCCGCGCCTCTTGCGGTTGCGGGCGGCCTGGCGGGCATGTTTTGAAAGCGACGCTTTCGAAGCCGCGCTGTGGCCTTCGCGCTTCAGCGCCTTTTTCCGCGCTGCCGATCGCTTGGGCGACGGTTTGCTCGCCGAATGCGACTGTCCGCGCTGGTAATCGCGCTCGGCTTTTTTGCGGGTCGCGGCCGAGGTCCGGCCTTTCTTGGGCGGCGCAAGCTTCACGCCCGCTCGCCGGGCCTTCGACAATCCGATGGCGATCGCCTGCTTGGTGGATCGCGCGCCATGCTTGCCTTGACGAATGTGCTCCATTTCCTCGCGCACAAACTCGCCGGCCTGAGTACTGGGCGCTTTTCCCTCGTGCGCATCCTTGCGGGCGCGCTGGATGGTTTTCTTTTCAGGCATAATTTTCCTCTCATTTCGCCATGCAATCGGATAACCGGCGGCAAAATGTCACGCTTCGCGCGGCGAGGACGACGATTATCTTTGCAGCGCCGCCAAGGCCTGCCCGGTTTCCTGCTCGATGGCGGCGTGCAAACTGTTGCCGTGCGCGTCCATGGTCACGATCGCGACGAAATCCTTCACGCGCAGGTGCCACATCGCTTCGGGGATACCGAACTCCATCAGATGAACGCCCAGCACTTTTTCCACCGATCGCGCGTAATACTGCGCCGCCCCGCCGATGGCGTTGAGATAAACCGCGCCCGCGTCCTTCAGCGCCTCCAGCGTCTTTTTCCCCATGCCGCCCTTGCCGATCACCGCCCGCACGCCGTAATTGCGGATGACGTGCGCCTGATAGGGCTCTTCGCGGCTGCTGGTTGTGGGACCGGCGGCCTTCACCATCCACTCCTCGCCTTGCTTCAGCATCACCGGACCGCAGTGGTACAGCACCGATCCGCGCAGGTCCACCGGCGGCGCGTGCTTGATCAGATACGCGTGCACCGCGTCGCGGCCAGTAAAGCATTCGCCGCTGATCAGCACCACGTCGCCGACCTTCAGCGCGCGCACATCCGCTTCAGAAAGCGGTGGCCGCAGCACGATCTCGCGCCCGGTCAGCGGGAATCCTTCGCCAGCCGCCATTTGCCGCGCCGGACGCGCCGGATCGCGATAAAGCCAGCGCATGATCGCGCCCCCGGATGCATCCAGGCGCACTCCCAGCCTGCGAAACGCCCAGCAGTCGTAGGCCACCGAGACAAAAAAGCTCGCCGGCAGACGGTTGGCCGCGGTGATTTTGCACCCGATCAGCGAAATTTTCCCGCCGAAACCCATCGCCCCGACGCCGATTCGATTGGCTTCCTCCATAATTTCCGATTCGAGCCGGGCCAGCTCCGGAATCGGATTCACGTCCTCCAGCGTGCGGAAAAGCTGCTGCTTGGCCAGATCGTAGCCGTGCGCGCGATCGCTGCCCACGCACACGCCCACCGCGCCCGGCGCGCATCCCTGCCCCTGCGCCTGCCAGACGGCGTGCAGAATGCACTTGCGAACGCCCTCCAGCGTGCGATCCGCGCGGCCCAGGTGATCCAGCTCGCAGGGCAGCGAATATTGAATATTTTTGTTCTCGCATCCGCCGCCTTTGAGGATCAGCTTCACCTCGATTTCATCCTGCTCCCACTGCTCGAAGTGAATCACCGGGGTCTCGATGCCGAGATTGTCGCCGGTATTTTTTCCAGTCAGCGAATCCACTGAGTTGGGACGCAGTTTCCCGCGCTTGGTCGCTTCGGCGACGGCGGCGCGAATGGCCTTGCGCAGCTCGATCTGATTCACGCCAACCGGCGTATGCACGAAAAACGTCGGCATCCCCGTGTCCTGGCAGATCGGCCCTTCCTCGCTCGCGGCCATGTCGATGTTGGAGGCGATAATGCTCAGCGCCTGCGCGGCCTGCGTTGCCGGCGTTTCCTGAGCGATTGCGAGGCCCATCGCCTCGCGCACATCCGGCGGAAGATTCGTCGAGGTCTGTGTAATCAGCTCGAGCAGGCTTTCGTGGAGAAATTGCATAAACTCGATTCTAACTTGCGCGCCGCAGCAGCAAAGCCCGCAAAGGGAATCCGCAGCGCCAAAGCTCGCTTCGCGCCAGCAACATATCGGCCGTCCACAGCGCCGCGACCGCCGCCAGAACCGACGCGATCAGGCCGATTCTAGGAGGCGTGCGCGCCGTTCCGCGCATTTCTTTCGACGCCGTAAGCCGCCAGTATATCCGGCAGCGTCACCACGCCATAGAACTGACGAATATCGGCGCGGCTCACCACGGGAAGCGTATCAACCGCGGCCGATCCCATTCGTTCGAGCGCCAGCGACAGCGGATGATCCGGATGAACGTAGGGAAAGGCGGACTCGCGCGGGACCACCTGTTCCAGGCGCGAGCGCGGCGCCTTCGCCTCATGAAGGTCGCGCAGAGCGACAATGCCCGAAAGATGGCGCGTGTCGCCCACCGGCCAGGCGTTACGCCCCATTTCCTCCAGGCGATGAATGGCCGCAGAAAGATCCAGATCGAGCGGAAAAGGCTCGGGCCCGGTGCGCATGATCTGCGCGATGCGCACCCCGGCCAGCTCGTCGCGGCTTTCACCGGTGGGCAGAAAAACACCCTCCTGAAGCGCCAGCGCTTCATAAATGGGCTCCTCTTGCAGCTTCTGCGAAATTATGAAGGCGATCATGTTGGCGATCATCAGCGGCACGATAATGGCGTAATCGCGCGTCATTTCGAAAATCATGATCACCGACGTCATCGGCGTACGGACGATGCCCGCAAAGCAGGCTCCCATGCCGACCAGAGCGTAGGCGCCCGGTCCGGCGGTCAGGTGCGGGAACAGAGTGTGGGCCAGGCTCCCCACCGCGCCGCCGACCATGGCGCCGATGAACAAGCTGGGACCAAAGATGCCGCCGGCGTTGCCGGTGCCGTAGCAGACCGGCGTTGCGATCAGCTTAAGGATCGCCAGCGCGACCACGGTCTTCAGGAGAAAATCTCCGCCGAGCACGACATCCACGAAATCGTAGCCGACGCCAAGCACCTGCGGCAGGAACCATCCCATGATGCCAACGGTGAGCCCGCCCATTGCGGGCTGCGCCCATAGCGTCTTTTTCGGCAGCGTGAGACAACTTTTTCGGATCGCCAGCAGAAGCTTCACGAACCACACCGAGGCCAGCCCGCCGGCGACGCCCAGAACCGCATAGACACCGAACTCGGCCGGATGGACAAGCTGGTAGGCGGGCGTGTGAAACAGCGGCTGGTCGCCAAGAATCAGGTGCAACACCATCCAGGAGGCCGCCGATGCGATCACCGTGGTGCCCAGCACCGGAGCGTGCATGTCGCCCAGAATTTCCTCGAGGGAAAACAAAACCGCGGCGATCGGCGTGTTGAAGGCGGCGGCCAGCGCGGCCGAGCATCCGACCGGCACCAGCGACTTCACCTGCTCCGGACTGAGGCCGAACCGGCGCCCCAGCACGCTGGCGATGCCGGCGCCGATCTGCACCGAAGGTCCTTCGCGCCCGAGCGCGATGCCGCTGGCGAGAGAAGCCGCACAACAAACGAATTTTCCCACCACGGTCTTCAGGGAGATATAGCCGTTATTGATAAACAGCGCGAATTTCGTCTGCGGAATCCCGCTGCCGCGCGCGTTCGGAAAGTAGCGCGACAGCAGAACTCCGGTCACCAGCGATCCGGCCAGCGGAATCAGCAGGCGCCGCCAGGGCGAGCCCCCGGCCGGGTACATTCGCGCGGCAAGGCGGCCGGTGAGCAGAATAAACGCGACGACCACCAATCCCACCAGCACACCAATGATCAGGCTCAGAAGAATCGTGAGATTGCGATTGGCCGCCGCCGGGCGGGCTGGCTCGGGACCCACAGTTTCAGGCTATCGCGAATTCGCCGGCGCTGCGCGAATCCGTCTCGCATGGCCTCGAAAACGCGCGGGTGATTCACTCCAACGACTTCAAGCGCCGCCCGGCTCATACCGGGACCGCCACCAGCACATCGGTGAAGGTTATATTGGATGAGACGGATTTCGCCGTATTCTCGCCCACCCGAGACTTCGCTTGAAAGCTTTTATTCTCGAAACGCCGGTGGACAAAGACGGCGACTGCCGAAAGAATCTCGATACGCTGAAATTTCTATGCCCGAAATCGTCTACGACCACAACGCCATCGAGTTGAAGTGGCAGAGGCGCAACGAATCGGCCGGTCTTTATCGCGCTGATCCGGCCTCGCCCGCGCCTAAATATTACGTGGTCGAAATGCTTCCTTATCCCAGCGGCCGCCTGCACATGGGCCACGTGCGCAACTACGCCATCGGCGACGCACTGGCGCGCTACATGTGGATGCGCGGCTACAACGTCCG
>JAJPHS010000022.1 GCA_021325175.1 Terriglobia bacterium
CGCCGCCCAAACCGCGCGCGCCGTCGCCGCCGCATCACCATATCCGGCTTCAACGTCGGCGGTTACCGGGACCTGAACCGTCCGGACGATTCGCGCCACCACCTCCACCATCTCCTCGCGCGAGATTCGCTGGCCGTCCGGGTAGCCGAGCGAGAAAGCGATGCCGGCGCTGGTCGAGCCGATCGCCTCGAATCCGGCCCGCTCGAAAATGCGCGCGCTGGCCGCGTCCCAGACATTGGGCAGCGCCAGAATTCCCGGGCCATGATGAAGTTCGCGGAACCGCCGGGCTTTTTCGTTCACGCTTCGAGCATACCCGAGTAGTTAGAATAATGGGTTATGCGCATTCTACCGGCGCTGCTTGTTGCCGCCTGCGTTTTCGCGCAAAAACAGCCGTTCGACGTGGCGGCGCTGATGCGGCTTTCGCGCATCAGCGAACCGCAGCTATCGCCAGACGGCAAACTGGTGGCCTTTACGGTACAGACCATCGATCTCGAAAAGAACACCAGGCCGAAGCAGATTTACATCGTCGGCGCCAACGGCGGTTTTCCGCGCCAGATTACTCATGACGGAACCGATAACGAACGCCCGCGCTGGTCGCCCGATTCGCGGCAGATTTTTTACGTCTCCAATCGCGGCGGCGCCACCCAGGTCTGGCGCATGGACGCCGATGGCGGCAACGCCGCGCAGGTCACCCATCTTTCAAGCGAGGCTTCCGGAATTCTGATCTCGCCCGACGGGAAAAAAATCGTTCTGCTGTCCAACGTTTATCCCGAATGCGGCGCCGATGATGCCTGCAATCAGCATCAAATTAAAGTTGATGCGGAAAGTAAAGTGAAGGCGCGAATCTACACCTCGCTTCTTTATCGCCACTGGAACGAATGGGAAAGTCATCGCCGCCAGCACATTTTGGCCGTGAACATCGATGGCGCGAATCCCGTCGACCTGACGCCCGGCTTGCGCGATGTGCCGCCGTTTTCGCTCGGCGGCCCGGACGATTACGCCATCTCGCCCGATTCGAGCGAAGTCGCCTTCGCCACCAACACCGATCCGAATCTCGCCACCAGCACCAACTCCGATATCTACACCGTGCCGATCACCGGCGGCGACGCGAAGAAAATCAGCACCAGCCCCGGCGCGGACCTGACGCCGGTCTATTCCCCAGACGGAAAATATCTCGCCTTCCGCTCGCAAGCGCGCGCCGGTTATGAAAGCGATCGCTGGCGTCTGATGATTTGCGAGCGCGCGACCGGCAAAATCACCAGCCTCACCGATTCTCTCGACCGCTGGGTGGAAAACATGACGTGGTCGCCCGATTCGACGCGTTTATTCTTCACCGTCGAGGATCGCGGACGAACCGGATTGCAGATGATTTCCATCAGCGGCGGCGGCATACGCAATATTATTTCGGGAGATTCCAGTCTCGACGAGGTCCAGTTCAACTCCGACGGTAATTTTTTGATCTACACCGAAGAAACCGGATCGCGGCCCGCCGAAATTTTTCGCGCTTCCTCAGCGGGCGGCAGCGGCGTCGCCCTGACGCATCTCAACGATTCGATTCTTCTCTCCAGCTCGCTCCGCCCGCTCGACGAATTTAGCGTGGAGAGCTCGGATAAAACGCGCGTTCACGTCTTTGAGCTGAAGCCGCCCGGTTTTTCGCCCTCGCGAAAATATCCGGTGCTGTTTCTGATCCACGGCGGCCCGCAGGGCGCCTGGGGAGAAACCTGGAGCTATCGCTGGAACGCGCAGGTGTTCGCCTCCGCCGGATATCTGGTGGAAATGCCGAATCCGCGCGGCTCGACCGGCTACGGCCAGAAATTCATCGACGACATCAATGGCGATTGGGGCGGAAAAGTTTACGACGATATCATGGCCGTGGTCGATCATGTTTCCGCGCTACCCTACGCCGATCCCGAGCGTATGGCCGCGGCCGGCGGCTCCTTTGGCGGCTACATGATCGACTGGATGCTCGGCCACACCCAGCGCTTCAAGGCGATGGTCTCCCACGACGGCGTCTACGATCTGCGCAGCATGGCCGGCGCCACCGAGGAGTTATGGTTCCCGCTGTGGGAGTTCAAAGGGATGCCGTGGGAAAATCCGGACCTGTACGCAAAATGGTCGCCCAGCTCGTTCGTTCAGAATTTCAAAACGCCAACGCTGGTGTTTCACGGCCAGCTCGATTATCGCGTGCCGCTCGGCCAGGGATTGCAACTGTTCACCGCGCTGCAAATGCAAAAAGTGCCTTCCAAACTCGTCGTATTTCCCGACGAAGGCCATTGGGTGCTGAAGCCGCAAAACAGTGTGTTATGGTACAACCAATTCCTGGAATGGATCGGGGAGTGGGTAAAGAAACCTTAAATGTCGATCGAATTTCGTAATGTCGATGCGGCTCCCCTGGCGGCCTTTACGGCGGTGGCTCCCGCAGGCGCGATCATCGGCGTAATCGGAGAAAAAAACTCCGGCCTCTCGGAGTTGCTCAAGCTCGCCGGCGGCGTTGCCCAGCCTTCCTCCGGCGAAGTGACCGCTCCGCCGGAGCGGCGCTATGTCGCCCTCGGCGATACGTTGAACCTGGCGCCGGCCGCCGTGGTCGCGCTCGATCAGGCATTGGCCGCGCAGGACGCGATCGTGCGCGCGCGCACCCTGACCGCGCTCGACCGGCTCCGCCGTTCCGGCAGCACCATCCTCATTGCCTCGCACGAGGACCGGCTGCTCGAAACACTCTGCGATGAAGTCTGGTGGCTCGACCAGGGCCGGATCGCCGCCAAGGGCGATCCCCGCGAAACGCTCGACCGCTACCGCCGGTTCATCGCCGGGCGGATTCGAAGCTGGGGCGAATCGATCTCGCCTCGCCTTGCTCCCGCCGCGCGGCGCGGAAACGGCCGCGCTGAAGTGATTTCGATTGAAACCATCGGCGCCAACGGCCAGCCGACCATCGTTTTTAAGAGCGGCGAAATGATGACGGTTCGCGCCGCCGTTCGCTTTCACGAAGCGGTGGACAATCCGGTGCTTGGCCTGCTGATCCGCACACAGATCGGCTTCGAGGTTTACGGCACCAACACCGAACTGGAGCGCGTCAGCATCGGCCCGCGCCAGCCCGGGGAATCCGTAACCGTGGTCTTCAGTTTTCTCTGCGATCTCTGCCCGCACGCCTACACCATCACGCTCGCCTCGCACGATCCCGACGGCACGTCGCACGATTGGCTGGAGGACGCCATCGCCTTCACCGTCACCGATGAGCGCCCTACCGCCGGCGTCGCCAATTTGCGGGCTAAAGTAAGCATCGAAAAATCCCAGACCGCTCTGTAACGCGCGTCAAAACTCGAATTGCACACCGCCGATGCCGGTGATGCCAGGCGTGCGATACCCGCTCTCAAAATAGTTCTGGTCGAGCAGGTTCGATCCCTTGGCGAACAGCCGCACCGCTCGCGATTCGGAAAGCGGAATACGGTAACTCGCGCCCACATCGATTCTCTTCATCCCCGGAAACAGCATCGCCGCGGTCGCGAAGTCGCCGAAGATTTCGCCGGGATAGCTGCTGGCCGCAATCACCTCGGCCGAAACGAGCAGGCGCGGGCCGATCCGCTGCGCCGCGACCACCGCCACCTGATGATAGGGGAAAAGGAAGCTGCGCAGAACATCGCCTACAATCGGCGTCCTCTCGATCGCGTTGACGTAGGTGTAGGAACCCGTCAAATCGAGCGAGGCCGTGGGCGACAGTCGCGCGCTCATCTCCACGCCGCGCGATAATCCTCCTTTGGAATTCATATAGCCGAGGAAGCGTCCGAAAGGATCGTCCGGCGAAATCGATTCCGCGAATAGGATCACGTCCTCAAGCCGCGTGTAAAAATAGGTCGCCGATATACGCGCGCGCTGCTTCCACCACGACTGATCGAACCCTCCATCGAAGCCAATCGACCGCTCCGGCCGCAGCCGCGGATCGCCATACACCGTATAGCCGAAGTTCTCGTCGAACCCCGCGCCGAATCGCTCAAACAGCGAAGGCTCGCGATATGCCCGGCCCGCGTGCGCGCGAATCTTCGTTCCCGGCCGGCGGAAAAAATACGCAATCGATCCGTCGCCGGTGTACGCCGCGGGCGGGGCCCCGAAAGAAATCCCCTGAAACGGCGCCGATTCGGCCGGAATAAATTGCGGCGTCCGGAGCGAGAACGCCTGCGCGCGAAACGACGCCGAAATCAGCAGCCGGCCGTGCATCAGCCGCATTTGATCCTGCGCGAACGCCGAGTTGCTCGCCTCCGTCACGCTGGCCCGCGTCGTCGAAGCCGCATCGAGCGCCGCCGCCGAATAGCTGCCGTACTTCTCGTCCTCGAATTCATACCCCGCGGTCAGCAAACTGAACCCGAGCTGATAATCCGCGCGCGCGTTCACCGTGTGAATCTCCCCGTCGAAATCGGAGCGCGTGCTGTTCGCCGGCTGATATCCCACGCCGGCCGGACCGTTCCCATAACTCCGCGTCGTCGAGACTCCCTGATACGCGATCGTGTACCCGAACCGCGCCGTCGGATGTCCCTCCAGCTTGAGCGCGCCCGCCAGAAACCGGGCCGCGCGCGTGCTGTCCGGATCGTCCACCGAAGGAATAAAGTTTGCGCCGCCGATCGTAAGCTGCGAAAGCGGCACCCCGGTTTCGTACAGCCGGAGTTGCGACGGCGCCAGCGGCATCGCGGTCACCAGATTCGGGCTGGCCGTATCGCCGATCAGTTGCGGCCCCGTCTGCACCTTTGAAAACGAATTGCCCCCGTAGAATCGCGCGACGATCTGCGTCGAAGGCGTAAGATGAAACGCGATGAGGCCCTGGCCGTTCAGCGTGCGGACCGGCGAATCGTTGTCGATCCCGCGCGTGACGTCAAGCTCGCTCAGCGCCGCGCTATAGTCCATCCGTTTGAAGCTTCCGGCGGCGTTCGCCCGCCCGTGCATCTCCCCGAGCGACCCGCCTTCGGCGAGAAGGCCGCCATGCGCGCGCCCGCCGCCCGGATCGGTGATCACGTTCACCACCCCGCCGATCGCATTGGACCCATACAGCGACGATCCCGGCCCGCCCAGCACCTCCACGCGATCGAGCCCGGTCACCAGCATGTCTTCGAGAAACGGTGTAGCATCCGCCTGCGTGCCGCTTGCGTCACGAAGGCGCATGCCGTCGATCAGAATTGCGGTATCGTACTCGGGTAGGCCCCGCAGATTGATGGCCGCATACGCGCCCGGCCCGCCGAGCTGCTGGATCCGCACGCCCGCCAGCGGGCGCAGCGCTTCGGAAAGCTGTGCCTCGTCGCGCTGCTCGATTTCGCGATCCGTCACCACCTGGATCGCCTTTGAGGTTTCCTCCGCCGTCTGCGGCGTGCTCGACGCCGTCACCACAACCTGTTCCCGCGCCGCCGCAATCGCCACCGAAAGATCCAGCCGCGCGTTTTCATCTTTTTGAACCCGCACCCGCGCGGCGGCGCGCTGGAAACCGGGCGCTTGCGCCTCGACAACGTATTCGTCCGGCGTGACGTGATCGAATCGGTACCCGCCGCCGGCATCCGTGGTTGTTACCCGCGTGCTGTCGCCGTCGCGCGCCAGCAGCGAAACCGACGCTCCCGCGATCGCCTTCGCCTGCGGATCCGTTACGATCCCGGAAATCGTCTGGGCCCAGCCGGCCCAGGCGATAAAAACAAAACTCACCAAAATGTTTTTCATGATCTCTCCCGGCACGCCGCCGCGAACCGTTCGGCAAATCCCGGACACGACGCGAAGTGCAAATGTATATAGCTGCCCAGCACGGAACCGGCCCGGAATCCTTCCGTTCGCCCGCCCGCGCGATAAAGCCGTGGAATTTCCGGCGGCATTTCCTCGATCGTCGAATAGCGAAATTCGTGCCCGCGCGCGCGTTCCCCGCGGGCCAGCGGCGGATCGCTCGAAAGCTGTTCGACCTCGACATAGCCGAGCGCCGCCAGGCGCCTTCCCATTCGCGTTTTCACCGGAAAAATTCCCGCCATTTCATGCTCGATCCCGTCAACGTCTACGATCGCCCGGGTCAGATACATGAACCCGCCGCACTCGGCGTAAACCGGCGATCCGCCGCGCGCGAAACGTCGAATCGCCTCCAGCATCCCGCGATTCGCGCTCAGCGCCGCCGCGTGAAGTTCCGGATAGCCGCCGCCCAGATACAAGCCGCCCAGATCGCGCGGCAGTTCGGCATCGGCGAGCGGGCTGAACTCCACCAGCTCGCACCCGCACGCCGCAAGCAGATCCAAATTGTCCTGGTAGTAGAAGCAGAACGCGCGATCCCGAGCGATGCCCACCCGCGCGCGTCCCCGCCGCTCCACATCCGGCGCCGCAACTGCATTCACTCGCAGCGCGGGCGCGAGACGCGCAATTTCGATCAGCCGCTCCAGATCGATGTGCGCTTCGATCCAATCCGCCAAATCCCGAACGCGCTCGCCGGTGAGCCACTCATCGGCCATCACCAGCCCCAGATGCCGGTCAGGAAAGGAAATCGCGGGATTGCTTGTCAAAAAGCCCAGCGGACGGGTACGGCAATTTTGCTCGATCGCGGGGCGCAGAAAGTCGTAATGTCCTGCGCCCGCCACGCGATTGAACAGCACTCCCTCGACGCGCAGATCCGGATCGAACTCTTCAAACCCGCGCACCACCGCCGCGCAACTGCGAGCCATCGCCGAGGCGTCCACGATCAAAACCACCGGCGCGTCCAGCAACTTCGCCATCTCCGCCGTCGATCCCGCCTCGCTCGATGCGTCGCGCGCGTCGAACAATCCCATAACCCCTTCGACGATGGCGATATCGGCGTCCTGCGAGCAGCGCGCGAAAATCCGCTCATTCCATTCGCGCGGAATCATCCAGCCGTCGAGATTGTGTCCGATGCGGCCCGTCGCCGCGCAATGGAAAGAGGGATCGATGAAGTCCGGACCGATCTTAAACGGTTGCACTCTCCAGCCGCGGCGCGTCAGGGCCGCCATCAGCGCCGTAGCGATAGTGGTTTTGCCCACGCCGCTGTGCGTGCCCGCGACGACCAGCCGCGGCAAATCGATCCGTTGCCTCACGCGAGGTTGCGCGCCTCCATTTGCCGCGGCTCGCCATCGCAATAGAAGGCGCGAGAGAAAGGTCGTCCATCCACGACCCTCATCGCGAAGCGTGGCCCGGCGAATCCGTCCCAGGCAGGTCTCCTGACTTGCAGGTCCTCGCGATCCGGCGGCCTTCCCGTTTCCAGTGGCCCTGGTTGCCTTCACGCTCGCTGCTTACAGTGGCGCGACCGTGCGGGATTCTCACCCGCTTCCCTTTTCACTCGCCGCTTTAAAGCGAGCACCGTGGGACAAATCAGATATAACAAACCGCGATCTGTGAGGTCAAGGAAAATCGAAACGTTTCTCCCGGTAACGTTGAAAACAGCTCGCGCGCCAAGCGTCAGACCAGTAGCCATTGAGCACCGGCAGTATGCGCACGTTAACCGATACCTCCGCCGCACGCGAAAACAAAGAATCGTTACGGCGAATTCTATTCGGAAGATCGCTCGCCAACTCCGAGGACGCCGAACAGCGCGTGGGCGCCGCGGCTGGCGTGCCCATTTTCGGCCTGGACGCGCTCGGCTCGGCCGCCTACGGTCCGGAAGCCGCCATGACCATGCTGATCCCGCTCGGCGCGGCAGGCATCGTCTATGTCTTGCCGCTCACGCTCAGCGTCATTGTGCTGCTCGGCATCGTGTATTTCTCTTATCGCCAGACCATCGAAGCGTATCCCAATGGCGCCGGCTCCTACACCGTCGCCCGCGAAAATCTGGGCGAGCGCTTCGGCCTTCTCGCCGGCACCGCCCTGATGATCGATTACCTATTGAACGTCGCCGTCGGAATCTCGACCGGAGTCGGCGCGCTGATCTCTGCCGTTCCCTCGCTACAATCTCACACACTCGCGCTCTGCCTGGCGATTCTCGTAATTCTGACTTTTG
Organism: Terriglobia bacterium; assembly: GCA_021325175.1. Classification (GTDB taxonomy): domain Bacteria; phylum Acidobacteriota; class Terriglobia; order Bryobacterales; family Bryobacteraceae; genus Palsa-187. The sequence continues at coordinate 7,952 of JAJPHS010000022.1, forward strand.
TAAATCTCCGCGGCGTACGCGAGACCGGACTCGTCTTCATGGCGCCTACCTATATCTTCATTGCGTGCATTCTGGGCGCCATCGCCGCCGGGTTAATCAAAACCGTCATCTCCGGCGGGCATCCCATGCCGGTCGCCGCGCCGCCCAAAGTTCCGCGCGCTATCACCTCGGCCAGCGCGTGGCTCCTCGTGCGCGCCTTCTCGAGCGGCTGCACCGCGATGACCGGCGTCGAGGCCGTCAGCAACGGCGTGCAGGCCTTTCGCGAACCCGTCGTGAACAACGCCCGCCGCACGCTGACGATTATCATCGCCATCCTCATGCTGATGCTCGCCGGCATCGGATTTTTGGTGCGCGTGTACCACATCGGCGCCACCGAACCTGGCCGCCCCGGATATGAGAGCGTGCTCTCCCAGCTTGTGGCGGCGGTGAGCGGCCGCGGCGTTTTTTATTACCTGACCATCGGCTCCATCCTCGCCGTCCTTTCGCTCAGCGCAAACACGTCCTTCGCCGATTTTCCTCGCCTGTGCCGCGCCATGGCCCAGGATCGATATCTGCCCTACGGCTTCGCGCTGCGCGGCCGCCGCCTGGTCTACAGCTTCGGCGTCTGGGCGCTCGCCATTCTTTCCGGAAGCCTGCTCATCGTCTTCGGCGGCGTAACCGACCGCCTGATTCCGCTGTTTGCCATCGGCGCCTTCCTGGCCTTCACCATGTCGCAGGCCGGAATGGTCGCGCATTGGCGAAAACGGCGCGGCTTCCACGCGCGAAAAAGCCTCATCATCAACGCCACTGGCGCCCTCGCCACCGGACTTACCACGCTGGTCGTCGCCGTCGCCAAGTTCACCGAAGGCGCCTGGATCACGCTCGCGCTGCTGCCCGCTCTCATTCTCCTGATGCTCGCCATCCATCACCACTACGACCGCGTCTGGCGCGAAATCTCCAATCCCGTGCCCCTCGACATGAGTAATCTTCGACCTCCCGTGGTCGTCGTGCCGATCGACTCCTGGACCAAGGTCGCGCAAAAAGCCCTGCGCTTCGCCATGACTCTTTCCGAAAACGTGCAGGCCGTCTACGTCGATTCCGGAGAAAAAGCGGAGGACCTCCAGCAGCATTGGGAAACCTGGGTCGCCGCGCCGGCCCGCGAGTCCGGCCGCAAGCCTCCGGAGCTGGTTATCGTGAAATCGCCCTACCGCTTCGTGGTCGGACCGATCGTGAATTACCTGATCCGCCTCGAGCGCGAGCATTGCGACCGCCAGGTTGCCGTCGTCCTCTCGGAGCTGGTCGAGCGCCACTGGTACCATTTTCTGCTGCACAATCAGCGCGCCCAGGTCCTGACCGCGCTGCTGATGCTGGACGGCGATGAACGCGTCGCCGTCATCAATGTCCCGTGGTACTTTGAGCGACCACCGCATCACGATACCGGCGCTTGAACGCAAATGTAAGGCTCGCCAATTTACCCGTTATTCACCGGACTTCAGCAATACCAGCCGAGGCGGCGTCGCATCCGGCTCCAGCCGCAGCGCCGTCCGATCGGGGTAATACGCCCGGAGCTTTTCATCCTCCTGAGCGCCCAGATCCCGCGCCCATACAATTCGCGAGCCGTCAATATCGGCCGAGTTATAAACCCACTCATCTTGAAATACGTGATTTGGCCAATAACTCACAAACACGAGCAGCTTCCCCGGAATCTTCGCCAGCTCTCGCGCGACAACCCTCCGCCGCTCCGACGACGGGCGATGAAGACCATCCCAGGTTTCATACGGAAGTATTTCCGCGGCAAAGCTCCGTCCTTCAAACAGATGAAGCGTATACCAAAAAATAAAATGCGCCGCGCACAGCGCCAGCAGAAACCTGGGAGCTTCGCGCGTGATGGTCCCCAGCTTCTCGAGTCCCACGACGCTGAGCAGAATAAATAAACAAGTCACCGCCGCCACATAATGAACCTGAAACGCCGGAAAAAAATTAGTCCCGATCGCGAATAGCAGCAGAGTTCCCGCAACCCAGACATATTTCGCCTGCCGAAGCGCGAGCAAAAACAACGGCGCAGCGAGATACAGGGGCGCGAGAAAAAAAAACCGATAATAGCGCACTCGATATTCCAGACGAAGCAAAAACGTTCTCAGTGTCTCCTTCTGTCCTCCGCGGAAAGCACGTTGAGACTTGTACTCCATCTCCTGCTGCGCGGTGAGCGGCCGATGTGGTACCGGATCGCGCTCGAAAGTCAGCGCGGCGGGAACGCCATACTGATACTGGCTCAGAACATATGGCATCTCACTCCAGTATCCCGTAACTCGTTTGTTCTGCAATAACATAATCCCAATCGCGGGAACAATAGCAAGACCGGCCATTGCAATTACTTGTAACAGACGAAGCTTTGGCCGCCACCAGATAAGATATCCGACGATCGCGATAACCAGAAAGATCGACTCATATGGCCGAGTGAGTAAGTTCATCGTAAATCCCACTCCAAGCAAAGCCGGGTAGAGTCTTCTGGAACTGGCGCGCAGCCGCGGCAGCGCGCCTAAAACCAGGCACCCTCCCACGGCCGCGAACGCTCCGCCCCAATAGCTATTCATCCAGGACGAAAGCGGGCCGAATTCGAAAATCGCGAGAAATCCGCCAGCCAGCGCCCACCCCGGACTCGTCCAGCCGCGCAGCATCCAATAGCAAAGCGGGCACAGCGCCGCGCTCGATAGCAATACTCCGGCCCAGGGATGGCCAAGAATCACCCATCCGATCGCCAGGGCAATCCCTTGCCCCAGCGGATAAATCGAGCTATAAGTCGGCTCCTGCAAAACAAAAAACGTTTCGAAAAATCGCGAAAACGGATGCGGCGGATTCGCCAGACGCAAGTGCCTCAAAGTGTCCGCGACAAACAGATGGCCGAATTCGTCATAAATATCCGGAACCGGAGCAGGATGACGGCTCAGAAGCGCCAGCCGAAGCAGCACCGGCGCGGCCGCGAAAATCATCATGCATAGCGCAGTTCGCGGGGCCAGCTTCGCCGCGAGCTCCTCCATCCACGGACGCCAAAACAGAAGGACGAAGAACAACACCAGCGCCAGTTCAATAAAATCGCTCCCCGTAAATCCGAGGAAATGATCGATCGGCATTACTTGACGTCTTCAAACTTCAATTTTGATGGCGGCTTTGAAACCGGCGCAGGCGCTTCCCTCCTGGGTATCTCATACGGTTCAAGCGTGGGCGGGCGGGCATCGGCTTCCAGAAGAAATTGTTTTCGATCCGGATAATATCGGATCAGTTCCTGATTCGCGGCAAATCCAAGGTCGCGCGCCCAGACAACCGGAGCCGAATCGATATCGGCCGCGTTAAATACCCACTCCGTGATCCTATGCTGCGGTCGGTAACGGACGAATACTAATTTCTTCCCAGGCGTTTTCGACAGCTCACTCTGAATCGCGAGCCTTCCGTCGGGATCGCCATAATTGATCGCATCCCAGGACTCATACCTCCACATAGCTTCATTTCGCCCGAAATGAACGCCGTACCACAGCGCGAAATGAGCGAAACAGAAAAAGAGAATGAGTGACGCTGCCGCCGGGCTGAATCGGCTTAATGCAGCCAGAGATACGACACTCACCAGAACGAATACGCCGGCCAGCGCGGCGATATAGTGCGGATAAAAATAGGGATAAAAATTCGTTCCGCCCGCGAACCAGAAAATCGTGAGAAGCAGGGGCCAGTAACTTCGGACGAAAAGAAAACAAAAGGGAAGCGCGAGATAAATGGGAGCCGGAAAGAAAAATCGATAAAAGCCCGCTCTGCCCGCCAATCGAAAAAACCAGCTTCGAAAAGTATCCGTACCCTCTCCATGTACCGAAGCTTGAATCTGATAAGCGAGCCGCTGTTGCGGAGTCAGCTCACGATGCGGAACAACATTCGGCTGAATGGTAAACGCCGCCGGAATCCCGTATTGATAGCGGCTCAAAGCATACGGAAGAGTCAAACCATCGCCGGTGACTCTTTTGTTGTGCAGGTAAATCAGACCGGCGCACGCAGTGATCACCAAGGCAGCCGCCGGCATCGCCTTCCACGCAGCTCGCCGCGATAGCGCAAGCAAAAAAATAAAAGCCGTTACCAGAAGCACGGATTCAAAAGGGCGGCTCAGCATCTCAATTCCAATGCCGAGGCCCAGCAGCGCGCCGTTCCAGAGACTCGGATTCGCGCGAAGTCTCGGCAGCGCGCCAAAGGCAAGGCAGCCCGCGCAGGCCGATACCGCGCCGCCCCAGTAACTGTTCATCCAGTGGCTCAACGGACCGAACTCGATTACGCATAGAAGGCCGCCCGCCAACGACCATTCCGGCGTAGTCCAACCGCGCAGCATCCAATAGGCGAGCGCCGCCAGCGCGCCGGCCGAGATCGCAACTCCCGCCCATGGACTGCGGAAAATCAATTCTCCCAACGCCAATACAATCCCCTGCCCCAGCGGATAAATCGAGCTATAAGTCGGCTCCTGCAAGACATAGAAAGTCTCAAAAAAGCGGTGCAGCGGATGCGGCGGATTCGCCAGCCGAAAATGCGCCAGCGTGTCTCCTAAGAGCAGATAGCTGAAATCGTCGGAGACATTCGGCGTCGGGATCGGATGCACACCGAGCGCCAATAGCAGCCGCAGCGCAATCGGCAGCACGAATAAAATCGCCATACACCAGGCCGTACGCCGAGCGAGCGCATGCGCGATTCGCGCAATCTGCGAACCGAGCAGCCCGAACAGCACAAGCATCAACCCTAATCCCAGCTCGATAAAATCCACCACACCAAAGCCGATCGGATTGTGCAGCGGCAGAAACGACCGGAACCAGTCGAACAGGTAGAACATTGAAAAATCCATTTTCACAGATGTTCTAAAATGTCCGGAACAATTGATTGCTTCGCGACAGCAGCCATCGCGCGCGGCGCTGCATCAGGAGATTGAGCTGGCGATGCTCCGGCCATCGGTTCGGATCAATGCGAATCGCCTGGCGAAGCATGTTTTCAAACTCCGCTTTATTTTTCTGCGCCACCAGCACGTTTTCGGCGTAGGTTACGTACGGCCCCGCCTGATGGCCGTGGGCTAACTCCAGATTTCGATCGAAATGTTTTTTGGCGATGGCGAAACGGTCCGGCTTCGGATTAAGGCGCGACATTTCGTAGGTGATGAGGAACCCGTGGATGGCGCCTTCCTCGTAGGTTTCATCCAGTTCCAGAACGCGATCGGCGAGAGCTTCAAAACGCGGAATCTCGGGCAGCATCATCAGGTCGCGCGACGCGGAAAGCGCTGCGGCCCAGGAAATCGCGGTCCAATACATCATCGGCACGTCGGATTTTTTCAGCTCCTTTACGGCTTCCCGCGGATTCGCTTTTAGCCGCGCGGCGAATTGTTTATGGTGAACCTCCAGACCGCGCAGCCCGTAATCGCGAGCCCGGATATACAGCTTCGCGGCGCGAAGATGAAGCGCGGCGGCGCGGGCGCGATCGGTATCGGCGAGCTCATCGGCGTCTTCCTGCACGAAGGCGTAGCTGTATTGCGTAAATCCGCGCGCGGCGGCGAGCAGGAGTCCTTCATGGCGCGGATTTTCGGCGAGCAGGCTTTCGATGAGTTTCAGGCTAAACGGTGCGGCCTGCCGGATAAGGTCGGGATCGTCGTCGGAGGCGAAAGTATCGCCGGTGCCCGCCAGCGCATTGCCCAGTTGATTGATCGCGTATTTTCTTACCGAACAGGAAGCAAGCGCGAGCAGGATGGGAAGAAGAACAACTCCGCGGATCATGTCGTTGTAGTTCATTCTAGAACGCGCGGGCTCCGCAGCATACAAACTAAGGGGCCTGGAGCAGAACCTTCAAGACGCCTTTTGTTTCAGCCCGCTCGAAGGCTTTCCCGGCGCGATCGAGCAGAAATGTTTTGGCGATCATCTCCGCGACGCGAACCTTGCCGGATTTGAGCAGGCGGATCGCGGGCTCGAAACGGCCGCAGCGCGAGCCGATGAGCGTGATTTCGTTCACGATCGCTGGAGCCGTGTCGATGGGCACCAGGCCATGCACGGTCGATTTCATGATCACCGTTCCGCGCGGGATGCACATCGCGATCGCGGAGCGGAGCCCGCCGGCGGAGCCGGTCGCGTCGACGACAATCGGAAACGCGCGCTCCGGAAGTTTTTTGCCGGCGCGCTCGCAGGAAATGCCGGCGCGATCGGCGATTTGCAGCTTTTCGCGATGACGCCCGAACAGGTGAACGCGCGCGCCGTGCGCTTTCAGCACCTGCGCGATCAGCAGCCCGAGCTTGCCGTCGCCGAGCACGGCGGCCTCGCGCCCGCGGACTTCAACCTGATCGATAATTTCGCACGCCGCCGCCACCGGTTCGATGAAGACGGCGTGTTCGGTCGGGATCGAATCCGGGATGGGATGGAGATTGGCGATAGGCAGCGTCAAAAATTCCGCGAACGCCCCAGGATGTTTCACGATTCCGAGCACGGTGCGATGGGGGCAATGCCGTCCGAGTTTTCGCTTGCACCAATCGCAATGGCCGCAGGCGAGATTGATTTCGCCCGCGACGCGCCGGCCGATCCATCGGCGATCCTCGCATTCGCTCACTTCGCCCGCGAACTCATGTCCGGGCGTGCCGCAAAACCGGTAGTAGCCGCGGCGCAATTCCAGATCGGTGGAGCAGATTCCGGCGGCGAGCATCCGGATGCGCGCGAATCCCGGAAGCAGTTTGGGCAGCGGAGCGCGGCGCACTTCGACGCGTCCGGTTTGAAGATGAACGGCGAGCATGTTCTCAACCCGGCAGGCTAAAGTTAAGAGATAACATGGCCGAGCTTGTCTGTTTCGATCCGTCGTGCCGCGAACGATACGCGATCACCGACGTCCTCTACAACTGCCGCCGTTGCGGAGGGCTGCTGGAGGCGGCGTATCAATTCGATCACGACGCCGGCCGATTGAAAAAACTTTTTCGCGAGCGCAGGATGAGCAATGATCCGCTCGATGCGAGCGGTGTCTGGCGCTATCGCGAGCTGTTTGACTTTCTCGATCATTACTCCTGCGTTACGACGCTGCGCGAAGGAAATACGCCGCTGCTCGAGGCGCCGCTGGCGGCGGCATACGGCGGTCTGGACCGCGTCGCGTTTAAGCATCAGGGCTTCAATCCCACCGGATCGTTTAAGGACAACGGAATGACGTGCGGTGTCGCGCAGGCGCGCAGGCTGGGGATGCGGCGCGTGGCCTGCGTTTCCACCGGCAATACGTCGGCGTCCATGGCGGCGTACGCGGCGGCAGCCGGCCTGGAAGCGTTGATTTTTTTGCCGCACGGAAATATTTCCTTCGGCAAACTGGCCCAGTCGCTTGAATATGGCGCGCGAACGTTTCAAGTGGAGGCGAATTTCGACCAAATCCTCGCGCTGGTGCGCACCCTGGCGGAGAAGATGGGAATTTATCTGCTCAATTCGGTGAACCCGTTTCGCATTGAAGGGCAGAAGAGCATCGTTTTTGAGATGCTCGATCAGCGGGATTGGCGCGCGCCGGACTGGATCGTGCTGCCGGGCGGGAATCTGGGCAACACGTCGGCCTTCGGAAAGGCGCTGCGCGAAGCGCGCGAGATCGGGCTGATCGGCACGATACCGCGCCTCGCCGTAATTCAAGCGGCGGGCTCGGCGCCGTTCCACGATTTCATCGAAAACGGCGGGGAGTTTCGCGCGGTCGAAAAACCGGAGACGCTGGCCACCGCGATTCGCATCGGCGATCCGGTTTCCTGGCCCAAGGCGCTCTATGAAATTCGCGCATCGCGCGGCGTGGTCGAAAAGGTCTCCGAACAGGAGATCGCCGACGCGAAGGCGCAGGTCGGGCGCGCAGGGATCGGATGCGAACCGGCCTCGGCCGCGACGCTGGCGGGAATTCGGAAGCTCACGGCAAAAGGCGTGATCGCCCGCGGCGCCGATGTGGTCGCGGTGCTCACGGGCAACTTGCTGAAAGATCCCGATTATATTTATCGCTATCACACCGGCCAGTTGCAGGCGCCGGGCGGAGCGAAAATCGAGCCGCGGTTTGCGAACCGGCCGGTGGTCGTGCCTAACGACGCGGATCGGATCGCGGAATTGATCGGGTGACCCCGGCGCGCCAATTTACGCCGCTCGTCGGAACAACAGGACCTTGGCGGTGAAAACCTGCACCGCTTCGCCCTTCTGATTGAAAGTCGTGTTGCGCACTCTGACGATTCCCTGATTCGGTTTCGATCGCGACGGGATGATCTCGACGATTTCGCTTTCAACGTGCAACACGTCGCCGGGCCGCGTCGGGCGCGGCCATTCAATTTCGCCGCCCAGACCGACCGTCCCTGTGGCGAAGGGCACCCCGCCGGTGACGATCAGCCGCATGGTGATCGACGCTGTGTGCCATCCGCTGGCGGCCAAGCCGCCGAACACGCTGGCCCTTGCAGCGGCTTCGTCCAGATGAAAAGGCTGCGGATCGAACTGGCGCGCGAAGGTCTTGATCTCCTGCTCGGTGATTTGATACGAAGCCGAGCGGAAACGCTGGCCAACCGATATATCTTCCAGATAAAGAGCGGGGGACGCGGTCACTTCGTCGATTTTACAATGGCCGCGTAACGCGACGCAGCCTGAACGGCGAAGCCACTGTGAAAAAATTGCGCCAGTTGAGCCCCCGCCGCACGGGCCGGGGCTCGCGGTTATTGTGATTGCTTCTTGGCGGGAGCAGGAGCGGTCGCCGGCTTGGGCGCGGCGGGCGCGGGCTTGGGCGCCGCCGACGTCGTGGGCGCGGCCGTCGGGAACGTCTTATCGTACAGCTCGATGATGTCCTTAGTGATATCTACCGTGCTTGAGGCGTAGAGGACCGGCGTATTGGGATCGCTAACGTTGATGATCACCGCGTAGCCGCCGGCTTGCGCGTATTTGTCGATCACCTGCTGCATCTTACCGCTCATCTCCTCGATCAGCTTCTGATTTTCCGCCTGCATTTCGTCCTGCGCGTCCTGCATGTCGCGGTTGTAGCGCTTGGTTTTATCGTCAATGCTGCGCTGGAGCTCGGCTTTGGCCGCATCGGCCATCACCGCGCCGCCTGATTGCAGTTTGTTTTGAAGCTCGCGGATCTCCTGGGCTTTCCTGTCCAGCTCCTTCTTGCGCGGCTCGACGAACTTGGTTTGAAACTCCTGCATCTTCGCCTGTCCATCGTGGGTGCTGAGCAGCGCCTGCTGCACCTGAATGACGCCGATGCGCTGCGGAATGTGAGCCGCCGAAGCCGGAGCGGACGCGGCCGGCGCAGTCTGGGTCTGGGCCAGCAGGGCCGGCGCCGCAATCAGGACGGCGGCGAAAAGCGCAACTTTCTGTTTTTTCACGACCAAACTCCTCAATTTTTTATTCTAACCATCCTAACAGGTGCCTAAGCACCCGCGAGTTGCCCCGCCCTTGCGAGCGCGGATCTAAGATCTAAAACGTCCGTCCAATCGTAAAGCGAAACGTATTCGCCTGCTCGAAGAACGGGACCGGTTGGCCGAACTGCGCCACGGCATTGGCGAAGGTTGCGGCGTTGGGAAAATAGGTACGATCCGCGACAATGGGCGGTTGTATGACTTCGTCGACTCTCAAGGGATTATAGGCCCAATACACGCGGAATGGAGCATTCACCACCGGCATTAGCACTTGAATCTCCAATCCGGTGGACATGCGCCAGGACTGCGTTCCCGGAGCTACGATGGCGCGATTCGGGAAGCTGGCCTCCGGAAATTCGCCCTGGAGGGTCGAAACGTCGCTGGGGTTGAGCTTCAACTGGCTGGTCTGCGCGAGCTTGTTGGCCCCGGCGTCGATGAACAGCGCCAATGTCACCGGCCCGAAGATCGGGATCCGGTATTCGGCGTTGCCCCACGTCGAGAGATCGCCGCCAGGGGTGACCATCTGATAAGCCGGAATGGTGGTGTACACCGGAATTTGGGTGACCTGCCCATTGCTGTTCAGCCCTTTTTGCATCAGCGGCGAGCCGTCGTTGTTGAGCACTTGAATCGAGGCCGAGGTCGGCACAAACGCGATCGGCGTGATCCCCCAAATGTCGAATCCGCGAATATCGTTCTCGCCGCCCATATAGAACCGGTTCAGCGGCGAGGCAACCTTGCCGCCGTATCCGGTCAGCCATCTTCCGGCGGCGTGTAGACCAATGATGTGCTTCGCATTAATCGGCGATTTGCGGAAATATTTCAAATCGACCACCGGCTCGATTTGATTGACATTTCCGCCAATGGGCCCGCCCGAGTAGGAGACCGAAAGCGAAACCGCTTTGCCGCGCGTCGGCGTAATCGGATGATCGACGGTGTTGTACGTATAGCTCGGCGTCAGGGTCGATGTACGGATGCGGTCCAGCGGATTGGGCCCGTTGATGCGCAGGAAGTCGAGGTAATTGAAGTAATCCTGGGCCGCCGTGGTCAGCGCTTTCACATGTTGAATCGTGTAGCCGTAGCTGAGGCCGAGCCGCGCGAAGCTGCGCTTCAGCGGATAGCTGCCGAAAACCGTGGCGCCGTAGGAATCCGAAATGTAGTTCAACAGGTTCTGCGCACCGAGCTGGTTGAACAGCGGAACCAGATTTTGCCCCGCCAGAATCGAGACCTGCTTGGCCTGATCGTAGTTGAAGCGCGAATCGAAGATGGTGAAGCCGACCTGAAGCGGAATATCGAACAGATAAGGCTCGGTGAAGCCGAACTGCGCGCTGCGCTGGATGGTTCCCAACTGCGTGGACAGGCTGAGCGTCTCGCCGAGACCCAGGAAATTGTTGGTCGAATAGGAAAATCCGATGAAGCTTCCGGCGATGGCCGAAACGCCGCCGTTCAACTGCACCGAATTTTTCCCGCGCTCCTTCACCTTCAGCGTGATATCGACCGTATCGGTTTTTGTGTCGCGCTTGATATCGGCGGCTTCCTCTTCCTTCAACGGCTCGAAATATCCCAGTTGATTCAGCCGCAGGATGCTGAGCTCCCACAGATGCGTATTGAAGACGTCGCCTTCATCCACCAGAAGCTGGCGGCGGATCACTTTATCGCGCGTCGTCGTGTTGCCCGAAAAATCAATCCGGCGAACAAAGAACTGCTTCCCTTCATCGAGCGTCAGCGTCAGATCAAGCTTGTCCGTGTTGGGAACAGGCTCGAAGCTCGGCTCGGCGATGGCGTCGATGTAGCCAAACTGCCCGTAGAGCTTTTGCAGATCGGTGATGCCCTTGCGCAGCTTGGCCGTGGAAAAAACATCGCCCTGCCCCATGCCGAACACCGGTTTCATCAGCGAATCCGGCGTGCGGAACAGCTTCACGCCGACAAAATTAATATTGTTCAGGTGATACAGCCGCCCTTCCTCCACGCTGATGTGAATGTTGGCCGCCTTGCCGAGGGATTGTTGATGAATCAGCGGAATGCGGAAGCTGCCACCGGTGATGGTGGTGACGATATCGACCTTCGCATCGGTGGTATGCGCGGTGAAGTAGCCGTGATCCTGATAGAACTGCTGGATCCGCTCGCGATCTTCTTCCAGCTTGCTCGAATCGTATGTTTTCGCAAACAGGTCTTCGAAAAACAGCGAGTGCGGAATGCCGTACGGATGCAGATTCTTCATCGCGGCGATGAGCTTCCGGTCGCTCATATGGTCGTTGCCGTCGAAGGTGATGCTGCCGACCTTGACCTTCGGTCCTTCGTTCACCTTGAAAACGATTTCCAGCGAACTGGGCGGCACCTGGTGAATCTGCGGATCGACGGTCGCGAACTGGCGGCCGCGTTCGGCCAAATATTCCTGGAGAACGACCTTGGCCCGCTGCACCTTGTTGGGATCGTATTGCGATTCCACGCTGAGGCCGACCTTGCGCTCCTTGAACCGATCGAGAATTTCCGAGACGGTGATCGACTTCATGCCGTCGTATTTGATCGAGCGCACGATCCGCCGCTCAACCACGACGAACGTGATGATCCAGCCGTGCTGGCCCGGCTCGCGCTCCATCCGGATGTCGTCGAAATGGCCACTGTTCCACAGGATCATGAAATCGCGGTTGAGCTGTTCGGGATCGTATTTATCGCCGGGCTTGGTGGTGATCAGCGCCTTCAACGTATCCTGCGGGATGCGCCGCGCGCCGCGAATCACGATGGATTCGACGATGTCCTCCGGCGCGGTCGCCGGCTTGGCTTCCTCCGGCTTCGGAGTCTCGAGCTTTGGCGGCTGGGGCTTTGGGGGCTGCGGCTCCTGGGACTCGGGAATGGCTTCGAAGGGATTATTCTTTTTCTGCTCCGGTTGGGGTTTCGCGGGCGGAGGCGGCTGCGGCGGCTGGGGTTGCGCTGAAAGACTCAGCGAAAAAACGCCTCCGACAAACAAGCAGACGGCGAGTACGCGCAGGCGTCCAGGCCTGGAAAACGTCATCTAACCGGGTTCCTTTCCACTCTGCGCTTTACTCAAGACGTCCGTCTATCAACCCCGGTTTCACCCACGCGAAACGGAGCCCCTCAAGCAAGACGGCGTAAGTGTGAAACCGTTATTCTAGCAGAAGAAGGAGTCAGGAGTCGGAAGAGGGGAGTCACAATCACCGAGGAGTGCGGACCTTCGCTTCGGGCTCCTGATTTCTGAATCCTTCCCCCATGCGCCGCGTCGTCATCACCGGAATGGGCTGCGTCAGCCCGAACGGAATCGGAACGCATGCATTTTGGGAAGCGACGCGCAACGGCATCAGCGGCATTGGCCCGATTACGCGCTTCGATTCCTCCGATTTCGCCGTGAAGATCGCGGGCGAAGTGAAAGATTTTTGTGAACAAGACTACGTCTCGCCTAAGGACCGGCCGCATGTCTCGCGCGCGGCGCCGCTGGCGATCGCGGCCGTCGAGGAGGCGCTCGAATCGGCAGGAATCCATCCTGCCCGTATGAACCGCGATCAATTGCGCGGCATCGGCGTCATTCTGGGATCGGGCGGAGGCAGCCAGGAGTTCACCGAAGAACAGTATCGGCTGTATCACAGCGGCCATTGGCGGCAATGCTCGGTCTACGTGGTGCCGACCTCGACCATCGGCACGCTGGCGAGCGAGGTTTCCATGCGCTTCGGGTTTCGCGGCTTGAGCCACGTCGTTTCGACCGGCTGTACCTCTTCGACCGACGCCATCGGTTATGCCTACCGCAACATTCAGGCCGGCGTTCTGGACACGATGATCGCGGGCGGCGTCGACGCGCCGATCGCGCCGCTGATCCTGCGCGGATTTATGGCCATGCGCATTCTCGCTTCGCGCTGGAACGATTGCCCCGCGCGCGCCTCCCGGCCGTTTTCGCGCGATCGCGACGGCTTCGTCATCGCCGAGGGCGCGTGGTTTTTTGTTCTGGAGGAACGCGAGCGCGCCCTGGCTCGCGGCGCGGTGATTCTTGGCGAGATCGCCGGCTACGGCTCGACCTGCGAAGCGTACCATCGCGTGCGGCTGGAGGAATGCGGTGAGGAACCCGCGCGCGCCATTTCCCTGGCGCTGGAGGAAGCCGGCCTGGCGCCCGAAGCGATCGGATATTTGAACTATCACGGCACTTCCACGGAGTTGAACGATCGCATCGAGACGCGCGCCGTGAAGCTGGCCTTCGGCGAGCATGCCTACCGGCTGCCGGGGTCGTCTTTAAAGAGCCTCATCGGACATCCGCAGGGGGCATGCGGCGCGGCCGGAATCGCGGCGACGATTCTGGCGATGAACCATGGCTTTCTGCCGCCGACCGTCAACCTCGAGGTTCCCGATCCGGAATGCGATCTGGATTATGTTCCCCAGGCCGGGCGGCGCGCGGATTTCGAGTACGCGGTCGCCAACTGCATTGCCTTCGGCAGCAAGAATTCGGCGCTGGTGCTCAGAAATTCGCGCTGAAAAAAACAACGGCACAAGGGGCGGCGGTTATCCTTTCAGAATCCGCCGCACCTCGTGCCTTCTGGAGGGTGCGCTACAGGTCAGACTGGATTACGGCGCCGCGGTGACATGCGCGCGACGATTCTTCTGCCAGCAGCTCTCGTCCTTGTCCGTGCATACCGGACGATCCTTGCCGTAGCTGATAATCGTCAACTGCGTCTGCGGAATCCCCATCGACAGCAGGAACTCCTCGGCGGCTTTTGCGCGCCGGTCACCGAGGGCTATATTGTATTCCTCCGAACCCCGCTCGTCGCAGTGACCCTCGATCAACAGCTTCTGGCTGGGATAATTGGCCAGAATTTCGCGGATCACGGTCACATCGTCCTTGAGCGCCGTCGAGGCGTCCGGACGGATCGTGGACTTGTCGTAATCGAACAGGGCATCTTCTAACCGAGCCAGGCTTTCGTTGAGCGTCGCCCGTTCCTGCTGAGTCATCTGCGCAGGGCGAGGAGTATCATCGGCGCGCTGGCTCGGCGGCGCCTGCCGGCCGGAGGACCTCGGCGGGGCCGGCGCCGGACTTGTGGCTGGCGCCACCGGCGTTGTGTCGGGCGGGTGGCTGGCAGCGACGGGCTTGGCCTTATGGCAAGCAGCCGTCGAAAGTAACACAGCAAAACCTAAGCAAGCCAATGTGGCTTTCATGATCTCTTTCGGTCCTCTCCTTGCTTTTTTTTGATCGAAACTGAACTGCTTTGTACGATCTATTACAAGTAAAGCCCCGACAGACGCGTTTCAACAATCCCGTTTGGACGGTATTTCGCCCCCGGATGCGTTCGCTACACTGTAAACGAACGTGAAATCCAAGCCTCTAACCGCCGGGTCGCTCACCGGCGGACGGCGCATGCTGATCGCCGGCTTCGGCGGATTGATGCTGCTGCTTGTGGGCGCGGGCCTTGACGCCCTGCTCATCCTGCAAAATGTCCGCGCCAGCGATGCCCAGGTGCGTGATGTGTATTTCCGCCGCAGCCGCGCGCTGGACGAAGTTCGCTCCGGCATCTATCAATCCGCGATTGTCATGCGCGATTACCTGCTCGCCTCGGACCGTTCCATCGCCCAGGCTCAGGTGGAAAACTGGACCGAGATCCGGCAAATTACTGACCGTGCCCTGGCCGATTGCGCCGCGACCTTAGATCCGGCCGAACAGTCTGCGTTTCGCGATCTGGAAAACGAGGTGCAAATCTATTGGAGGCTTCTCAATTTCATCACCGAGCTCGGCGCGAATGAAAAGCAAAAAAGCGGAGCGGCGTATTTTTCCGGCGAGCTGGTTCGGCGCCGCGCGGCCATGCTCAAACTTGCGGACCGGCTGGATCAAATCAGCGCGCGCGAACTGACCGCCGACGACGCCAAACTGAGCGCGGCTTTTCACAAACTGCGCGCCCGCCTGGTCTGGATGCTCGGCCTCACCGCCGGATCGGGCATGCTTCTGGCGGCCTTCACCATCCGCCGGACGCTGGAGCTTGAAAGCGAATTGAACCGGCGCTATGAAGAAGTTCGCCGCGCGCAGCAGGAACTGAAAGAGCTTTCGGCGCGTCTGGTTTCCGCGCAGGAAGAAGAACGCCGCGCCATTTCGCGCGAACTGCACGACGAAGTCGGCCAGTCGCTTTCGGCGCTGCTGATGGAAGCCGGCAATGCCGCCGCCAGCGTCCCGGCCGATTCCGCGGAAGTCCGCCGCCACGTCGAATCGATCAAGAGACTCGCCGAAGCCAGCGTTCAGGTGATTCGCAATATGACGCTGCTGCTGCGTCCTTCGATGCTCGATGATTTCGGCCTGGTCCCCGCGCTTGAATGGCAGGCGCGGGAAATCTCCAAGCGAACCGGCCTGCGGGTTCACGTCACGGCGGAGGAAACCGCGGCCGAACTGCCGGACACGCTCCGCACCTGCATTTATCGCGTGGTGCAGGAGGCCTTGCACAACTGCGCGCGCCACTCCCATGCCCGAATGGTAAAGGTGGTGGTGAAGCAGGAAACGTCCAAGATCGTGCTCACCGTCGAAGACGATGGCCGTGGCTTCGACGCGCGGCGGGTGCGCGGCCTCGGACTGGTCGGAATGGAGGAGCGCGTGTCCCATCTCGGCGGCGCGTTCGAAATCGAATCGAGCCCGGGCATGGGGACCAGGGTGGCGGTGGAGCTGCCCATTGCGAGTTAAACAATGTCCATAAGAATTCTGCTCGCCGACGACCACACCGTGATGCGCAACGGCTTGAAGCTCCTGCTGGAGCGGCAGCCCAACTTTGAAGTGGTCGGCGAGGCCGCCGACGGGCGCGAAGCGGTGGAACTGGCCGCCAACACCAAACCCGACGTCGTGGTGATGGATGTCGCCATGCCGCACCTGAACGGCGTCGAAGCCGCCCGCCAGATCGCCGCGCGCAGCCCGCAGACCGCAATCGCGATCCTCAGCATGCACAGCGACGAGAGTTACGTGATCCGGTCGCTTAAGGCCGGCGCCCGCGCCTATCTCCTGAAGGATTCCGCCGAGGCCGATCTGATCGGCGCCATTCACGCCATTATGGAAGGAAAATCCTTTTTTAGCCCCGCCGTGCGCCGCATTTTAAAGGAAGATTACGTCCATCAACTGGCCGAAATGGGCGCCGAGGACAGCTACGAGCTTCTAACCAATCGCGAGCGCGAAGTTCTGCAACTGGTTGCGGAAGGAAAAAGCAACAAAGAAGTCGCAAATCTGCTCAATTTGAGCCTTTATACGGTCGAAACGCACCGAACTCATATTCTGCAAAAGCTCAATCTGCACTCGGTCCCGGAGCTGATCCTCTACGCCGTCCGCAAGGGAATCATCAGTTAGCGTTCGATTTCCGGCGCAGATAATCCTCTAGCCATTTTCGGCCCTCTTCCTCCGTCGAAAAGGCGCCATCAAGCTGCGCTTCATAAGCAGCACGGGTCACTTCGCCGATGTGCGGCCCGGCTTGATTATCGAAAAACGGCAGGACATCGCGCCCCAGGATTAACGGGCTCTGCGGCTTTTGCTCGACCGCCTGCGCCTCCGCCACCTCCCGGATCCTCGCCGCCGATTCCGGCAGTCCCGGCTCGCGCGGCGGCCGGCCCGAAGCATCGGCCTCGATCAGCCGGATCAGTTGCATGATGCTGGCGGGCGCGAGTCTCGCCGCCAGCCTTCGCACCGCGCGCGGCGTCACCTCAGGGCCGATGCTTGAATGCGCCAGATGATGCCGCACCAGTGCAACCACCTGTTCGATGATGGCGTTTTTGATGCCAATCCGCTCCAGGAATGCGCGCGCCGCGGGACCGGCCGCCGCTTCATGCCCATAGGAGGTCCATCGCAGGCGCCCGTCTTTTTCGCGCAGCTCCGTCGTATCCGCCTTGGCGAAGTCGTGCGCCAGCGCGGCGAACATCAGCACCGCCCGATCGTCGCCCTGGCAATGATCGCGCTCCGCAATGCGCGCCGCGAAATCGACAACGTGCATGGTGTGGACCGCCACGTCGCCTTCCGGGTGCCACTCCGGATCCTGCGGCACGCCCTTCAGGCGCTGCAATTCAGGAAAATGCGCGAGCCACCCGGTCGCTTCCAGATACTCGAAAATCCGCCCGGGATGCGAGGCCTTCGTGGCCCACTTCATGAACTCCTCGGCGACCCGCTCCCGGGCGATGGTCGAATATTGGTCGGCGATCGCCCGCGACATCTCCGCCGTGGCGGGATCGACGGTTAAATCGAAGCGGCAAGCGAATTGCATCCCGCGCAGCACCCGGAGCGGGTCTTCGGAAAACGCGGAACTTGTCGCGCGCAGGACGCGATTTTGCAAATCCCCGCGGCCGCCGAAAAAATCGAGCACCTCGTGCGACACCGGATCGTAGGCCATCGCGTTGATCGTAAAGTCCCGGCGGCTGGCTGCCTCGCGCGGCGTAATCGATGGGTCGAACGTCGTCAGGAAATCACGGTGGCCGCGGCCGATCTTGTTATCCCGTCGCGGCACGCTGAAGTCGTGCCCGTCGAGCTTAACCACTCCGAAGGATCGGCCCACCAGGTCCACTCGCCCGAATCGCGAAAGAATCTGAGCGAGCCGGTCATAGGTGATTCCGTAAACCTCGATATCGATATCTTTCGCCGCGCGGCCGAGCAGCGCATCGCGGACGGCGCCGCCGACGATCAGCGGCCGGAATCCCTGGGCGCGCAGTTCGACAACGATCGTTTCAATGGAACGAGGCAGCTCAATCATCCGCTCCCATTGTCGCGCCGCGTCACCGCTTTCCCCGCAGGCGGATCTGGTTCATCGACCGGCCGCTTTGCATTCTCATCCCTGTTTAAGAACCGATCGAACCAGTAGCACTGCCAGTTCACGCTTTCGACCAGATGCTTCGGCTCGCCGGTTCGCCTCAGATTGTGATTTTCCTTCGGAAAAACACGATCTCGCTGGTTACGTAATACCTCTGCAAGGCGCGAAACCACTGCTCGCCCTGTTCGATCGGGACGCGATAATCATTGTCGGAATGCAGCACCAGCGCCGGCGTCTTCACGTTTTGCACGTAATGCAGCGGCGAGGTGTTCCAGTATTTCGTCGAAATTGTGAAAAATATCTCCGCCGAAATCGCGCTCGTGGCCGTAGGCGCCATCGGGGGTGGGCCGCGTAAAATCGAGGGTGTAAATTGGGGTCTTGACAGGCCAGCCGCTGCTGGCTCCGGTGGAAGTATTCAGGACTTTCGCGAAAGGAGCATGACAGCGGATGGCCAAGAACAGGACAAGCTGGCAGACAAGCTGGTGGAGGTGGCCGGGAGCGCGGAGGACCCGATCCGCACGATGGCGGAGGTGAGCGCCAAGATCGGCGCCGAGCCGCGCCAAACGCAGCGAGGAACGCAGGGGGTACCTGCGTCTGGCTGGAGGCGGATCGCTCGATGAACGGGCCCAAAGTGGTTGCCGCGCTCACCCGTGCGATGGGCGAGCGAAGCGCGCCGCGCAGTCTGACCGTCGATAACGGAAGTGAGTTCGCCGGGCGTGCGATGGAAGCCTGGGCGATCGCGACCGGCGTGCAGCTTTGTTTCATCCGGCCGGGCCGGCCCGTCGAGAACGGCTTCATCGAAAGCTTCAACGGCCGGCTGCGCGATGAATGTTTGAACGTCGAGTGGTTCCCATCACTCCCACAGGCTCGCCAGAAGCTTGCCGAGTGGCGTGACCACTACAATCATCACCGACCGCACAGTGCATTGGACGATCGAATGCCGGCCGCGTTCGCCAGCTTGCACCAGGGTAACCCACAGAAGCGCTTCGCCCTTTCTGACTCGCATACGGCAAACGGCGGGCCGCCTTAAGGGTTCGCTCCGCCGGCTATCGCCGCCCTTGACCCGGGCCGCCGTTTGCCGGAAGATATCTTAGATCAGGGCGAAGCGCTCTTTCGCATCGCCCGAAGCCAGAGTCCTCTACTAGTCTCTGGAGTGATTTTCGGGCCCGTAAAACGGGCTCGGGAGGCCCTTGACAGCCGAAAATCCTACTTTCGTTTGGTACGAATTTCGGTAGCGGGTCAATGGTCTTAAATTCGGCTACGATGTTGGACGGATTCGGGGGTCACGTCACCGCCGCCTGCATCATCGCCGCCGTCTGGGCGTAGGCCTGCTGGAGGTACGCCTGCGGCGCGGATCCGAACGCGATCTGAGAGCTGTTCAACGTGCCGAAGCCGGTGGCCGTTTCGACGGGCGATCCGTCCGGGAATCGCTGAATCCAGCTGTCCGGCGGATTCACGAGTTCCTGGGAAAACGCGCAGACCGCGCTCAGGTTGTTGGCCTTGAGCAGGGCGAAGTAGTCCGCGTGCCAGTCGCGGAAGGCGCGGTTGAAGACCGGCGTCTGCGCCGGATCGATCACCCACGTCACGCCGTACGTGCCGCCCTGCAAATCGCCGCTGACCGTGGCCTGGCCGGAACCGGTGTTCGAAGCTGGCAGTTCCGTGTACACGTGAAACTGCCAGTTCGCCGTCACTGTATTGCGCCCGAAGCCCCACAGGCCGGTCGAGTTGTCCTTGATGACCACGCCCTGCGGTTCAGCGGGATGGCCGCCGAAGTAGGGCGTCATGCCGTGCGCCTGGCAGCCATTGGCCGAATCGAAATAATAATCGCAGGAGTTGGGATCGCCGCCCGAGCCATGCGCCGCATACGGGCAGTTGACGCCGTCATTGAACGTCTTCCAGCACTGCCTTGAGATGGCGCGCACCGGATACATCTGCGTGATCTGATACAGGCCGTCGCTGCACTGCGCGGTGAACTGCGGGCTGCCATCGGCGATGAAGCGGCCGCTGGAGCCGCTGTATCCGATCCTGTTTCTGGACGCGCTGATGGTGAAGATGCGGCACGAAGGCAAGGTGGAAAATCGCGCCGTGTACGTGGCTATCGGCA
>JAJPHS010000091.1 GCA_021325175.1 Terriglobia bacterium
AGCTGGTTTGAGCTGGCCGCTGCCGGATGATCTGGATGATCGACGGCTGGAGGAGTTGTTGTTCCCGGCCGCAGTCGGGCGGCCTAGCCACGCGATTCGATCCCTACATGGATTAGGCGTGCAGGCTCGTTTGCGCCGATTGTTACACGAAACTCATTAAGTGGTGCAGATAAACCATCTCCGATCGCTTTGACATATGCCTCCTTGCGCGTCCAGCATCGGAAAAATGCAGGCAAGCGTTGGCCGTTTGGTACAGACATCAGTTCTGAAGCCTCCTCGACTGAAAAAAAACGATCTGCGATATCCTGAATGTCCGAAAGCGATCGAACCTGTTCTATATCAATACCGATGTCGCAGCCGAGAGTGAATGCGAAGACAGCGAGCCCACCGGAATGCGAGACGTTAAACTGAAGATCTTTCCCTCCGAGAACGCTAGGCTTTCCTTTGATTCCATACTTAAACTGAACAGCGGCCGGGGCGATGCCCAGGTAAGATCCGAGCAGGATTCGGACACACGCGCGCGCCAAGATAAATGTACTTCGGAGGTCATCAAAGCGGAAGCTCGCGGCGCGATATGTTTCCTCGGGCGATAGGACCGATCGAAAGCGTGCGACCTCAGATTTTATTGCCTCCGCGCGGAGCGCCCACGCCTGGACAATTCTGCCTGCCAGCTCGGATACGGATGGATTCTGACTAACATCCATGTCTGTAAAGTATAGGTACTTAAAACACCGCAAGTCCTCCCCCAAACAGGCAAACAAGTTCTTCGGGATCCCGGTTGAAATCCATGCACGAGATCGAATACTATCATGCACGAGATCGAATACTATCTGGCTACGGATCCCCGTGCTCCCGGATGGGGCACGAAGCAAGGATTTCGTCTTCCGCCGCATAATTGAACATCTGAGGGTCGATCTCCCGTGGCGGGGTGGGCCAACTCCCAGGAGCTGGTTCTCGTCAGCCTTTCGTCTCGAGTGACAAAATCCTCACATCCGAGGTGGCGGCGTATTTTCGAGCTGTCCATCACTAAATACTGCGCGGTATTGAACTGTCCGGACATGCTCGGCGGAGGGCATTCGCCAGCCACTACGATTAACTCTCCGCGCCAGCCGACAGTCTCCGCAAGGTCCCGTACCCATTCGGCGATTGTGGGGCTTGTAGCATCCCCGATATTATAGATCTGACCAACCCCACAATCGCTTTCGACTACGGTCGCAATCGCTCCTGCCACGTGATCAATATAGCCCCAGGGGCCCCGCCAACTTGCTGTACCTCTGTCTAGTAAAATTGCCGGCCGCTTATCGTCCATACGTTTCAAGTAGGCGAAAAACCGACTCTTTTGACCTTCGTGGTCTCCTGGACCGTATATCAACCGTATATCATTGGGAGGCGAAGGATCGTGGTCGGCAGCTCTGGAGCGGATTGCGCTTCCTGCTCGACATCAATTTTCTCGTACTCGTCCCAATTAACCCAGGGTACAGTCGGCATCGCAGTCCCACGGAATGGGTAAAGCCGAGTTCGGAGGCGGGCCCCCTCCGACAGAGGAGTTGGCTCCAGCGGGCCAGATTCACGACGGAAGAATACGTCGTATGCACGATACACGTCCCCACTGCTCAGAACGACGGCGCGATATGCGATTCCCCGAAAAGTATCCACGAACGTTTTAGTATCGCTCCTCGCCCCGGCAATAATGTCAACGACCACCTCGATACGAAGTTGCCGGAACGTGTTCCGGTGAAAGAGCAAATCGCGACGCTCCCCCAAAACATGTCGAGTTTCCCGGGGCAGATCGCCAACGGTTTCACCACGATGGAAGATCGTCACCTCGTGCCCCCTGCTTAACAGCTCGTATACCACTGGGGGGCCGATGTAGCCAGTGCCGCCGATAATCAGAACGCGCAAGAATCCTCCTATCAATCATAATGTTTCCACATTCATTCCGGGGATCTAATTCAAAACCCTTGCGCATATCCACAGCCTCGACGGCGATGTAGAGCCGGATTATTATTACTCCGTTCCGTATGTCTATCCGTACGCCTATTGGGGGTGGGGCGGCCACTTTGACCGGGATTACCACCAGGACCGCGACCACGATCGCGGCTTCCGCGGCGGTCATGTCGAAGGCCATTTCCGCGGCTACGGCGGACGCAGGTAATGTTTAAATCAGCCGCTGGAGTTTTGTTCCGGTCCGGATGATGGTTTCATTCCTCTCCGGACCGATCGAAACTCCGCCGATTTCGACGCCGGTGCTTTCTTCAAGAAAGCGAAGATAATCCCGCGCGGCGCTGGGCAGATCCTCGAAGCGGGAAATGCCGCGCGTCGGAGCGAGCCAGCCCGGAAGAGCTTTATAGATCGGTTGAATCGCTTCCAGCTCGCGATACGTCGCGGGCATTTCTTTTAATTCCTTCCCGCACAAGCGATAGCCGATGCAGACCGGAATCTGTTCCAGATGATCCAGAACGTCGAGCTTGGTAATCACCAGCGTGTCGAAACCGTTGACCATCGCGGTATAGCGCAATAGCGGAACATCGAACCAGCCGCAGCGGCGCGGGCGTCCGGTGACGGCGCCGAACTCGTTGCCCTCGCGGCGCAAAAGATCGCCGGCCGCGTCCTTGCTTTCGCTCGGAAACGGACCCGAACCGACGCGTGTAATATACGCCTTCGAAACACCGGCGATCCCGTCGATTTTCGTGGGCGGCACGCCGGTTCCGGTGCAGGCTCCGCCGGCGGCGGCGCTGGAGGAAGTGACAAAGGGATACGTCCCGTGATCGATGTCCAGCATGGTGCCCTGCGCGCCTTCAAACAAAATACGCTTGCCGCGCGCCATCGCCTCGTGCAGAAACGCCGCGGTGTCGCAGACCAGCGGCCGGATGCGCTGCGCGTATTCTTCCGTTTTTTCGCGAATTTCGGCGTAGTTCACGGGCTCATCGAGGTGGAACGTCGCCGCCAGAATCTGCTTGTCGGCGGCCAGAATATCGTACAGCATCCGGAAATTTTCCGCGTCCATCAGATCCGCCACGCGGATGCCGCGGCGGCCGGTTTTATCTTCGTAACAAGGTCCGATGCCGCGCGAGGTGGTGCCGATGGGGATGCGATTTTCGCGCGCTTCCGACATCTTTTCAATCAGCCGGTGGAAGGGGAAGATCACGTGCGCGCGATTGCTGACGCGCAGGCGATTGCGAACATCGATTCCGGATTCCTCCAGTTTTTCGATCTCCTCGATCAGGGCCGCCAGATCGATGACTACTCCGTTGCCGATGACGACTTCGGTATTCGGCCGCAAAATTCCCCCGGGAATCAGCTTGAGGACGAATTTTTGCTCGCCGATATAGATGGTGTGTCCGGCGTTGTGCCCGCCCTGATAGCGTGCAACAACATCGAAGCGGTCCGCGAGTAAATCGACTACTTTCCCTTTTCCTTCGTCGCCCCACTGCGCGCCTAGAACGATGAGATTGCTCATTTTGTTTTGATCGGGCTGCCGTTTTCGCCGATATCCATTGTACCGTCTCCGGTTCCATGCGCCGAAGGGAAACGCGACATCGCGAACCCGGCTCTGTCCAGCCCGCTCGGGCGGCAGCCGCAAAACAGGCCGTAGCCGTTGTTGAATGAAACGAGAAAATGGGGCGCGCACGTTCGCGCCAACAAAAAGCCCTGAAGCGCGTACGCCGCGCTACTTCCCAAAACGCGCCTCGCCCGCAGAATCCGTAAAGGAAAGGGCTTCACGCTATGTTTCGGAGCTCGCCGTAATCGGGCGTCGGCACGTCCACCATGCGATTCTTCAGCACCCGTCCGAAGTGCCGCGCCCGTGGCAGAACGCGGCACTGAATGTTCGAGACCTTCCCGTAGTGCGGCTTCGTGAAGAAGGCAGTGAAGGTGCCCGGACCAACAGCCAGGACCTTGACAACTTCGTCGTTGGCGCTGCCGATGTCGATGCCGACGTAGTCGCCCACCCGGATTTCAGCCGAGGAGGCGACTTGCGCGGTGTAGATGCCAGGCACGGATCGGCTCAGCGTGGCGGGCGCCGAGCCGCTGTTGGTCGAGACCTCGACCGGGCCATTCACGCCCGGCTCAAGAGTGACAGTGATGACGTTGCCCGAGACGGTGCAATCAACGAGGTAACTCGAGAGGCCGACCATCGAAGCCAGGCGCGAGGCAATGTCTGCGGCATCAATCGCGCCAGCCTCCTGGATGCCCGCACCGCCGTTGTTCACCAGCAGATAGTGCCAGAAGTTCGGGTCGTCTTGCCACCAGATGGCCTGCTCGCAGGAAGGAACGTCAGGCGCGCTGATGTTGTTGAGGAGCTGCGTTTCGAGGTTGCAGAAGGCGATCGCCTCGGCCGAGGAGCAGGACCAGCGCGTGCCCATGAAGTAGACGTAGGCCTTGTCGGTGAGGGCTGGCCGACGAGCAGTTCGTCGAGAGACTCCGCGTCGCGGTCGTGGAGCGAGAATTCGAAGCTGCCCCTGCGACGACTGCCGCGTGGTTCATCAGCGGGACTTCGTAGATGTCCCCCGCGCCGGTGGTGATCGTGAGCTTGTCCCAGCCGACCGAGGCGTAGCGGACGCAGTCGGGCCGGACGTTTCCTTCCTCGCCGTTCACGGGCAGGATCTCCATGTCGTAATGGAGCGTCAGCCCGGAGAGATCCGTCACCGGGAGCGGCTTCACGCGCAGGTGATTGAAGTAGTCGTAGGCCGAGAAGAGCTGGACGTTGGCGAAATCCTCGGCCGCCTGAAAGATGCCTGAGATCTGGAAGCCGGTTTCGGTGGCGTCGTGGAGCGTGGTGGTCGCCGCGTGGCCGGAGAATCCCTGGAGTTGGATGGTGCGGCGGGGGTCGAAGAGGAGGAGTGGGGCGGAGGGCATGGTCCGTTAACCGAATGCAGCCCGGCGACGGTACACTTGAGTTATGGCGCGAAAGGCGAGCGTGATCATCGAAAAAGACGAGCACGGCTATTACGCCTGGTGCCCGGAACTGAAGGGCTGCCAGTCGCAAGGCGCCAGCCTTGAAGAGGCCCTGGCCCACATCCGCGAGGCCATTGAACTCTACCTGGAGACGCTGCCTCCTGACGAGCGCGACGTGCTCTTGAGTCAGGAGATTCTGACGACGGCCATTGAAGTCAATGCCTAAGCTGCCTCGCTGGACGGCCGCAGAGGCTGAAAAGGCGTTGCTTGCTGCGGGTTTCGTTCTGCTGCGATCGAAGGGCAGCCACCGCATCTTCCTGAAGGACGCGCGCCGCATTGTCGTACCGTTTCATTCTGGCGTTGTCCTCCATCCGAAGATCGTCAAGCAGGTCCTCGAAGCCATCGAAGAGACGCGCGACTGAAGCTCCGTCAGGTCTGAATGACGACGGTGAGATCCGCGCCCGCGTCGGGTGTCGGCACGCGGTAGATGTTGTAGCTCAGATCATCGCCTTCTTTGAGCACGGGCGTCGGCCAGATCGTCGGCTGAATCATCGTCTGCGCCGGATGGTCGTTTCGCACCACAGCCGTGAACTGCATGTTGGGCAGGTCCACGGAGAGGACGCGCACGTACTCTTCATGAGCGGTTCCCAATCCAAGATGGACCCACATGCCGGGCTGGAGTAGAAAGGCATTTTCATCCTGGATTATCCAGCCAACGGTCAGCGTCTGTGGTTCAGGGCTGCCGGTGATCGGGTCGAGAATCACGTTGCCCCAATCCATGTAAGGCAATCGCCGCTCGTCGGGCGGGGCCTTCCCCTCGTAGGTGCTGGTCAGCGGCGGGTCCCACGTCCAGATAGCCATGTACTCGAGCGGCTCCCACGCCGCGCCAACGGCGCTACGGCGCTTGACGGTGAACAACTGCGCCCCAGGATCGCTCGTTCCGCGCTGCACGTAGGCGTAGATCGAGCGGATGCTGGCCGAGTCTTGTACGCGCACTGGCATCGCTGCCGTTTCCTCGACGGCCAGTGGTCCGGGGCGCTGGAAGATGTAGGCGCCGCCATTGCAGGTCCGGAGGCCGGGCATGTAAGGTTCGTTGTGGCGCGACAACGGGAAGACCGTGAAGGGCCCGTAGCCGAAGTGGTTGGCCACGCCGGCGAGCGCGGCCACGACGCAGGCGCTTGGCAGTTTCGCTTCAATGCGCGCGGGCAGGCCCGGCGTCCGGAAGAAGCCCTTGCGGACGCTGAAGGTGAAGGTCTTTTTGTCGAGCTTGTAGAAGCGGATGCCAGCCAGATGGGCGCAACGCAGGGTGCCAAACGTCGCTTGGCCTTCGGAGACGTCCGGGTAGGCGCGTTGGAAGACGAACGTCCCAGACGGCACGACTTCGCCCTCGGCGCCGGGGCCGATGATCTGGGCGCACTCATACGAGCGGCGGCCCGGGTTGGACGGGTCGGCGGATTCGTCGTTGAACACCACGAAATCACTGACGCGGAAGACGCGCTCAGTGTCCGGATTCACAGCGCAGATAACGGTGGCCGGATCCGCGGTATTGTCGAGCGGCTCGTTGATTGAGGCCCAGAGGTCCGTGGTCAACTCATCGACGTAGTAGAGCGCGAGCGTGATCTCGTGCGCACCGACGATGTTGGCATTGCCTGAAGCATCCGGCGCAACCGACATGTCGTCGATGGCGAAGGTCCCGTAGTCGCCGAGCCGCGGCGTGCCGGTCAGCACGCCGGGCACACCCGTGTCGATGAGCACTTCCTCGGCGGGCGGCTCCGGCACGACGTCGGCGGGCTTCGGGCCTGAGACCAGGTCGTACATCGAGTCCGTCACCGTGCGGCCCTGGATGTCAATCGAATAGTCCTTGTTCAGCCGCCAACCGGTGACGCGGAATTCACCCGCGCCGCCAGGCATGTCGGGATGCGTGAGCGAGCAGACCATGCCGGGCTCGCTGTTCAGAGCCAGCACGGTGGTCCTGAAGGCGATCTGGCGCGCTGCCTTCCACTCGGTCGGCGTGATGCCGCCCAACTCTTCGCGCAAGCGAACCGTGATGATCCGCGCTGCTTGGGACTTCGACGCCGTGCCGGACAGGTTGACGCTCGACTTCAGAAACAGCGGTCCGCTTGCGCCGCCGAGAAACGACGCGTGGTCGATATCGTAGAGCGAGATCGAATTGGCGACGAAGTCGAAATCCTCGTCGGCGAAGTTGGCCGTCAGATGGTTGAAGCTGGGCTTGAGCGGCGCCAGTTGAAGACTACGGAACAGAATGTTGCCTTCGGTGAAGGCCTCGACTGCGGAGGAGTTCACACGCACGCCGAGCTTGAGCTTGCCGTTGGCGAACGTGTAGTAGCCCAGGCAGTTCATCAGGACTTCCTGAAGCCAGTCGCGAAGGGGTTTCTCCTCCTGAAGCACGCCGCGGAACTTGAACTGGGTCTCGGTGCCCGTGCCGACCAGCTTTGAAACCTGCTCGTCGCAGATGGCCGCCGCCGCGATGGCCGCTTCCAAATCGAACAGCGTCTCGGCAAAGTCGAGTTGCTCCGCGGTGGCGTTTGCGCCCATCCGGATGCCGCGAGCCCGCAGGAGCATGTTCACGGCGATCCAGATGGGGTTGGTCAGCGCGGGCTGCCATGCGCGGTTGCTGGGCGCGGTCCACATCCAGCCGCCGAGGCCCTGCGCGACGACGACTGCCATGGAGTGCTCGCTCAATCGCGAAAGCTGCAAGCCCTTGGCGTCTGATCGCCGGACCATGACGAAGGCTGTGCCCGCGGCGCGTTCGGGGATCACTGGCGCATCGGTGTCAAAGCCGAAGGGCGTGGGATTCGGATCCAGCCCGCGATTCTCGAGCAGACCAAGCGCACCCGGATAGCCGTGATGATATTGCCCGTCAAGCTTGTGGCCGATGCCGTAGGCGCTGAGCGGCCCTTCGCCGACGATGCCGACCGCCGAGTAGAAATCGCTCTTGTCCCGCCCCATGGCGATCTTGGCGTTTACGGGTATGGCCGAGTCGGTGTAGATCTCGGGCAGGACCTGATCGTAGATCGAGTCGGCCACCAGTGAGACGGAGGTGAGCGTCGAGCGGCCGAACCCCCAGACGCCAGTCGAGTTGTCCTTGATGCGCACGCCTTGGGGCTTGGCGATGATGCCGCCGAAGTAATTGTCCATGCTGTGCGTGCGGCAGCCGTTCGGAGTGTCGAAGCCTTTATCGCAGGACGTGTCGGGGCCCGAATATGGGCAGGCCGGCCCCTTGAACTGCTTCCAGCACGTGCGGGAAATCCTGCGCGTCGGATACGGCAGGTTGAGTTCATAGAGGCCGTCGGCGGCAGTGACGCGGAACTCTGGGCCCGAGTCGCAGGACCAGTTGACGAGGTTGCCCTTCCAGAGATCGACCTTGATGCCGGTACCAACGTGGAACAGGCTGAACGCGATCTCCGCGCGGAAAAGATC